>JBJEBQ010000015.1:0-19706 GCA_051870215.1 Candidatus Cryptobacteroides sp. | reverse complement strand
AGTGGGCACGTCAGGACGAGATCTGGCAGCGGAATACGGAGCGCATCAATTGGACAAAGAAGGGACGGGAAGAAGGAATCGCGGAAGGACGGGAAGAGGGATTGAAAGAAGGGAAACAGACTGGACGAGCAGAAGGACGCGAGGAAGGCAAAATAGAGGCCGCTAAAAACATGAAAGCCGATGGTATGTCCAATGAACTAATATGTAAATATACAGGTCTTAGCTTTGATGTTGTCGAATCATTGTAGAAAATTCTATGGCAGGCTTTCTTGTCCACGATTGGTGTTGTTTTTGTGGGCAAAACACCTAATTAACTACGCACTTTGTTGACGGCTCATTTTACGTTTATCGGAGACTTGCGAATAAAGAAAAGCAGAATTCGCATCGTCGGGATTAACCGAAAAAATTTATAGATGTGTGTCGTGGTTTGGCGCATATGACTGCTATATTTGTTGGAAAAACAAATAAATAACAGATATATGTTTAGCGTTTTGGTGTTTTTAGTGTTGATAATCAACGTTTTGGGAGCAATGACAGGTCACGATAGCGACTTGTGGGATTAATGACTCACAAAAGAAGCCAGGAGTTCCTTCCGGCTACAATATGCATTTCATCGGAGGCGTACTCTTAGATTATTTACCCAGCTGTATAAAAACAGCCACGGACCGGTGATGGTCGTGGCTGTCGGATGTTTTGTCGGCGGAAGATTAGATAATCATTGACTATGATTTGAAAAACCACTACTAATCAATAATATATTTATTCAACATACTCTATTTCAATTGAATGAATAAATGAAGCTTGGGCAACAGAGTATTCAATTGTCAGTGTTCCACCAGCACCTTGTGTGGTATTTGCTGTAAGAGTAGTCCATGTTTGACCAAACGTTTTCGTTTCAGTACCTATGGTAATATTACCTTGTTTTACTACTATCGTACCCGCTTTTGAACCATTGTTAAGTATATTTACTGCAACACTTTTGATTTTTTTATCATTGAAATAGTCGGTTGAAAGTGTGTATGAAGCCCAATACTTTGAACTTGAATTACCCCATTGCCAACCACAAGATTTATAAGCGTTTGCTGGCTTGCCATTATTGGTTGGAGTTCCTATTTGTTCCCCCATTGTGATACTCCATATTGCCTCATTAATCGTTATTGGATTTTCAGAGTTGAAAGTTGGAGATGTGGTATCAACCACATAATTCCAATTTAAAATACTTTCACCAATTTCTTGGATTGTGATTGTTCCGGTGGTCTCTTTGCCTTCGTATGTAACGGTGACAGTCTTCTCGCCGGCGGTTGTCATGTCTGGTTCAGAGAAGGTAGCGTCAGCGGTAACGTTTGTGGTTGACCCGTCTGAGTAGGTGGCGGTGACTGTTCCGTCTTTCTTGAATGTGTCATTCACCATATAGCTTGTAGTGTAGCCTGTCCATGCGATGGACTGGAGCACAGCGATGCCCTTTTGTCTGACGGAGACAATAAGTTCTTCCTCCGTGGCTTCATTTGTGAAAGTAACAGTGCCCAATTCAATAGCAGAGTCTGCGGTGTTGCCCGCCTTGGCGGAGATAGTCACTGTCGTTTTTCCGTCTATGTAACCATCCGTATCGTAATCACAGACTTCCGGCGATACAGAAATCAAGTCCGCGTTCGAAGCATATGCCATCCAGTTGAAGTCACTTGTGAGAGTGATTGTTGTCTTGGCACCCGCTGTTGCTGCAAGCTCGACCTCTGTGCGAGAAACTTTGAATACCGGAGCATTCTGTGAGACTGTTATGACCTTGGTTATATCTCCGTAAGTTAGGGTGATGCTTCCTTCGCGTGCTTCTGTCGTAGTGTTTGCAGCAATGGAATAACTGATTGAGCCTTCGGATGCCGTTGCTTCCGTGACAACCGTGCCATCGCACAATACTTCCAATGTAGTGCCCTCGATCGGGTTAGTAATGGTATAGGTGAGATCAAAGTTGCCTTTGCGTGCTGAAAGGCCTGTAACATCTGAACATACTATAGATGGAGTTTTAGGCGCGTTATCGGATTGGTATGTTATTGTTATGGTTGAAATTTTATATAAAGTTGTAGAGCAATTAAATGTGTGCGATGATGATTCTCCCTCCCAATCGTCAAATGTTGCATAATTTTCTGGAGAGTTAAATGCTATTTTAGTCATCACATACCCGACGGGAGCTGTTAGTGTCATCGTTCCACCGCTATATATCCTCATCTCATATTTTCCACCTACATTATTGATACGAGTTGTAGTTCCTCCATTTGTCGTAGATAACACAAATCCCTCAGATGTTGTTAATTCCTTGGTTATCGTGACATTCTTGTTTGAATTAGGCACAGAGGCACACAAAGAACTGACAGTATTTATGTCGTTAAAATTAATTGTACACTTTTTTTGTGATGAATCATAATTGAAATTCAGCGGCTTGATGTTGCTGGCGGTGAAGGTGACATCATTGGTAAGTTCGATTGCTTTTTCGTTGCCGTTGACTGCGAGTTTTAGGGTGGAGCCTGCTTTTGCAGTGAAAGGTTTGATTGCGAGGTAAAAATCCGCTGCTGCACCGGTTGCAATCTCGGCATTCGTCACATTGAGATTCGCAGTGGTCCCGACATAATTGTCGCCTGATTTGGTGTAGATGACAGGTGTAGCGGTGTAGTCAATGCAATATGTTCCGACAATGTCTTCGGGAGCTGTGAAAGAGACCGAACTGATGGTCAGAGTCTCTGAAGTCGAATTGGTTACGTGCACTTTAATGATACTCGCCAAATGATGGAAGGCAAGTTCCGGTGTCGTGCCTTTTTCCACTCCAGAAGCTATTGCATACATTGGGAGATTGTCACCGGCAAGGTGTGACTTGTTGTCTACTCCGTTTTGCGTCAGGCTGCCGTTATTGGTGTGACCGAGCGTAGTGAAATTGTCTTTGCCTGATACTTTTGCTCCGTTTGCCGGAGACTCAATGTCTTTGTTGTACGGGTAAAAAGCATACCAGTCGTTGCTATCTCCGAGTTTCGAAGCGTCGAGAGTGCCGTTGAACTTAACGGATGCGCCGGTATCGGTAGTTGTGAATTCGCCGCCGTTGTTGTAGGTGGTTTCACCGGCTGCGGCGTAGAAGAGGTTGATTGATTCATCGCCGGCCCATTCGGTTGCGAGGCCGTTGTTGACAGTCTTGGTGTCGGCCGAAGTCGCGATGATTTCAAACGGAGTGCCTTTGACAGCGGGATTTCCGTCCGGATTGGACATTTCTTTCTGGCAGGAAACGAGGGAGAGCGCAGCTGCTGCAACAACTCCCAAAGAAAGCATAACTTTTTTCATGGCTTTACGATGTTAGTTGTTAAAAATCAAGACCGGTGTCTTCTTCCACCCATTTGTCTATGGAACCACCACCGACGCTGTCACATAAAACCCCTTCAGATTGAAGGGAAAGAATTTTCATGCCGGGAGATACGTACTGCTCCCAAACATTAGAATTAAGGTTTGTTTTTCTCATAATATTGAATTTAGTTATTTGGTATATTTCATCGAAAAGATTTGAATTTCAATTGCTTGAAAGACAAATGACTTCCAATAAGCTATAAACCGTGAAGCTGTTTCAAGACCGCTTCTCCAGGGTATCGGACTTAATTGCATTTTCCTTAATTCTCTCCTTAGTCTGTCCGCACACCCGCATTTCCGCTGCAAAGGTATGTAATTTTATTCATCTATCCTAAATAATATGTCTTTTATTCGTAATAATTTGTTTTTGGTGGCCTTCACTGTCTAAATTCAATAATTTGGGAAATTCGTTATTGCACGCAAGAACTTGCCTTTTTCACATCACCTTATATAATCTTTTTCTTGGTCTCGGGCATAAATATGGGATGTTTTGTTCCCGAGTAAACGAAGCGCATGACTTTCTAAGCGAATGCAAGGCGTTGAATGGATGATGTGGTTTGTACATATTTTGTAAGTGTTGAGCAAATCTATGTATCGTTCGGATGACAGGGAGTACTCGTGATGACAGGGGAAGAGAATAAAAAAATGGGAAAGTTTTCTGGAGAAGTATTGGCGTTTTGGTGAAAAAAACTTACTTTTGCGGGTTCGAAAAAATTATAAACCGATTTTAAGTGGGCTAAAAAATTGGCGCTGCGGGTTTTGAGGCTTACTGTAAACCATGGAGGGAAATCGTTATGCTTTCAATCTTCTACAAAGAAAACGGTCAGGTGCAAGTCGCTCAGACTGAGAAGGATTTCGGAAAAATCCGTCGTGATGACGTGATATGGATTGACCTGTTCTCTCCATCGGGTGAGGAGAAAAGGGCTACTGAGGCATTTGTCGGTACCACCATCCAGAGCAGGGCCCAGGCAGAGGAGATTGAGAGTTCATCACGTTTCTCCGAGACCGGGGATGCCATCTTCGCAAACACCAATTTCGTGATGCCGGGTCCTGAGGAATATTCTATGGAGACAGTGTCTTTCATTTTGACAGGCAATGTGTTGACTACGCTGAGAGAGTGCCCTTTGAAGAGTTTCACCGATTTGCAGCGCAGACTTTTCGCTTTTCCTAAAACCTATTATTCGGGAGCGGTCGTTTTCGTGAGCATATTGGAACAGCGTGTCGATCTGGATGCGGACATCGTCGAGTTGATTTCGAAGGAAATCGCGCAGTACAACAAGAAGGTGAATTTGGGTGAGGATATCAATGAGGAGTTCCTGCTCGATATCAACCAGTTGCAGGACAATACCATGATTGTGAGGGAGAACGTGGTCGACAAGCAGCGTCTGATCTCTTCATTGCTGAAGACCGACGACTTTCCGCATGACCTGCACAACAAGTTGAATATCATCCTGAAAGATATCAATTCACTGATCAATCATACGAATTTCAGCTTCGAGAGGCTTGAGTATCTGCAGAATACCGTAATCGGTATTATCAATGTGGAGCAGAACAAGATTATGAAGGTGTTCACTTTCGTGTCTCTTATGCTTATGCCTCCGACTTTGGTGACAGGCTTTTTCGGAATGAATGTGCGTTTCGGCTGGTTTATTGCCGATTCCTCCTGGGGCTGGGTCGTGATTGTCGCGTTCATGCTTCTGACTTTCGGGCTGACTTACTGGATATTCAAAAAAATGAAAATGCTGTAATAATCAGTGCCTTGCATAAAGATTGGATTATATTGTTGGAAGTATAAAAAAATATGATTATATTTGCGCGCTTTTTCCGGAGTGCGCATTTTTTTTGTTCACAAAGGAAGACAATACATAAAGTTTAACTTCTAATTAGAAAAAATTACATTTTTTATGGAAGAACAGATTAAAAACGTAGAACAGGAAGCCGCTCAGGTTGAAGAGGCTCCTGTAGTAGAGGAAACCAAGAAGGTTGCCTTGAATGCTTCAGTGAATCCCGAAGATTTCGATTGGGATGCATTTGAGAATGAGGATGTTTATGGCGGCGACAAAGACGCCATAAAGGCACAGTATGACAACACTCTCTCAAAAGTAGTTGAGGGTGAGGTCGTTGAAGGTACAGTGACCGCTGTCGGCAAGAGAGAGGTTATTGTAAACATCGGTTACAAGAGTGAAGGTGTCATTATGGCTCCTGAGTTCCGTTACAACCCTGAGCTCAAGGTCGGCGACAAAGTTGAGGTTTATGTCGAGAATACCGAGGACAAGAAGGGACAGCTCATTCTTTCACACAAAAAAGCACGCCAGCTCCGTTCTTGGGATATGGTAAATGCCGCTTTCAATGCAAACGAGATTGTAAAGGGTTACATCAAGACCCGTACAAAAGGCGGTATGATTGTAGACGTATTCGGAATCGAGGCTTTCTTGCCTGGTTCTCAGATCGATGTTCGCCCTATCCGCGACTACGATCAGTTTGTTGACACTACTATGGATTTCAAGATTGTCAAAATCAATCAGGAATTCAGGAATGTCGTCGTTTCACATAAAGCCCTTATCGAGGCTGAGCTCGAGCAGAGGAAGATGGAAATCATCAGTACTCTCGAGAAAGGTCAGGTTATCGAGGGTACTGTCAAGAACATCACCGACTATGGTGTATTCGTTGACCTTAACGGTGTTGACGGTCTTATCCACATCACAGACCTTTCATGGGGCCGTATCAACCATCCTACAGAGGTTGTCCAGCTCGACCAGAAGATCAATGTTGTCGTTCTTGACTTCGACGAGTCAAAGAAGAGAATCGCTCTCGGCTTGAAACAGCTCACTACACATCCTTGGGATGCTCTTGATCCGAACCTCAAGGTGGGTGACAAGGTTAAAGGTAAAGTCGTTCTCGTTGCCGATTACGGTGCATTCGTTGAGATTGAGCCGGGTGTTGAGGGACTTATCCATGTTTCAGAAATGTCATGGTCACCTAAGCTCCGTATCGCTTCAGACTTCTTGAAGGTGGGTGATGAGGTTGAGGCCCAGATCCTTACCCTTGACAGAGATGAGAAGAAGATGTCTCTCGGTCTGAAACAGCTTGTCGAGAACCCTTGGGAGAATATCCGTGAGAAATATCCTGTAGGTTCAAAGCACACTGCAACTGTACGCAACGTGACCAACTTCGGCGTATTCGCAGAGCTTGAGGAAGGTATCGAGGGTCTTGTACACATCAGCGACCTTTCATGGAGCAAGATCAAACATCCTTCAGAGATGATCAACTCAGGTGACAAGATCGAGGTTGTTATTCTTGACTTCGATGAGGAGACCCACAAACTCAGCCTCGGCCACAAACAGCTCCTCCCTAACCCATGGGATGAAATCGAGGCCAAATACTCGGTAGGTACTGTAGTTGAGGCCAAGATTGCAAGCGCAAATGACAAAGGCGCTGTTGTTGAGCTTCACCCTGACCTTGACGCATTCTGCCCTGCAAAAGAGCTTGTAAAAGAGGATGGCAAGATGCCTGTCGCAGGTGACACCCTCGCATTCAAGGTTATTGAGCTTAAACGCAGCACAAGAAAGGCAACTCTCTCTCACGTGAAGACTTACGCTGAGGCTAAGGCAGAGCGCGTAGCTGCAGAGGCTGACAACACCAAGAAGGCTGTAAGGAAGATCAATTCAAATATCGAGAAGACTACTCTCGGTGACCTTGATATCCTCGCAGGTCTTAAGAGCCAGTTGGAAAAAGGTGAATAATTCATCTGTGGATTTCAGACGATGAATTTTACACTGAACGTATTGGGTACGGCTTCGGCCAAACCTTCTACAGACAGATATCAGAGCGCCCAGGTACTTGATGTACGTGGGCGCTCATTTTTGATTGACTGTGGCGAGGGTACTCAGATGAGGCTTGCCAAAGCGCATATTCCTGTGCTGAGTATCAATCATATATGTATCTCACACGTGCATGGAGACCATGTTTTCGGGATTTTCGGTCTGCTGTCGACCATGGGTATGTTCGGCAGGACTGCCGCTCTGGATATTTTCGCTCCCCGCAGCTTTGCTCCCGTTCTGGACTTCTTTCTGAAGCAGTTCGGCCAGGGAATCAAGTTTGACATCAATTTCGTGCCGCTTTCGATGAAGGAACCGGAGACGGTATTCCAGACCAGGAGCGTGGAACTGCTCGCTTTCCCTCTGCGCCACGGCATTGAATGCTATGGCTTTATCATCCGTGAGAGACAGCCGCAGTATAATGTCTGCAAGGATTCAATTGAACGTCTCGGACTGACAATAGCCGAGATAGCTTCGCTAAAAAACGGCATTGATGTTGTCCGTCCGGCGGGCGGGTGCACAGTGGCCTGCGAGGAGAACGGCTTCCGGCCCTGCAGCGGAAGTGATGAGCCTCTGCTGATTTCCGTGGCGGAGCATGCCTACATCCCTTATGAGCCTCGCTCTTATGCCTATTGCAGCGATACGGCTCCTTTTCCTGAGCTTTCGGAGTGGGTGCGTGGGGTGACTCTGCTCTATCACGAGTGTACTTTCCCTGAGGATATGGCAGAGAGGGCAGCGGCTACTTTCCACTCGAGGACTGTGGATGCGGCGCGTTGTGCTGTTGAGGCCGGAGTGGGCAAATTGCTTTTGGGACATTTTTCTTCCCGCTACAGGGATGTTTCTTTTTTCCTTGATGAAATAAGGCCTATATTCGGGAATTCGGTTTTGTGCCGTGACGGGGATGTTTTTGACCTTCCACTTGTGCGTTTTTCGAAGTAATTTGTTATCTTTACATTCGCGAAATGTGTACAAGATTTCTCGACTGCGCCCTTAGGGCTTTGCTCGAAATGACAGAAGGGGAGGCCTGTCGAAATGACAAAAAATAGACAGCGGTTGAAATGACAGCTGGAAGTTCCTGCTCGGGATGACAGTTTTGATGATATTTTAATTATTTATTAGTCAATGAAGAAATTTGATTTTATAGTGATATTGCTTGCAGCAGTCTGTTGTTTTACAGCCTCAATTCAGACCGTGCAGAAAGAGTACATTGCGAAATATTCGGAGATTGCCGTGTCAGAGATGTACCGTAGCGGCATTCCTGCAAGCATTACCCTTGCCCAGGGCCTGCTCGAGTCCGGCAGCGGAAGGTCTGAGCTTGCCACCAAGGCCAACAACCATTTCGGCATAAAATGTCACAATGACTGGACCGGAGCGAAGTCTTATCACGATGATGACCGCAAGGGGGAGTGCTTCCGCAAATATGCCAAGGCGGAGGATTCTTTTATGGACCATTCGGATTTCCTGCGCTACAGGGACAGGTACAAATTTCTTTTTGACCTGAAAACCACTGATTACAAGGGCTGGGCATACGGTTTGAAACGTGCCGGCTATGCCACTGACCCGGAGTACCCGTCGAAATTGATAAAGCTGATCGAGGATTACAGGCTCTATGAATATGATGAAGTCAGACCATCGAAGGACGGCGGAAAACCATCAAAAGATGACAAGAAACCAAAGCGCGACAAGCATACAGAGAATGTGCTGCCTGAGCCGCCGCTTCGTCTGGAGCAGGTGAAGCCGCTTTCGGATGAGCAGAAGGCGTATTTCAGTTTTGCGATGTCGCGCGAGATGTATTCGCAGAACGGCGTGCCTTTCATTTATGCCATGGAGGGCGAGACATACGACAGCATTGCAAAAAACTATAATCTTTTTTCAAAGGAAATCCGTCGTTTCAACGATGTGACTGGCAAGGGAGAACTTGTCCCCGGCTCTGTGGTGTATCTGCAGGCCAAAAAATCACAGACGGCCAAAGGTCTGGACAAATATGTATGGGAAGAAGGTGACAGCCTCATCGGAATTGCACAGCGTTTTGCGGTGACTGTCAAGAGTTTGAAAAAAATGAACGGCATTAAGGACGAGTCGCTGATTCGCCCGGGTGATGTGATTAAATTGAGAAAATAATGAAAAGGAAAATCATCATAGCTCTTTGCGTAACGCTTGCCGTGGCCGGTGTTGTGGCGGGCTTTGTGCTCGGGCGTTATTATATCGACAACAAGGCGGCGAATTTCAGTGAAGATTATGTGCTTTATGTGTATCCTGAAACCACTGCGCAGCAGGTGATTGATTCTCTGGTCGCAAATGCCGGAGTGAAGCATGTGCGTTCGCTGTACCGAACTTTTGATAAAATGGCTGTGGCTGAGCGCATGAAACCCGGGCGCTATGAGGTGAAGGCCTCTTCGCAGAGCATTTATGTGGCGAGAATGTTGGTTTTCGGCTGGCAGAGCGAGTGCAATCTGACTCTGTCCGGGACTATCCGCTCGAAGGGCAAGCTTGCCAGGCAGATTTCAAACCAGCTGATGGTGGATTCTGCAACTGTTGCCGAATATGTGGATTCGGCGGCTTTCTTAGCGCAGTACGGTTTCACTCCGGAGAATGTTTTCGCGATGATACTTCCGGATACCTACCGTATGTACTGGACTGCATCGATGGATGAGGTTTTCGGCAGGTTCAAACGTGAATATGACGCTTTCTGGACACCTGAGCGAATGGCTTCTGCAGCTGCGCACAAACTGAATCCGATGGAAGTGTCCGTGCTTGCTTCAATTGTCAGCGGCGAGACTATAAAGGATTTCGAGTATCCGGTGATTGCCGGGGTGTATCTCAACCGGCTGCACAAAGGAATGAAGCTGCAGGCTGACCCGACCGTTGCATTCTGCTTCGATTACGAGCCTACGCGTATACTGAAAAAACATCTGCAGGTGGATTCGCCATACAATACCTACAAATATGCCGGTCTGCCGCCAACTCCTATCAATATTCCGCCGAAAGCGTGTATCGAGGCCGTTCTGAATCCTGACAATCACGGATATCTTTATTTCTGCGCTTCGCCGGATTTCGATCTTACACACAGGTTTGCAGTGACTTACAGCGAACACCTCAAAAACGCCCGTGAGTTCCAGCGTGCCCTCACCGCCCGCCAGAAATCAGAGTGATTCTGTCATTTTAAAACCTTCGGATTTAAAATGGGTGGTTGGTTCTGCAATGTACAAGATTTCTCGGCTACGCCCTTCGGGCTTTGCTCGAAATGACAGAAATATGGAGCTCTCGTGATGACACAGGATAAACGTTTTGTCAAGATGACGGTTAACTTACAAATTGCCCGTTGCTAAGTACAACTCACAAATTGCTAATTACTAATTGCTTATTGCTTATTGCTGGCTGTTAACTGCTAATTACAAATTACTAATTGCTAATTTCCAATTGTTAGGAAGTGCGGTCCAAAGCGTTCGAAGGCTGCCCGGTCAAGCATTTCCCTGTCATCAGGATGGGCAATGGAAATCAGCAGTTTGGCGCGTTCCTGCATAGAGCGTCCGTAGAGGTCCACAGCTCCGTATTCCGTCACGACATAATGCACATGGGCACGTGTGGTCACGATTCCGGCTCCGTCAGCAATGGTCGGAGCAATCTTGCTGATGCCTTTGGTCGTGCGTGACGGCATGGCGATGATTGCCTTGCCGCCTTTCGAAAGTGACGCTCCGTAGACGAAATCGCACTGTCCGCCCACTCCGGAGTAGAATTTCGTGCCGATGGAATCCGCGCATACCTGACCTGTCAGGTCAATCTGCACTGCTGAATTGATGGCCGTCATCTTAGGGTTCTGCGAAATGATATACGGGTCATTCGTATAGCCAACATCCATCATAACCACCATGGGATTGTCGTCGATGAAATCGTATACCTCCTTCGAGCCCATAAGGAAAGTCGACGCCAGTTTTCCGCGGTCAGTCACTTTGTTGCGTCCCGTTATGACTCCTTTTTCCACAAGGTGAAGCACTCCGTCCGCGAACATCTCAGTGTGGATACCCAAGTCCTTGTGATTACCGAGCTGGGCCAAAACGGCGTTTGGCAGTGCTCCAATACCCATCTGCAGGCAGGCTCCGTCCTCAATCAGCTCCGCGCAGTGCTTTCCTATGGCGATTTCCACTTCATTAGGCTCCGCAAAATGTGCCGGTACTAACGGCGTGTCATCCTCTACAAACATATCAATGCACGACATCGGTATCATAGCCTGCCCCCAGGCGCGCGGCACATTCGGATTGACCACGGCGATGACTTTTTTTGCGCATTCTATCGCAGCCAAAGTCGCATCCACAGAGGTCCCGAGCGATACGAAACCGTGTTTGTCCGGCGGGCAGACCTGAATCATAGCCACGTCGCAGGGCAGTGCTCCGCAGCGGTACAGCCTCTGGGTCTCGCTCAGAAACACCGGAATGTAGTCCGCATATCCGCTCTGCACGCCTTTGCGCACATTCGCTCCGATAAAAAAACCCTGATGGAAGAATATTCCGTTGAATTTTTCGTCAGTGTAAGGCGCAGGTCCCTCGGTGTGAAGATGGTGGATGTGTACATTCCTCAGTTCTCCGCGTTCTCCCCTTGCGCACAATGCTTTGATAAGTACCTGAGGCGCACTGGCCACGCTGCTGAAATGCACGTGGTCTCCTGATTTGACAACTTTTACCGCTTCTTCAGCTGAAATATAATGTATCGGTTTTAGCATAGATAATGTGTTTGACTTAGTCAAAGATAAGTTTTTTTTTGATTTTCGGCAACTGTGATGGGAAAAATTGCTGATTTCGAAATTGAATGTTAAAGAAGGAACAGATTCAGGCCGGCTTGCAGGCTTTTGGACTTAGCGTAAAATCAGCACAGTCTGAATTGATTTTGTACTTGAATATAAAACATTGATTTATAATATTTTATATGGATAATAAGAAAAATCCAAATAAACGAAATTCTTTAATTTTGCCCTGTCCGAAGCCTGAATTTTATTGTAATTAAAAAATATTTCCCTACATTTGTGGACGTCCACAGATAAAAGGATTATTAACAATAAAGACGAATAGTCAATGAAAAATTTTTTCCATTGTGCATTCATTGCATTTTCTCTTCTGACAGTCCAGGCCTGTGATAAGGGCGTGGGGGGGGTACGGAACCTACGGGCCGGAAGATTGAAATTTACCGTTATTCCGACGAAATAATTCCATCGACATATTTTTCTGTTGATGTAAACGGAAAATCTTCGATGGTACTTCCCACCATCGAGCACGATGTCTGTGCTTTCGGTGCAGACGGACCTGTCACTGTGGAGGTCGGGGCATGGCGAGAGCAGATTGAATCAGTTGTAATACGCCCTCTCTCAAAAGATTTCCATTATAAAATGGTGGACGGCAAGGCACAGTTCACTTTGAAGCCTTACGACCAGGTGGTCGTGGAAATCAACGGCAATGAAAGCAAGTGTCTCTTTATTTTTGTTAATCCGTTGGAGACCGAAAAGCCTGATGAGAATGATCCTAATGTGAAATATTTCAAGGCCGGCACTGTCAGCAATGCGAATTTCACTCTTCAGTCAGGACAGACTCTGTATGTCGAGGGCGGAGCCATCGCCAAGGCTTGTGTGGCAGCGTCCATTGAGACGCAGGACATTACAATCAGAGGCTGTGGCATCATTGACGCCAGAGACAGGGATGCCAGAGGGATTCAAATCAACAAGACTAAAAATCTTACAATTAAGGATGTCACTCTGATAAATAACAATAACTGGAGCACCTTGCTGACTGAGGCGGATGGAGTAACTGTGGACAACTATAAAGTTGTAGCAGTCAAAAGCACTATGTCGGATTCCGGCAAGGAAAACGATGCCTTGGATCTGTTAGGCTGCAAAAATGCTTTGGTCACTAACTGTTTCGGTTATGCCCACGATGACGTATTCTGCATAAAATCCCACAAATGGGACTACAAGGGCACAGTCGATAACGTGATTTTTGATAACTGTACCGCGTGGAATACAACAGGTGGCAATTCATTTATTATAGGTGCTGAAATCAACGAGAATGTATCCAATGTGACATACAGGAACTGCTACAGCGTCCACAGCGCGGGTGAAGAAGCAAGCAGAGGTATGTACAGAGGCGGTTTGGCCGTCCATAACTGCGCGGGAGGTCATGTGTCTGATATTCTTTTTGAAAATATGTATCTTGAGGATTGCGGAGAATTCGGAATCTGTCTTGACATCAGAAAATCATACGTGAACAATCTCGGAAACGGAGTGGAGTATACGCCTGGTACTTGCGACGGCATTGTTCTCAGAAATATCAATATACTCAATGAACCGCGTTTCGGCAATCTCGTGATGGGCAAGGACAATGATGAACACAAAATCAAGAATGTGGTGATGCAGAATATTCGGCAGGGAGGACAACTCCTGGGCAGTGAGGATATAGGGGACAAGATTACCGTGAGCAATGCCGATTGCCGCATTTATCAGCAGACGGACGGGGCTGCAGAGTAGCGTAGAAATCCATAGAATAAAAGTTATAAAAATTATAATATGAAGTTTTATCTAAAATCAATTTTGCTGCTTTTGGCTGTGACGTTCTCTGTGAATTTGTTTGCGCAGGATGTTATCAGCGGTACGGTGTCGGATGACAGGGGCGAACCCGTCATTGGCGGCGGTGTCGTGTATGCAGGAACCAATATCGGTGTGACAACGGATATTGACGGCAGGTTTACCATCCAGAAAATGCTGGGCAAAACCCTTCAGATTTCTTCCATAGGAATGGAGACTATGGAAATTGTAATTGATTCCCAGACGGAATTGAATGTTAGACTCAAAGGTGACAGCATGATACTCGAAGATGCTGTCGTTATCGGTTACGGTTCGTTGTCCAAAAGGGATTTTACGGGTTCAGTCAGTTCGTTCAAGGCAGAGGATCTGGCAAAAACAGGCAACCGTAATGTGGTAGGTGCTCTGCAGGGACAGGTTGCAGGTCTTAATATCACTTCGCAGTCAGGTGAGCCGGGCTCAGGTTTCAGCATCAAAATCAGGGGTAACAACTCCATCAATGCGGGTACTACTCCGCTGTTTGTCATCGACGGTATGCAGATGGACATTTCAGACTCCGAAATTGCGACGACGGGTTCTACCGGCGGCGGCTCTTTTGACCCTCTTTCGTTTATAAATCCTAACGATATAGAATCTATCGAAGTCCTGAAGGATGCCACAGCCACTGCAATATACGGTTCGCGCGGTGCCAACGGTGTCATTATCATCACCACTAAGAGCGGCGGTGAAGGCGGGGACAGGACAATGATTGACTTCACTGCCAATGTGGGTATTTCAAATGTACCGAAGCATATCGATTTGCTCAGTGCCCAGGAGTATGTGGATTACCGTTTCAGCCGTAAGGATTTCGGCTGGTCAGGCTATGGCCAGGATACTGACGGTGACGGTGTAATGGACACTCCTTTGGATGCAAGCGCATATGAATACAATGATTGGCAGAAGATGCTCTATCGCACGGCGGTAACCCAGGATTATGGTCTCTCGGTCAATTCTATGATAAATAAAAAGACCCGGCTTTTGTTCAGTGCAGGCTACCTCAATCAGGACGGTCTTGTGATAAACAATGATTTCCAGCGTTACACAGGCCAGCTTAAAGTCGACCACAGCATCAGTGACAAACTGCGTTTCGGGGCTTCAGTCACATATGGGCGTACAATTTCCAACGGAGCTGTCTCATCCGGAGGCGGTGACCTTGGCTACGGCGGTCTCATCCAGATGATATATCTCAGAAGGCCTATCAACCTCTACACAGCAAGCGACACGGAGAATACCGGAGCATATTCACTTGTTGCATGTGTGACGGATGAAACCTATAAAAAGACAACGTATTCGAGAGTCGCGGCCAATGCCTACGTAGAGTGGGATATCATCAAGGACCTCACTTTCAGAGCGCAGGCGTCAGGCAACACTTCAAATTCGAAATTGATGGAGTTCTATACAGTGGACAGTCCTTGGGGCTATCCTAAAAACGGTCTGGGACGTATCAAAACTGTCGATACCTACAGCTGGAACACTTCTGCGACTTTGACCTACAAGCATACTTGGAACGAAGCGCACAACTTCGACGCCATGCTCGGTGTTGAAATGAGCCAGTATCACAATGAAAATATACAGATTGGCGCTTATGATTTCCAGGATGCATCTACAGGAATTTTCGACATAAGCAAAGGAGGCGTGCAGGAGAAAACTTCTGAAGGTTATAGCTTCAGCACTATGATGTCCACTTTCGGCCGCGTCAGCTACAACTACAGGCAAAGATATTATGTGTCATTCAACATGCGTGCTGACGGTTCGTCAAAATTCACTGCAGGCAGCCGTGTGGGATATTTCCCGTCAGCTTCAGTGGCATGGCGTCTCTCTGAAGAGCCGTTCATGAAAAATGTGACCTGGCTCGACCAGTTCAAACTCCGTTTCAGCGTCGGAGCTTCCGGTAATGACCGAATAGCCAATTATGCTACGATGGCCCTGCTGACCACTGACTATTATTCAGTGAACGGCAAGGAAGTGATGGGCGTGGCTCCTTCTACCTCTGCGAACACCAAATTGAAATGGGAGACCACCTATCAGTATGACCTCGGATTGGATGTAAGTCTCTTCAACAACCGTATTGATTTCACTGCGGATTTCTACTACAAGGATACAAGAGATATGCTATACCGCGCCACTCTTCCTGCCCAGACGGGCTTCAACCAGCAATGGCAGAACCTCGGCCGTGTGGAGAACAAAGGCATCGAGCTCAGTCTTATGACCCGTAATATCCAGACACGTGACTTCTCATGGTCGACAAACATCACCTTTGACCTGTCAAGAAACAAGGTTCTCGACATCGGAGGCATTGAATATACCAGCGTAAATATTCCTAACGGCCAGTTGTCAAGCGACATCTCACGTATTATGGTCGGCCAGCCTATCGGTATAGGCTATGGCTATGTTGCTGACGGCAACTACCAGCTCTCTGACTTCTATGCGTACAGAAAGGGCGTCGAGAATCCCCAGCCGCTTCCTGCAGAACTCGTGGCCAATACTTCCGAGACCTACGAACTCTATGACTACAAATTGAAAGAGGGCGTGGTCAGCATCGCTTCTGTGAACGTGCAACCTGGTGACCGTAAATACAAGGATATAGCGGGAAACGACAATGTGATTACTGCAGATGACAGGACAGTGATAAGCAATTCCAACCCTGATTTCACTATGGGTATGGGTAACACTTTCACTTACAGAGGTTTTGAATTGTCCTTCTTCTTTGAAGGTCTCTATGGCAGGGATATCCTTAATGAATTCAAGCTTTGTACTGAATCCGGTCAGTCCGGAAACACCCAATTCAACAATTTGAGAAAAGAAGCATGGCAGGGGCATTGGACTCCTGAAAATCCTTCGAATACCTATTCAAGACTGCTCAACCAGACCAATACCTGGGCGTCATCATATTATGTTGAGGATGCCTCCTATCTCAGATTGAAGAATTTGATGTTCAGCTACACTTTCACCAATAAAGCACTCCAGAAGGCGAAAATATCTTCTATCAGATTGAGCTTCAGTGCGGACAATGTCTTCGTGGTGACCAAATACAGCGGAATGGATCCGGATGTCAGTACAAATAACCCTCTTTTCACGGGATTTGACAGGATGTCTTATCCGAAACCGAGAACATTCACCTTCGGAGTTAATTTGAAATTCTAAAATTACGGGAAATGAAAAAGACAATTATATATTTGACGGCAACTGCTTTGATATTCTCTGTCACATCGTGCGAATATGCCAGGTTTCTGGATCAGACCCCATATTCGCAGACTTCTCCTGAGAATTTCTACAAGACCGAAACTTCTTTGAGAATGGCTCTGACGTCTTGTTACGAGGCAATCAATACACACAGCATACCCGGGGTGGGAAATGTGCAGCGGGGTAGTTACGAGCAAGGCCTGATTTACATCATGAATTGCCCGTCCGATGATATGGTGGCTCAGACTTCAGGCAGCAATGAAGGTCTGGAGATGTCCTGGGCAAACTATGTGGAGAGCACCCAATGTGTCAGGGATATGTGGAAAGTGATGTATGCAGGCATTAACAGGTGCAATACCATGCTGCATTATATTGACCAGGGCGAAGTAGATGATGCGCAGAAAGTTCAGTATAAGGCTGAGGCGCGTTTCCTCAGGGCTTTCTTCTATTATCATCTGGCTTGGAACTTCGGTGGTGTGCCTATAGTGGAGGAATTTGATTCTGACGGAAGTGAACCAAGGGAGAGCCTTGAAAAGGTTTACAAATTCATTTTGGATGACTTGGATTTCGCATACGCAAATCTCAACGTTACCGGCATACTCGGCACTTCATCTGCCAACAAATACACTGCCGCGGCATATATAGCACGTATCTGCAACTATCTTGCAGCCTGCAAAAGCTACAATGTCGGCGCTGACCTTGTTGCAGTCCAGCCTCTGAATGATTTCGCTTTCGTGGATGCGGACGCTATGAGTCTCAAGGCAAAGAATGCCTGCAAAGACATCATTGACAATTCTTCATACACTCTGATTCCGGATTATACAAATCTTTTCCGCGAGACCACCAAGGACGAGCAGTACAAGGAGTGTCTCTTCCTTGCCGAACAGGCTTTGTCAGGTTCTGAAGGCCACTGGCCGAACAGTTTCTATCTGCCTACTCCGACTTGCAGTTCAGATTCCCCGACATCATGGGGCGGACGTTTTGTCCCTACGCCGAGAGCATTCTATATGTACGATTCTGAAGACCCGCGCAGGGACCACAATATGACGGGACGTCTGTCTGACGGCAAGACACAGATTAAGGTGGGCGAGTACACCTATTGGAATCCTGCACCACCGAGAACTATGGTCGATGAGCTTGACGGTGAAGGCAAACCGGTTCAGATTGAGCATCCTCTTTATGACTCTCCGACCCAGACTTATATGCCTGTTGCGGGAATCCAGGTGTGTCCGGGCAAATTCAGACTCTGCGGCATTGACGAAATTTCGAGAATCTACAATCAACACGCCGTGTCTTATCCGCTTATGCGACTTGCTGAAGTATATCTTATGTATGCAGAGGCGTTGTATTATTGCGGCGACGAAGCTACTGCGAGATTGCAGCTGGAGGAGGTGCTCAAACGTGCCTGCAAAGGTGATGAAGCGCTTTTCAACAGGCTCAAAACCGCTTATCACAAAGATGATTTCCTCGAGGAACTTCTTGAAAGCCGTGAAAGGGAACTTGTATTCGAGTTCGCCCGTAAATGGGACCTTATCCGTTTCAACCTCATTGACTATAATATTTCAAGTCTGGATGCTGATATGGTTGTCGAGAAGAAAGGTAAAATGGACGACAAATATCTCCAGTTCCCGGCCGACAGCTACCTCAAGACAGGTATCACCATCTTGAAACAGAACTGGCAGCACCATAAGATATGGCTTCCTATTTCGGAAGAGCAGAGAGGAGTCAATTCCGGACTCGAACAGAACGCTAATTGGTAAAATTTTATAACATTTTAATAATCAATATGATGAAACATTATTTATTGCCATTGACAATGGTTCTCCTGGCAGCGGTTTCTTGTCAGGAAAAGGAAAACGGAGGCAAGGATGATTATCCTACTCCAGACAAAAATGTAAGCTATGTGCTCGAAGGAACTGTAGCTGCCGAAGAATTCGCATGGCCGGCAGGTGCCACCCTCGGTGTGTTCTCTGAGACTCAGGGCGTGTCTTTCAACACCAAAGCTGCTATCGTGGCTGAAGAAGCAGGTAAAGGCACTGCGAAATTCAACACTGTACCTCTCAACCTCAGCGCAGGTGAGAACAACTTCATGCTGTACTATCCATACAGCGTTGACGTGGTCTATCTGAATGGCAAATTCTCTAACGTATCGCTTGCCGAGACTCAGACTCAGTCTGCTCCGAACGTTGTTACAAGCGGTTTCGCTTACGGCAAGATGGTTGGCATTCCGGGTGTAGACGAAACTTTCAAATTTGAACTTACTCCGGTGCTGGCCACTGCCAAAATCAAACTCACATCAACCGAGTTTGCTGAATATGCCCCTAAGAAAGTAAGCATTGCAAGCAATGACGCGGATCTTTCGGGCAAATTCGATATCAACCCTGCTACCGGCGCAATTACTGCCACTGCCGCTTCAAAAGAGGCAAAAGTGACTGTGACCGCCGCAAAGAAATTCGCTGAGGTCGCAACCCAGTACATTTATGTGAATGTGCTTCCTGCTCAGTTGAAGGACAAAGAATTGACAGTGATTGTAGAACTTGAGGGTGAAGACGGCGTAAGGTCTATTCCTATGGTACTTGACGGAGCGGATTTCGTTGCCGGCAAGACTACGGAAATAAATATCGAGAACCTTAGCGAGAGTATGATCAATGTAAAATGGTTCGTTACAGATGACAGCCGTTATGTACCTGGATCAGGTGTGGCATACGGTCCAGCGAACACATTCT
>JBJEBQ010000014.1:0-19870 GCA_051870215.1 Candidatus Cryptobacteroides sp. | reverse complement strand
GAGAAGATGGAGGCAACGGGACTGAAGGAAGGTATTCTGTTCATTGATGAGATCCACCGTTTCAGCAAATCCCAGCAGGACGCTTTGCTTGGGGCCGTCGAGGACGGAACTGTCATACTGATAGGTGCCACTACGGAGAATCCTTCTTTCGAAGTCATCACTCCTCTTCTCTCACGCTGCCAGGTCTTCGTGCTGAAGTCGCTTGACAAGGCTGATTTGCTAAAACTCCTTGACAGAGCTTTGACACAGGATGTACTGCTACGCGAGAAAAGCATCGTTTTGGAAGAAAGCGATGCTCTTTTGCGGTACAGCGGTGGAGACGGACGCAAATTGCTCAACATTCTGGAAATGGTTGTTGCCAATCAGGCAGGTAACAAAAAAGTTATTCTCAATAACAATATTGTTTCAAATATTCTGCAAGAAGATGTTGCGATATATGACAAAGGAGGAGAAATGCACTACGACATTATCTCGGCTTTTATCAAAAGTGTGCGCGGTTCGGACCCGAATGCGGCAGTCTATTATATGGCGAGAATGCTGAACGGAGGCGAAGATCCGCTTTTCATAGCCCGCAGACTTTGTATTCTTGCAGCCGAGGACATTGGTCTGGCCAATCCCAATGCTCTGCTGCTTGCAAATTCCTGCTTCCAGATTGTTCACAGCATAGGTATGCCGGAAGCGCGTATTCCTCTTTCCGAATGTGCTATTTATTTGGCGACTTCGCCTAAAAGCAATTCCGCTTATATGGCCATTGACGCGGCCATCGCCCTGGCGAAAGAGACCAAGGACGCTCCTGTCCCGCTCTATCTGAGGAATGCTCCGACCAAGCTGATGGAGGAACTCGGTTATGCCGACGGCTACAAATATGCCCATGATTATCCGGGAAATTTTGCAGATCTCGAGTTTATGCCGGAGAAACTCTCAGGTACCGTGCTCTACCAGCCAGGCGAAAATGCCAAAGAAGACAACATCGCCGCCAGGATGGCTGCCTGTTGGCCGAAATATTATCCTAAAAAATGAAGCACTCCCAGAAAAGAGAGTGCTTCATATTGTTGCAGATTGTTAGAAGCTGTTTTAATTTTTTATATAAGTCTTTAATTGTTCTTTTTGGTATATTTTCCCATTTCTCATTCGGTCATGTAGCTCTGCTACACTTCTCATTCGAAATGGAAAAATCTCCTCAAAAATAAGCTGCTTAAATTTCTGTTATAAAAAATTAAAACAGCTTCTTATAACAAATCAGAACAGGATGCTGCCGGTTGACAATTCCTTGGCCAACAACTCTTTCGCCAAAACAGGATTGGCATAGATATTAAGGAAAGTCTCCCTGAGGTCAGCACGGTTTACCTCCTTTTCGACAGTATCGAGCTGCTTGGTCATATATTCCACGAACCACGCCACATCATCCGGAGTATAATGCTCAGTATATTTGAACGAATGATTTACGAGGTCGTAAGCCACATAATTGTATTTCCATAATTTGTATCCCGCAATGATTCTACGGTCGACGGCATGACGTATAAGCTGATACCTGTCGTTCTTGTCACATTTCGAAGCCGCCTCTATCTCTTCAGAAGTAAGAGGCTTGCCTATTGACAGATGTATATTGCCTTTTGGCTGGATAATTCCTGTGATGATGCTGTTCCAGTCCTCGTCCTTGCCCTTCACATATTTATGCTTCCTGGAAATTACAAGTTCGCGTGCCTTCAGGATGTCGCAAGGCTCGATTTCGTATGATATACTCATAGGAATGATGTTCAGTTCCTCGAAATTCTGCTGGAAATCCGAAGGGCCGCTCATGCTGAGCATCTTCAGAAGCCCCTGCTCTGTCACATCCAAGCCGTTTTTTGTACGTCCCTGACGCTGTGCAAGCCAGATTGAACTGCGCCCCTCTGTGATATTCAGACGTATATATTTCGACAGCAACTGTGAAGAAAGATACAGTTCACGCGCCGTTATGCCCCTCATCACCTTGATCATCCTGTTGGAACGGATCAGATATTCCACCCATTCATTGGTAATCAGATTGCTTCCTACAGCAATTTCAGTGAGGGGAATGTCATTTTTGAAAAGCACCAGCTGAGTGATAGCAGGATCGAGAATGATGTCCCTGTGATTGGACATGCCAAGGAACTTCCTGTTTCTGTCGATATTCTCAATACCGTCATAGCTGAATGATTTGGCGCTGTTCTTCAATACGGAGTCCACAAAACGTGACATGACCACAGACTGGAATTCATCAATGGTATTGATACTTTTGAGTACCTTCGACAGGAAATCAGGCTCCTGATCTTTGAAGAAATACTTGGAAACCTTAGGAACTAAGGGAAAATCCGCCAGTTTGTGCAGGGCTTCCGCCGCTTCGGCATCAGTATAAGGACTGATACTCTCGAATTCTGTTAAATCAACCATGTTTTTTAGTATTATTCTGACAAATTTAAGTAAAATGCTTTTAATATACAATTTTTATTTGTCATGCCTGTAAAGGACAGAGCTGTCGCCATAACTCAAAAAGCGGAAATCATGTCCCAAAGCGTAGTCATATATCTCATGCCAGTTGCCGTTCACGAAAGCCGAAATCAGCAGCAGAAGTGTGCTCTGAGGCTGGTGAAAATTGGTTACAAGTACATTTACGGCCCTGAATCTGAAACCGGGAACGATTATTATGCGGGTTCCGACACTGATTTCCGTCTGCCCGTTGTTTTTGAGATATGTGATTATAGCTCCAATGGCCTCTGCAAAAGAATATCCGTATTCCCTTTCGTATGGTTCCCACTGTCCCACATCTCCGGGCCTGCCGTTCTCAATGCATTTCACTCCGACATAATATAAAGACTCGAGAGTACGCACGGAAGTGGTTCCTACAGCGATGATCCGGCCATCATATTGAAGCAATGCTTCAAGTAAATCAAGGCCGACAACAAAGGGCTCCCTATGCATGGTGTGTTCGGAAACCAATGATGATTTGACCGGCAGGAAAGTTCCTGCGCCGACATGCAGGCATATGGTCTTTTCAACTATACCTCTGGACTTCACATTCTCGAGCACCTCTTCAGTGAAATGCAGTCCTGCAGTCGGAGCTGCCACAGACCCCCTGTATTTGGCATAGAGTGTCTGATAACGCTCCAGGTCGATGGCTTCGGTCTCTCTGTTGAGATATGGCGGAATAGGCACTTTGCCGCCCATTTCCAGCACCTTTGAGAAGGGAAACCCGCCTTTCCACCCGAATTCTATAATCGATGTCTCTCCGTAGCGTTCCACAAGTCTTGCTCTGAGATCCAGAGCAGTGATTTCTGCGTCATTATCCGGATTATAGAGATGGATTTCGCCCTCTTTCCAGCGTTTTACATTTCCGACTATGCATTTCCAGCGGCAGGAGCCAGTAGCCAGGAACATTGTCTGATATTCTGCAGGCTGCACCGGCTCGAGGCAAAAAACCTCAATGTGGGCGCCTGTAGCTTTCTGGAAATTGAGTCTTGCCGGCACAACCTTGGTGTCGTTAAATACCATCAGGGCGTTTTCAGGCAGGTATTCGGGCAGCTTACTGAAGACTGTTTCGCTTATGTTTCCGTCTTTGTAATGCAGGAGTTTTGAGGAATCTCTGCGTTCTAAGGGGTATTTGGCTATCCGCTCATCGGGGAGTTTGTAGTCGTAATCTTCTATGTGAATTTCAGGTATCATACTATCTCTTTTTTGCGCTGCAAATTTACTGAAAAAATCAATATGTTAAACCCGTAGCCAATAGCATTCAGAGAGGCTGCCCAAGTACGCTATGCCAAACGCTTCGGTTAGTCTATCATAACTACCTTGAGCGTTGCTTGCTATTTAAGGCAGAATAGGTCTTGTATATTTCATAATGTCATTCACATTTGTATTTTACAAAAGTAAATTATTTATGTAACTTTGTTATTTAATTTTGTAAATTCAACAATTGAATTTGCCCCTTCAAACATAATTTCAAGTCGTGGTTAAAAATGTACCATAAGAAAATATTATACTGATTATTTATTACATTTAAATTAGATAAAATCAATTAGTTACATAAACATTAATAAAGTATTTATATAGATTGAATTGTAACTTTAAGCCTATTGTACCCTTGTTGGAGCGAAAAGACAGTAATTATGTAAATTAGTCAATCTTTATTACCTATTAATCAGATATTTATTTTGTTTTTACTTAACCAATTATTTAATATATTCCTGCCTGTTATCTCTTATTGTTTACATTTGTATTGCTAAAATTCTTGTAAATTCACTTTGTTCTATGAAAATTATTCGTTACATTTGTAACATTATAATGTACATTTTTAAATACCCTGCTTTGTTATGGAAAAAAGACTTATGCAATTCATCCAGGCGGAAAATGTCACTCAGGCACAATTTGCGGATTCCATTGGAGTTGCCCGCGCGAGCGTTTCACATATTATAGCCGGCAGAAACAAGCCTGGCTACGAGTTCATTGCTTCTATGCTCAAGACCTACCCCAAACTGAACGTTGAATGGCTGCTTACAGGCAAGGGTAAAATGTATAAATCTGAGCAGGAGACACCCCCTCAGCCCCCTGTAAAGCAGAATGACGGCGATTTGTTTGCTTTCGACACGGACTCTGAATCAGAACCTCAAGACGATGGGTCAGAACCTGTCCAGGAAGCCATAGTCCGGACGAATGATAGTCCGGAGACTCCCCGTCCGGAAATCGCCAAGCAAAGTATCGCTTCAGCTATTACTCATAAAATAATTGAAAAACAAAGAAATGTGAAAAAAATAATCATTCTGTTTGATGATGGTAGCTATCAGGAAATGTGATTAAGTTGTCCATTTGAAAAATTCAAACAAGTTTGGCTTTTCTATTTGCTTTCACTATATTTGTATTGCGAACCTGAACGCTTGCCAAAAGAAAATAGGAAATGTACAGACATCTGATCAGACCGTTATTGTTGGGTATCAACCCTGAGACTGCCAAAAACAGCAGTTTGAAATTGCTGCATTTTGTCAATAGGCTTCCTTGTGCGGAGGCTATTGGGAAATTGCTGCATAAAAAGGATACCAAATGCGCAAAGGAAGTCTTCGGGCTTAATTTCTCAAATGCAGTCGGCATCGCTGCGGGTATTGACCCCAATGCCGAGTATATCAATGATTTGGCAAGCTTGGGCGTTGGTTTTGTGGAGATAGGCTCCATTACTCCTAAAGCCCAGAACGGAACTCAGAAACCACGTATTTTCTGCATTTCCAAGGACAAGGCATTGATCAGCCGTATCGGCAGCGAGAATAAGGGCCTCCATTACGTCATCGATATGTTGCGCAAGGAGAAACCGAAGACTATGGTGGCTGCGAACCTCACGCAGCAGGCCAACAGCGTCCAGGAGGACATTTCCAAGGATTACGAGAAAACTTTTTCCCTGCTCTACGACTTTGTTGACATGTTCATTCTGAATATTCCTAATCCGTGCATTGGCTCTATGGCCGACTTGATTGACAATATCTCAGAGGTTTGCGACAGGCTGCTTGACCTCAGGCTGTACTATGACGAATACCGGCCGATACTGGTCAAACTCTCCGTTGACACTCCACGCGTGAAGGTGGATGAAATCCTTGATTATTGCATGAGATCGGGCATAGACGGCATCGTGGTGTCAGGTGCGAGTGAAAAAATGGACGGCTTGAGCCTGGATGCGGATCAGTTGGAAAGCATAGGCTGCGGCAGACTGTCCGGGGCACCGGTTTATGAGAGAACATTGGCAATGGTCAAGTATGTACACGAGAAAAGCTCCCACAGTCTGCAGATTATCGCCAGCGGGGGCATTATGACGCCCGAACAGGCCCAGGAAATGCTTGACAGCGGAGCGTCGCTTATACAATTGTGTACGGCCTTTGTCTACGATGGCGGATCTGCTGTAAGGAATATCATAAAAACACTCAAAAAAAAATAGCAATACAAAATGATACAGGCTTCAATCTGCACAATTGGCGATGAAATTCTTATCGGTCAGATAGTGGACACGAATTCGTCGCATATTTCACAGTCTCTCGGCTCCTTGGGTATACGCACTACCCGTATGCTTTCCATTGGAGACGACAGGAATGAAATAATTTCCAATTTGGAAAATGAATTGAAATACAATGATATAGTAATTGTTACCGGAGGTCTTGGTCCAACTAAGGACGATATCACCAAAGCGGCGCTTGCCGAGCTTTCCGGAGCTGCCGGATTCAAAACCGACGAGCGTCAGCTTGAAATAGTGAAGAGCATACTCGCCCGCCGCGGTCTGGATATGCTGGACATCAACCGTGCCCAGGCTGATGTGCCGGACAGTTGCGAGGTCATACCAAACAGGCTCGGGACTGCCCCGATTATGGTTTTCCGCTTTCCTCAGGAACGTTTCGGACACAATGCGACGCTTTATTCGCTGCCCGGAGTGCCGTTTGAGGCTGTGGGAGCACTCGATGACATTATGGCTGACATAAAAGCGCACTATCCTCTCACTGACATATACCACAAGACTATTATGACTTTCGGCCTGGCAGAGTCTGCACTTTCCAAACTCATTGAGCCATGGGAGGACTCCCTGCCGGAAAATATGCACTTGGCTTATCTTCCGAATCCGCTCACAGGCGTAAGGCTCAGGCTGTCGGTTTACGGAGGAAATGCAGCCGAGCACGTGTCTGCTGTGGAAGAACAGCTCGGCAGACTCAAGGAAATCATTGGAGAATACATTTATTCCGAGCAGGATGACACACTCCAGAACTGCATAGGCAAAATGCTGAAAGCCGCCGGAAAGACAGTCTGCGCTGCGGAAAGCTGTACCGGAGGCAATATCTCAGCCTTGTTTACATCCATCCCCGGATGTTCAGAGTATTACCTCGGTTCGGTCACGTCATACGCCAACAGCGTAAAGGAAAATGTCCTCGGCGTCAGGCACGATACTCTTGAGAAATATGGTGCTGTCAGCAGTCAGACCGCTGCAGAAATGGCAGAAGGCGTCCGCCGCCTGACGGGAGCCGATTTCTCAGTGGCAACTACCGGCATCGCAGGTCCTGGAGGCGGCTCTGCGGAGAAGCCTGTAGGTCTTGTTTGGGTGGGAGTAAGCTCCGCAAAAGGCACAGAAACCATCAGTTTCAACTATAAAAACAACCGCGCCACAAATATCCAGCGTTTTGCAGCCGCTGCCCTCAATTTTCTCCGCGAAAAAATCAAACGTGAGTTAAATGATTAAGAATAAAGAAATATAACATCTTTGTTTTACTCTAAAACATTTTTGTTACACATCCTATAAGTTTAAATTATACCCCATAATTGACATTTGTAGCATAAATACTATGCGAATCCTATTGTTCGAATCGGTGGGGAGGGTGTATCCGAAGAGGTTCCGGCTTCGCCTCCATCCCTCCCATGCCTTTGGCATGGGCCCCTCCCTCTAACGAGCCGAGGGTGGCTGGCCTCTTCAGCCCCACCCGACCTGACGCTTGTATCACACAGAAAGAACTTCGTTAAAGACGCGGAAGAAGTTGGCGGATGCTACTTTTGCAATATCAGCTTCGCTGTAGCCGCGGGAACGCATTTCGGAGAAGATTTTCGGCATCATCGAGACATTATCGAGACCGTCTGGAGTAACTGCAATGCCGTCAAAATCCGATCCCAGACCGACATAATCAATCCCGACCAGAGATACCACATGGTCAATATGGTCAACAATCCTCTTATACGACGGCCGTGGCAACCCTGCCAATTTGTCCTCCACCTCAAACCATGCGGCACGTTTCTTCTCATCGGCCGGATCCTTAATGAACTCATCCTCCACAGCCTCTCCCCAAGCCATGATTCCACTTTCATTCAGGACAGCCGAAAAGGCTTCATCCAGGAACACAGGAAAGAAATTGATCTGAATTACTCCCCCTTTGTCAGCCAAAGCACGAATCATCTCATCGCTCAGATTGCGCGGATGATCAGCCAATGCACGGCAGCAGGAATGACTCGCGACTACAGGCTTGCATGAATACTTCAGCACATCCCAGAAACTGTCGTCAGAAATATGCGAAACGTCAATAAGCATACCGAGACGGTTCATCTCCGCGACCACTTCAATGCCGAAAGGACTCAGTCCGTGCCAGCGCTTCACTGCAGCGGCGCATGAATCGCAGATTTCATTGTTTCCCGCATGAGTCAGAGTCATATACCGCACGCCGGCACGATAGAATGCCCGAAGCAGCGTGAGCGACTTGCCTATCGGCTGACCGTTTTCCAGCCCCAAAAACACAGAAAACAAGCCTTTGGACTGATTTTCGAGAGCCTGCCCGGGGGACAGGGCAAAGGCCATTTTATCGGAATTGGCCGCCACCGTGTCCTGTACGCAGCCCAGCAGCTCCAAAGCATAACGTGTTGAAGCGTCCTGGGACAGACTGTTGGAAGTGTAGAGGGCAAAAAACGCCCCGTCAACCCCTCCACGCTGCAGTTTGGGTATATCCACATGACCGTGGGCATTGTCAAGAGACAAATCCCTCAGGCGGTAAATCTGAGACGGAGTATCGCAGTGAGAGTCAAGTACGAACATAAGGGCTATTTTTTCATGGTACGCTGTCTGACAGCCTCATACATCATAATGGAAGCGGCAACGGACACATTCAGCGACGAAATCTCGCCTGACATAGGAATAGCGCATTTCCGGTCTGCAAGTTCAAGCATAGCCTTGGAAATGCCTTTGCCTTCCGAGCCCATAATGATGGCGCAAGGGCCTGTCATATCCACATCGTAAATCAGACCGTCCACCTTTTCGGTCGCTGCAATCAGCGTGAATCCGTTCTGTTTCAGATAATAGGCGGCAAGTCTTAGATTTGGCACCTTGCAGCAATCTATACGCATAAGAGCGCCTGCAGATGCTTTCACGGCTTCCGCGTTGATGGCAGCCCCGCCCTTTGCCGGAACAATGATTCCATAGCCTCCGGCACATTCAAGACTGCGGGCAATGGCGCCGAGATTGCGCACATCACTTACCCCGTCGAGTATTACGAGTATAGGGTTCGCAGAGCGTCCCAAAGCATTATCCACCAACTGCTCCATATCCACATAGTCAATTTGTGAGATATAGGCTATGACTCCCTGATGGGCACCCTTCACAGCGTGATTAAGCTTCTGCACAGGCACAAACTGATAGCTGATCTCCTTCTCCTGAAGCAGCGCGAGAAGTTCTCTGAACGTAGGACCTTCCAAGCCCTGTTTCAAAAGCACCTTATCGAATTTACGTCCGGCACGTATTGCCTCCAACACCGGATGCATACCGAACAGATATTGACTTTTCTGATTCTCTTCCATATTCTTCATTATTTTTATCCTTAGCAGACGAGACGCTGCAGAAGGATCTTGTTATTCAACTTCTTCTAACAATTTCGCCCATTCCTCAGTCCTGTAGTCCAGCTCGTTTTTCAAATTGAGGTAGTCCCCGGACAGAGCCATGATATTGTCATCAGGCCCGGGATTCATCAGTCGCTCCTCAATCTCCTTCATCCTGGCCTCCAACCCGCCTATCTTCTCCTCAAGGAAAGCAATACGATTCCGGGTCTTCCTTTCCTGCTTGGACATGAACTTCTTCTCCTGATATTCCTGCTGGGCCTGCTCCTTCTGTTCCACCTTCCTCTTCTCCTCCTCGCCAGGCACGGCTGCAGCAGCTCCGTAATGACGTTCCAATTCATTGAGACTCTCAATCTTACGTGAGAGCAGGAACTCCTCGATACCGCCAAGATGCTCCTTAACACGACCGTCGCGGAACTCATACATCTTGTCAACCAGTCCGTCGAGGAAATCCCTGTCGTGGGAAACCACCACAAGCGTGCCGTCATACGATTTGAGCGCCTGTTTCAGAATGTCTTTCGAACGTATGTCCATGTGGTTGGTCGGCTCGTCGAGGGCAAGCAGATTATACGGCTTGAGCATCAGTTTCGCCATTGCAAGCCTTGCCCTTTCTCCTCCGCTGAGCACAGCCACCTTTTTGTCTATATCCTCGCCCTTGAAGAGGAAAGCCGCTAAGATGTCACGCAGTTTCAAGCGTATATCCCCCACAGCAATCCTGTCAAGAGTCTCGAACACAGTGTCGTTCTTGTCAAGCACATCCTCCTGGTTCTGGGCATAATAGCCTATATTCACATTGTAGCCCACACGCGACTCTCCTCCAAGCGGCTCCAACTCCCCCATAATCACACGCATAAGCGTCGTCTTTCCCTCGCCGTTGCGACCGACCAAAGCCACCTTCTCGCCGCGTTTGATCTCAATGTCAGCCCCGTCGAAAACCACCTTCGTACCATAGCCTGCACGCAGGTCCACAGCCTTGTAGGCAATGTCTCCGCTACGTGGTGCCGGCGGAAACTTCACGGAAAGAGCGGACTTGTCCTCCACATCGACCTCTATACGTTCCAGTTTTTCGAGCTGTTTCACGCGTGACTGCACCTGATTGGATTTCGTCGGTTTGTAGCGGAACTTCTCGATGAACTCCTCAGTCTTCTCTATCATCCTCTGCTGGTTCTCGTACGCCGCCTGCTGCTGGGCAATGCGCTCCTTGCGAAGCTCGAGATATTTGCTGTACGGCACCTTGTAGTCGTGAATATGGCCGAGCATAATCTCCACAGTCCTGTTGGTGATATTGTCCAGGAACTTCCTGTCGTGGGAAATAAGCACAAGCGAGCCCCTGTAAGCCTTGAGATAGTCCTCAAGCCATTCGATGGACTCAATGTCAAGATGGTTGGTAGGCTCGTCAAGCAGCAGAACATCAGGAGATGATAGCAGGATTTTCGCAAGCTCAATACGCATATTCCAACCTTGGCTGAAAGTTTCGGTAGCACGCGTAAGTTCCTCATATTTAAAGCCTAAGCCAATCAAAGTCTTTTCCGCCAAAACCTGAGGATTCTCCACTTTGGCGTATGAAAGCCTGTCGTTCACATCATTGAGCCGGACTATCAGATCCTGGTATTCCTTCGATTCATAGTCCGTTCTCTCAGCCAGTTCGGCCGTGATGTCCTCCAATTCCTTTTCCATATCGAAAATATGGGAGAACGCCGTCATCGCCTCGTCAATCACGGATTTGCCTTTGTGGTGCTCCATAATCTGAGGCAGATAGCCTATATTAAGTCCGTGAGGCACCGCAACCTGCCCGGATGTCGGAATCTGCAGGCCGCAGATCAATTTGAGCACGGTGGATTTGCCGGCGCCGTTCTTTCCCACAAGGCCGATTTTGTCATTCTCGCTTATGTGGAAATTGATGGCATCCAAAAGGGTAAAACCGCCGTATGCTACTGTCAAATTATTTATGGAAATCATAATTGCATTCTTTAATCATCATTCTCATTTTCATCTGTATCTTTTTCATTATCAGTTCGTTTCCTACAAATCAGAATACTGAATTCATACAGAAGATAAAGAGGGATACAAACTACAAAAAGTGAAAACGGATCGCCCGAAGGCGTAATCAAAGCCGCTAAAATGACGACCCCGCAAATGGCATGGCGTCTGTATTTTCGCAGCATCTGCCTCGTGACAACTCCCAAGGTTGAGAGTACTGCAACCACGGACGGAAATTCGAAAATCAGCCCGAACATCAGCACGGTCGAGGTCAGCAGCGACATATAGGAACTGAGCGAAAACATATTCGGCACCACTGCACTCACCTGGTAATTGACAAAAAATGAGAGCATTACAGGGAAAATAATGAAATATCCCACAGCAAGCCCCAAGTAAAAGAGCACTGAAGCGAAGAGGAATGCCCCGCCTATGGCTTTCTTCTCATTTGCATAAAGCGCAGGAGCGATAAAAAGCCAGATTTCATAAATGATATATGGTATCATCACTATGAAAGCCGAAATCAGCGTCACCTTCATGTGGATCATGAACTGCGACACCACTTCAATATTAATCAGAGACAGATTGAAATCAATGTGGGCCAAGCTGTAGAAGAAAAAATCCTTCTTCGAAGGAGCGAGGATTATATCGTCAAAGAGGAACTCCTTGAAAAAAAACAAAACCAATGACAGTATAAAATATACTGCCACAACGCGTATCAAAGTCTTTCTGAGGTCGTCAAGATGATCCCAGAACGTCTTTGTCTCAAGTTCAGCCACAGTTACTCCTTGGTCTGGCTTGTCTCCTCCGGCGCTTTTTCAGCCCTTTTCTCCGTTTTTTCCTTTGGAGCATCAACTGACTTCAGTTCCTGCTTGATGTCATTCACGTCATCCTCGACATCCTGCATACCCTTCTTGAAACTTTTCACGCCTTTTCCCAATCCGCGCATAAGCTCAGGGATTTTCTTTCCTCCGAAAAGAAGAAGGATGACGAGAGCAATAATGATCCATTCCCATCCCTGGATGGCAAGAGGTGCAAAAAACAAAATATTCATAACTATTCAGCTTTGTAGTTTTCAAATAAATCACACATCCAATCCGGACAGCGCATAGGCCTGAGGGTCTCTTTGTCCAAAAAACCTATGGTCACTCCGCCTTCGCAGCAGAGCAGGCCGTCCTGATTGTAAATCGTACTGTTAATCACCGCTTTGGCTGTCGGTCTTTTGTCCATGGTAGTAACAATCCTGATGGTGTCACCCATTTTTGCAGGATGTTTGTAGTGTGCCTCGACTCCAACGATGGCAGTCAGTACGCCGTCCTGCTCCATTTTCTCCACAGGCAACCCCACCTTCTTCATCATATCGGAACGTCCGCACTCGAAAAACCTGATGTAATTCGAGTGGTGGACTATTCCCATCTGATCTGTCTCGTAATACCTTATGTCAAGTGACAATTCCGTCCTTAAATTCATAATCTATCTTTTCAATGCTTCAAGTGAAGCTTTAATGCTTTCAATCTTGGAGAGCGAATCAGACTCTTTCTTGCGTTCCACAGCAACAACCGCCTCAGGAGCGTTTGCAACAAATCTCTCATTCGAGAGTTTTTTGCGTACGTTGTCGAGGAATTTCTCATAATATGCAAGCTCGGCCTCAAGTTTCTCAGTCTCGGCTGCCACATCTATATGTCCCTCAAGCGGCACGAAGATTTCCACAGTGCGGACCATATAACGGACTGCTGCCGACATATCATCACCTGCAGGCTCTACAGCTGAAATGTTTGCGAGTTTCATTACTACAGGCAGCACCTCCTCAGGGAAATTGCCTTTGATCTTGAGAGTGAGGGCCTCCTTAGGTGAAAGATTTTTCTGTGCACGTATGTTGCGCGCCCCGGCTACAGCCTCACAAGCCATCTCGAATTTCCCGATAAACTCCGCATCGTATGCTTTAGCTTTTGGATATGACTGATACATAATGGTTTCACCGTCCTTACGTGAAGCCATACTTTGCCACAATTCCTCTGTGATGAAAGGCATGATAGGGTGAATCATCTTCAGGAGGGCATCGAAGAACCCGAGTGTTTTCGCATAAGTGACAGCATCGATACCGGCACCGTAAGCCGGCTTGATGGTCTCAAGGTACCATGCGCAGTAGTCATCCCAGAAGAGCTTGTACACAGCCATGAGGGCGTCCGAAATACGGAATTTGGAGAAATGGTCCTCCACAGCCTCAATGACTGAGCTGAGTTTGGCGTCGAACCACTTGACGGCAACAGCTGAAGCCTCAGGCTGAACTGCCTTTTCATCAACTGTCCACATGCTGATCAGGCGGTAGGCGTTCCAAATCTTATTGCAGAAATTACGTCCCTGCTCTATCTGGCTCTCGTCGTAGAGAATGTCGTTTCCGGCAGAACTGCAGAGCAGCATACCGAGACGAACCGCGTCGGCACCGTATTTCCCGATAAGCACGAGAGGGTCCGGAGAGTTGCCGAGAGTCTTTGACATCTTGCGTCCGAGCTTGTCCCTGACAATACCCGTCAGATAAACATTATGGAAAGGAACGTCGTTCATGAACTCGTTGCCTGCCATAATCATACGCGCAACCCAGAAGAAAAGGATGTCCGGTCCGGTCACAAGGTCATTTGTAGGATAATAATATGCAAGGTCCTTGTTCGGCTCTGCGTCAGGATGCCCCGCTTTGTTGGTGTCAAATACAGAAATAGGCCAGAGCCATGATGAGAACCAGGTGTCCAGCACATCCTCGTCCTGACGGAGGTCAGCAGCGGTCAATGCCGGATTCATTGCCTTGGCTTTTGCTAAAGCTTCACTTGCAGTAGATGCTACAACACATTTGCCGTCAGGAAGATAATATGCAGGAATGCGCTGTCCCCACCAAAGCTGGCGGGATATGCACCAGTCACGAACATTCTCCATCCAGTGACGATAGGTATTGCGGTATTTGTCCGGAATGAGTTTCACCTTGCCGCTCTCGACTGATTCCAAAGCATCTTTTGCAAGTGCATCCATCTTCAGGAACCACTGCATTGAAAGTCTCGGTTCGATGACGGCATTGGTCCTCTCCGAGTAGCCTACAGGAGAAGTATATTTCTCGACTTTCACGAGATTGCCCGCATCTTCGAGCATCTTTTCGATTTTCTTGCGGGCTTCAAATCTGTCCTCGCCAACTAAGATCTGAGCCTTCTCATTGAGGCGGCCGTGGTCATCGATGATGTCGAGCACAGGAAGGTTGTGGCGTATTCCGATTTCGTAGTCGTTCACGTCGTGAGCCGGAGTCACTTTAAGGCAGCCTGTCCCGAAATCCTTCTCGACATAGCTGTCTTCAATTACAGGTATTGCCCTGTTGATCAAAGGAATAAGCACTTTTTTGCCGCGCAGCCAATGATAGCGCTCGTCCTCAGGATGAACGCAGATGGCAGCATCCGCCATGATGGTCTCAGGACGGGTTGTCGCGATTGTGAGGAACTGGTCTGTTGCCTGGCCGTTCTCGTCGGCAATGAAATATCTCAGATGGTAGAAATGGCTTTCCGTGTCTCTGTGAATGACCTCTTCGTCACTCACGGCTGTAAGTCCGACAGGGTCCCAGTTGACCATACGCACACCTCTATAGATATAGCCTTTCTCGTAGAAGTACACAAAGGTATTGATGACAGCTTCGCTCAAATCCGGATCCATTGTGAATTTGGTTCTGTCCCAATCGCAGGAAGCACCCAATTTGCGGAGCTGGCTGAGGATGATGCCGCCGTGTTTTTCTTTCCATTCCCAAGCGTGTCTGAGGAACTCCTCGCGGGTAAGATCCTCTTTGCTTATGCCTTCGGCCTTGAGTTTTGCTACCACCTTGCTTTCAGTTGCTATAGAAGCATGGTCAGTGCCGGGCACCCAGCATGCGTTCTTTCCGTCCATGCGGGCCTTGCGGATGAGCACGTCGTTCAAAGTGTTGTTGAGAACGTGTCCCATATGCAGGATACCCGTCACGTTAGGCGGCGGAATAACTATAGTATAAGCTTCCCTTTCATCGGGTTCAGAATGAAAAAACTTGTTTTTCAGCCAATAGGCATACCACTTGTCCTCCAACTGCGAAGGATCATACTTTGCCGAAATTTCCATATCAAACTAATAAAATTACTTACTTACGTTCATTGTGTCCAAAACAGACGCAATATCCTGCAAATATAGCGATTTTTTGTGATATTGACACATTCAATTTTTTTCTGAAGTTTTCCGCACGGATTTGCAGGATGAACAGAATTTTTGTTTATCTTTGAGCCGTGAAAAGGAACGTCTTAATAACAGTATTGATTGCGATGTGCCTGACAGCCATTGCCTCTTTTTTTGTAAATATATCCCAATTGAAAACCGGGACCGGACTTCCTTTCCGCCATGAAATTGAAATTTCCCAGGAAGACTATTGCGCAGACTCATATATAAAGTATAATTGCGCATTCACTACCGCTTCGGCTCCGCTCACATTCACAAACCGCAACAACAGTTCTTCCGGAACTGTCCGTACCTGCGGCCACTGTATGCGTCTGTTGGAGAAGACAAACCCGGACATTGTTGTCAGGGACGGTAAAGTCACGGGCATTGCGTCGGTGCGGAGTTTCATGCTTGTTGCAGACAATTTTCCTTCCGGCATGCACTCCAATGCACATTGTTTCATCCGTCTCCGCAAACTGGTAATTTAGCGTTCTTTATTCATTGCTGCCCACAGACTGTCATTCCGGCGGTCCTTTTCCGCGTGGCAGTCAGCAGGACATCACACCATTAATCATTATTCTGCAAAACTGACGTGCAGAAACCTCCGCCCGGCCTGTACCGGACTGGAATTATTGTTTTACATTTCAATCAACTAATTATGAATAAAGAATTTACAAGAGTACGCACAAATATCGATTTAATTGTCTCAATACTTATGACTGCCGCCGGCATCACATTGGTCTTGTTGCCGACACCGGATTCGGTCAACATAGCAGGCTGTTTAATGATACTTACAGGTATAATCCTGTCCGTATTCCTTAGAACGGGACATAAAGATACCGAAACCGGGGAAACATATAGTAAAAAAATATTGTACTTTCCCCAAAGCTGCAAAAGCAGAATCTTATCCGGACTTGAACATGATGTCAAGAACCTTGATCTGTCTGAACAAGACAAGGGAAACGGGCTGAAAATGGATGTGTACTTCAACAAAAAGAGCAATAAAGCGTTCATCCGGATGTTCGAATACGTCCCGTACAGGTATGAACCGGCCTCAGGCACATTCGGATTCAGAGCTGATGAAATATCAAAACTCGTCGGCTGATGGAATATATCATTCTGATTGTGGCACTTGCCGCCATTGTTTATGGTGCTGACATCCTTGTTTCAGGTTCGGTTGCGATTGCGCGCAGACTGTATGTCTCCGACTTTATAGTGGGCGCACTAATCGTCGGCATAGGAACGTCCATGCCGGAAATGACGGTAAGTGTAATTGGGGCAATCCGCGGAAATGCGGATATTGCGATAGGGAATGTCGTCGGGTCGAATATAGTCAATATCCTCGGTATTCTCGGCATTACCGCAGCCATATTCCCGATTGCGGTGACAAAAACAAATCTAAGATTTGAACTGCCTCTGTGCATCTCCGTTTCGGTACTGCTTCTTCTGCTCAACTATAATTTCTTCAACGTCAGCCCCGCTGTGCTTAGCCGGACTGACGGAATCATACTGCTTGCGCTCTTTGCGGCCTTTATTGTGTTTTCTTTTCTTACTGACAGGAAAAAAACTGTCCACGAAAAGGAAAAACAGGTAAAAGACAACAATCCGCTATGGCCTGCCGCCACAAAGATAATCGGAGGACTTGTCATTCTGATTGCAGGCAGCCATTTCTTTGTAGAAGAAGCAATTGCAGTTGCGAGGAAATTGGGAGTTGACGACGCCTTCATTTCAATTACCCTGGTCGCCTGCGGTACGTCCGTGCCGGAATTCGCCGCATCCATTGCAGCGGCTGCGAAGAAATCCACACAGCTTGCCCTCGGAAATATAATCGGTTCCAACATATTCAACATACTGCTTATCTTAGGATTGAGCGCGACTATCACGCCTCTTGAAACAGGCGGAATTACAATTGTCGATTATCTTGTAATGATTGCAGCCGCTACCTTGCCTGTCCTGTACGGCATACGGGGAAAAATATCACGTGCGGGCGGCATCTTCATGCTGCTATGCTTCATTGCGTATAATATATGGCTGATGGTCAACTAAGTATTATTCCAATATGATTTTACAGATTTTTACTTTGCTCGGAGCTTTAGGAATGTTCCTATATGGAATGAACATGATGAGTTCCGGACTGCAGAAAGCGGCAGGGGATAAATTGAAAGGTATTCTTGATGCCATGACATCAAATCCGTTCAAAAGTGTTCTGACAGGACTCGGTGTCACTGCTGTCATCCAATCGTCCAGTGCAACTACTGTGATGGTTGTCGGATTTGTAAGCGCAGGACTGCTGACGCTGACTCAGGCTGTCGGGATCATCATGGGAGCCAACATCGGAACAACGGTGACTGCCTGGCTTATCTCCCTGCTTGGATTCAAAATGGACATTTCCACCTTTTCAATACCGCTGATGGCAGTCGGCTTCGTATGTTTCTCATCCCGAAAGATGAAATGGAAGAATATCGGCGAATTTGTAATCGGCTTCTCGCTTCTGTTTCTTGGACTGTCGCTGATGAAAGAATCCGTCCCCGACCTGAAACAGACTCCGGAAGTGCTTTCATTTATAGGAAAATGGACCGGTTTCGGTTTCGGCTCGGTACTTATTTTCCTGTGTCTGGGTACGCTGCTTACGCTTGTTCTGCAGTCGTCAAGTGCCACGATGGCGCTGACACTTGTCATGCTCAGCCTCGGATGGATACCTTTCGATATGGCCGCGGCAATGGTGCTGGGCGAAAACATCGGGACAACGATAACGGCGAATATCGCAGCTACAGTTGCAAATGTTACGGCAAAACGCGCGGCGATGGCCCATACGCTTTTCAATGTGTTCGGAGTGATATGGGCATTGGCGCTGTTCCATCCGTTTCTTACGCTTATCGGCTGGATTATCACGTTGCTCGGCTATCCTGACCCGACACAGGCCGGCTATGCAGAAGAGGCCGGAAATCCGGTTTATGCTACAGCGGCACTTTATGGCGTTTCCATGCTGCACACCCTTTTCAATGTTATAAACACCTGCATACTTGTGTGGTTTATTCCGTTGATTGTCAGAGCCGTGAGCTGGATTGTCAAGGAACCGGCAAACGCGGAAGACGACAATTCTGAAATGTACTATATTGATTCCGGTCCTCTCGCCACTGCGGAACTTGCGCTTGAAACAGCCATGAAGGAGACTGTCCACTTTGCAGAAATAACGCGACAGGGATTCGTATGCGCCGGCAAAGCCGTACATACGGACGACCGCAACGAATTCGACAGGTATCGCGCCGAACTTGACAAGTATGAAAGAATCACTGACAAGATGGAGGTCAGGATAGCTGATTTTCTGCAGTCGCTGCCCAAAGCAGATCTGAGACAGGATGATTCGGACAGACTAAGGTCTCTATACAAGATAATAGGCGAACTGGAAAGCCTTGGAGACTCATGTGCCCATATCGGTCACATTCTGGATAGGCGCAACGCGCACGGCAAGACTTTCAATGAATCCGACATACGTAAGCTCGACGCGCTCGCAGAACTCGTCGACGCGGCATACGATGTCATGATTTCCAACCTCAGGAAAGGATTCGGCGGGCAAGTCTCGCTTGAAAGTGCGTACGATGCGGAAAAGGCAATTAACGGAATGCGTGACAGACTACGCGACGAGGTGGTGGACAGCAGCGAACAAAACGGTTCGCACTACCTTGCCTCCATATACTATATGGATATGGTCGCCGAGCTTGAACGGATGGGAGACTTTATGATAAATGTCAGCGAGACCCTCGCCTGAGAGTTATTCTTTCAGGCGGGAGTCAATGACAATGGTAACCGGTCCGTCATTTACAAGCGAGACCTGCATATCGGCACCGAAGACTCCCCTTTTCACTTCTTTTCCAATCAAGGCGCTCAGTTTTTCGCAGTATTTTTCATACAAAGGCACCGCAAGTTCATGTCCGGCAGCACGGATATAGGAAGGGCGGTTGCCTTTTTTCGTGGACGCCGTCAATGTAAACTGCGACACGGCAAGTACTTCACCGTCAATATCTGTAACAGCTTTGTTCATTACTCCGTTTTCATCGTCGAAGATTCTCATTGCCGCGGTTTTGGCTACAAGCCATTTCATTTCCTCTTCGGTGTCACCGTTCTCCACACCGACCAGCACAAGGAGTCCCCTGCCGATTTCTGACACGACTTCTCCATCAATTGTCACGGAAGCTTTTCTTACTCTTTGGATTACTAATCTCATCTACTCTAAAAATATTTTACTATGCTACCCGGTAAGTATGGTGTATTTGGAGAGGTTCCGAGGGTGTTGCAGAACCCCCAAGCCTAAAGTGGCTGAGAATACGATTTTTGAGTA
>JBJEBQ010000013.1:0-74430 GCA_051870215.1 Candidatus Cryptobacteroides sp. | reverse complement strand
GAGGGCCTCAAGGTAGTAATAATCGGCGTAGATGATGGCGTAATCTATTTCCGAGCCGGCAGGGCGATGGCCTGTAGAGTGGAGCAGAAAGGCCGGGCACGCATCCCCTCCACGATAGTTTTTGTCCAGCGATTCGAGCATAGCTTTTGCCTGATTCAGATACTTCGCTGATGCTTCCCCGTCGAGATAGGCCGACAGTTCGATGAGGGCTGAGGCGACAACTGCGGCGGCGGAAGCGTCTTTGGAGACATTCGGAATTTTCGGGTCGTTGAAATCCCAGTACGGAACCATATCTTCCGGCAGCCTTGCAAGATAGATGTCTGAAACTTTTTGCGCAAAATCGAGATAACGCTTGTCTTTTGTGAAGCGGTAACACATTGTGTATCCGTAGATTGCCCAGGCCTGTCCGCGCGCCCACATCGAAGAGTCAGAATAGCCCTGATGGGTGCATCCGCGGATGAAACCTCCGTTTTCAGCATCGTATACCGCCACATGGTAGCTTGTGCCGTCCGGGCGGAAATGGTATTTCATGGTGGTGTCCGCATGGGAAACCGCTATGTCGTAATATTTTCTGTCTCCGCCGTTCTCCGCTGCCCAGAACAGGGTTTCGAGATTGATCATATTGTCCATGATGGTGTTGTGACCTCCGAAAGTTGGGATTTCACGTGGCCATGAAAGTATTGTGCCGACCTTTGGGTTGTACAGTCCGCTTATTCTTTCGGCTGTGTTGATGATGATCTTTTTGTAGTTTTCGTTTCCGCTAAGCCTGTAGCCGTTGCCGAAGCTGCAGAACATGATGAATCCGAGGTCATGGTCGTATGCCGGGGTCTCGGACAGAAATTCCAGCGGTTCTGTGTCGTTTCTCGCCGCTTCAAGCAAGGTCTTGTCGCCTGAGGCTTCGTAGGCATACCATAAGATTCCCGGCCAGAAGCCCTCCGTCCACAATTCTTTGCTTACAGGGCAAAGTTTCCATTCCGACTCTCCCGGTGCAATGTTACGGGGAGACAGGTCATATCTTCCTTCAGGAAGGGACGCCAAAGTCCTGTGGGTCTGTTCCACACAATAGTCAATCGCGTTCTGAGGTAATCCATCGCTCTTGCTGCAGGCGACAAAAGCCACACAAAGGGCTATAGCAAAACATTTTCTGATCATATTATTTGTCTTTTTACCTTATTAATACGACAGGACAAATGTTTTTACTCAAAGAAATTTCAAATTTTTTATTTAGTTATTTTTTGAAGATTACTTAGTAATTTTGATATAGTCGACCTGCATCCAGCCGGAGTCGTTTTTTGGGGTGAGGCGGTTGCAGTAGAAGCCGAATTTTGCGCCTATCCATTTGCCCGGTTTCATCTCGAAGGGCTGCGTGCCGAGCTGTTTCCATGCTTTGCCGTCAAGGCTGTACCAGAAAGTGCAGAAAGCGGCATCCACATTGCCTTTGCGGGGCTTTGGAGCGACTTTCAGTCTGAGATAGACGTCCGTGGCAAAGTATGCCAAGGGTGCGACAGGAGGCACTGTGGTGGACATATATTTGTTGGAATACGGCATTGGAAGAGGCTTTGATGCCAAAGGCAGCGATTCCACGACTCTCTCGCTCTTCCCTTCCAAAGCTTCCAGGCACTCAATGTACTGCAGAATCACTCCATCCTCAGTGTCAACGAGTTGCAGAGCCGCATAGTCGAGCCCCATCATCACCAGTCCGCAGGTCTCGCCTCTGCCTGCCAATTGCGGATTTGGTATGAATCTGACTTTGGCTGTTGCCGTGAATCTGTCAGCAGGAGTTTTCTGAAGCAGCAGATTCGGACTGTCGGAAAGATTGTGCCAATTGCCGGCCTGTTTCACTGAATATAGTTTCAAGGCTCCGTTTTCCTTTGCATCAAGGAAATACCAATACGGTGAAGGGACGCCGTGCCACTGCCACTGCAGCCCGAGTTCTGTCGAGTCAAATTCGTCACTTTCAAGCGGCTGGAACTCTCCGGAACTTTTCAATGCAGGCTTGCGGTATTTCATCACCGGTTCGCCCACGCCGTCTCCGTCCTTGTCAACGCCGATTACAGGCCAGCCGTCCTTCCATGCCATGGGCTGAAGGTGCACGACCCTGCCGTAGGCATCCTTGTCCTGGAAATGCAGGAACCAGTCCTCACCGTTCGCAGTGTCGACCCAAGCTCCCTGATGAGGCCCGTTCACAGGACTCTTGCCCTGCGCCATCACGACTCTTTCCTCGTAGGGACCGTATGGGGATTCAGAGCGGAGCACTAACTGCCAGCCTGTAGGTACGCCGCCTGCAGGGGAGAAAATATAATAACAGCCGTCTTTCTTGTAGAATTTCGTACCCTCGACAGTAGGTTGGGTCTCATGTCCGTCATATACTATACGGCTTCGCGAAAGAAGTCTTGTGCCGTCAGCAGACATCGGAGCCACGAACAATATGCTTTTGTTGCCTGCCCGACTGCCGGCGCAGCCATGTGAAAGCCATGCCCTTCCGTCTTCGTCCCAAAGCGGGCAGGGGTCTATGAAGCCTTTTGCCTTCACTACCCACACCGGCTCTGACCATGCTCCGCGCGGATCGTCCGTCTTCACCATGAAGATGCCTCTGTCCGGGTCGCCGCAGTAAATGTAGAATTCACCGTCGTGGTAGCGTATTGCAGGAGCCCAGACCGCATTGCCGTGTTGGACTGTTGTGCGGAATTCATAATCTCCGGGCAGATTGTCAGGCAGACCTGCCCCTATGGTCTGCCATGGAGCATTGTCGTCCCAATTCGCACCGGGGTAGTCCTGTAAAGCCGCCCCTATGATTTCCCAGTTCACCAAATCGGTCGAGTGCAGTATCTGCAGTCCGGGAAAGCAGTTGAAGGAAGATGAAGTCATATAAAAATCATCCCCGACCCTGCATACATCCGGGTCAGAATAGTCCGCATTCAAAATCGGGTTTACATAATGGTCTCCGCGGTCTGGGTTCCATGACAGGGATTTTTCCTGGGCGTGAGCGGATGCGAAAGCAAGTCCGGCGATGGCAAGAGCCAGAAATATTCGTTTCATTCTATCAAAAATTTTCATGTTCGGTTTCATAGTCCTTACTCAGGTTTCGCAAGTGATAGATGGTTCAGGTCTTGAGGGCTGTACCGTGTGCGAAACTTTTTTCCGAATGCAAAAATACGAATAATAATATATTATATAGGGTGCTTTTTGTCGCAAAATATGGTCTGAAATGTAAATTTTCATGTTTTTATATAAATAAATTATATTTTTGCCAAAAATCGTGCTCGGTAACGGAAATTTTTATATCTTTGCAACTGTAATTACAAGCGGACCACATATATGTGTAATATTAAACTGAATTTCAAACTTCTTTTTATTCTTTGCTTTTCTGTTGTTTTGGGCTCTTGCAGTGGCTCAAACGGGACTTATGAGTTTTCAGCTCTTTACGAAAACCTTCCTTTTGAAATGTCTGAAGCCAGCAGGCCGGACATACCGTCAAAGACCGTGTACCTTAACGATTTTGGGGCTGTGGGCGATGGAATCCGGCTCAATACCGAGGCTTTTGCCAAAGCTGTGGATGCTCTTGCAGAGCAGGGAGGAGGTCATCTTGTGGTTCCTGACGGTCTGTGGCTTACCGGCCCTGTCACTCTCAAAAGCAATATCGACCTGCATCTGAGTGACAACGCGGTGATTCTTTTTGATGACAATATTGATTTGTATCCTATTATAGACACTGATTTTGAAGGGCTCAGGACGAAACGTTGCGAGTCTCCGATCAATGCCGACGGGCAGAAAAACATTTCGATTACGGGAAAGGGCGTGATTGATGGAAACGGTTATTCGTGGAGACCTCTCAAAAAATCGAAAGTGACGGGAGCACAGTGGAAGGAGAAAATCGCGCAGGGCGGTTATGTGGATACGGAGAAGAATATCTGGTATCCGGATGAGGCTTATCTCAAGGGCATGGCAGTAAGTGACAGGAATCTGAATGTGCCTGTCGGAGAGTTCGGCGATGAATTCTGGGCTGAAATCAAGTCGTTCCTGAGGCCTGTGATGGTCAGTCTGAGACGCTGCGAGAATGTGCTTCTCGAAGGCGTGACTTTCCAGAATTCTCCTGCCTGGAATATTCATCCTCTTCTTTGCAACAACGTGATAATCAAAGATATAATTGTAAGAAATCCCGCATATTCGCAGAATGGCGACGGCTTGGATATCGATGCCTGCAACGGAGTGATTGTGACAGGCTCGTCTTTCGATGTCGGGGACGATGCCATCTGCATAAAGTCCGGCAAGGATGAGGACGGCAGAAACAGGGGCATACCGTGCAGGAATGTCATTGTGGACAACTGCATAGTGTATCACGGTCATGGCGGCTTTGTTGTGGGAAGCGAGATGTCAGGAGGAGTCGAGAACATCAAGGTATCAAATTGCCGTTTCCTCGGTACGGATGTAGGACTGCGCTTCAAAAGCAGGAGAGGCCGCGGAGGAGTGGTGAAAAATATCTATATATCAGATATTTACATGAAAGATATTGTGACTGAGACCCTGCTTTTCGATTTGTTCTACAGCGGAATGTCGGCGGTGGAGGCAAAGGCTGCCGCAAGCGGTCAGAGCATAGCCGGGCTGTATGAAGCGGATGGGACGACGCCTGAGTTCAGGGATATTTACATCAGGAATATAGTCTGCAACGGCTGTGACAGGGCAATGTATTTCAACGGTCTGCCGGAAATGCCGGTAAAGAATGTGAATATTGAGAATTGCGTCATCAAGAGCCGCAGCGGTATAGAAATCCGTTATTCTGAGGATGTGACGATGAGGAATGTGAAAGTAATTCCGGAAGCCGGCGAGGCTGTGACTGTGTCAAATTCAAAAAATGTTGAGGTGGAATAGAGTTCCGGGGCTAAAATGATAGTATGAACATGAAAAAAATATTTGCAGTTTTATCGTTAATCGGCACAATGCTTTTATCTGCACAACTTTACGCGCAGGATGATACGGCCGCTTTCACCATTCATCTTATGGGTGATTCGACTATGGCTCCGAAAAAGCTTGACGGAGGCAATCCGGAAAGGGGCTGGGGGATGATGTTCCCTAATTTCCTGGACGGAAAAGTGGATGTGATAAACTATGCGCAGAACGGCCGCAGTACCAAGAGCTTCATCTCTTTGGGCTTGTGGGATAAGGTTAAGGCCAATGTCAGGCCCGGCGATTATCTCTTTATTGAGTTCGGGCACAATGACGCCAAGGAATCCGACAGCACAAGATATGCGGCTCCTTTCGGCCTGTATCAGGACAATCTCCGTCTGTTTGTGCGTACGGCAAAGGAACTGGGAGCAAAGCCTGTGCTTCTGACTCCGGTTTCACGAAGATGGTTCAAGGATGGTGTGCTTGACGAAAATTGCCATACGGACTATCCTGCAGCTATGAAACAGGTAGCTGAGGAAGAGAATGTCCCTCTGCTTGACATCAATGCCAAGACCCAGGCATGGCTCAAGGAATTGGGTGACGAGGCTTCACGCGATTTTTTTATGTGGATAGAACCGGGAACGTGCCCGTGCTGCCCTGAAGGCAAGAAGGACAACACCCACACCAAGGCAAACGGCGCGAAAAAGGTCGCTTCCATCGTATGCGAAGCCATTAAGGAGCAGCTTCCTGAAATCGCAGCCCATGTCACTGAGGGCTATGATTTTGTGGTAGCCCAGGACGGGACCGGTGACTTTTTCACCGTCCAGGAAGCCATCAACGCCTGCCCGGACTATTGCCACGGGACCATTACCACGATTTATATCAAAGACGGGGTCTACAATGAAGTCGTGACCATTCCTCACAATAAATTCCGCCTGCACATCAAGGGCCAGTCTGCGGAGAACACCGTCATAGTTTACAACAAATACAACAGGATGAAATGGCCGGGCAGGGAAAATACCGTGGGCACTTCAGGCAGCGCCACTATGTTCATACATTCGAGCTATGTGACTCTCGAAAATCTCACAGTGGCAAACAATGCAGGTCCTCAGGCCGGTCAGGCAGTGGCCCTCTTCACCAACGGCGACTTCCTTTTCTTCCACAACTGCCGCTTTATCGGCGACCAGGACACTATTTATACTTACGGAAGATACAATAAGGAGGGTGGCGCGGACCGCAATTATTTCCTTGACTGCTACATCGAGGGCACTACGGATTTCATTTTCGGCTGCTCTATCGCATATTTCGAGAACTGCACCATCCACAGCAAGAAGAACAGCTACATCACCGCAGCTTCGACTTTCGAGGGACGCAAATACGGTTATGTTTTCCATAATTGCAGGCTTACGGCTGCGCCGGATGTGGATATGGTGTATCTCGGCAGGCCGTGGAGACCTTTCGCGAAGACCGTGTTCATTGAATGTGAATTCGGAAAGCATATTCTCCCTGACGGCTGGCACAACTGGAGGAAACCTGAGGCCGAGAAGACTGCTTTCTATGCCGAATACGGAAATTACGGTCCCGGAGCCGAGACCAAAGACAGGGTGAAATGGTCGCATCAGCTGAAAAAGAAAGACCTTGCCGATTATAGTTTCGAGAAGGTGATGTATCAGTCATCCGACTCCAAAGCCTGGAATCCTTTTGATAACAAATAAAATGAAAAATCTTAAGTTATTCATAATGTGTTTAGTAAGTGCTATGGCAATGAGTTCGTGCAACAAGGGCGCGGACTCGGCTGCCGTGGCGATGGTACAGAGTGAAATGGCCCGCTGTGAAGATGCAAGCCATCTTGACGGTATGCAGGGCAAAATGAAATGGAACTACACTACCGGTCTGGAACTCAGGGCTTTCCTTGATGTTTACGAGACTTACGGCAATGAGGAAATTTTCAATTTCGCCGAAAGCTGGTACGATAAAATCATAGACGAAGAAGGAAATATAAGTACCTATAAAAAGGAAAAATACAACACCGACCATATCTGTCCGGGCAAGACTCTTTTTTATCTTTACGACAAGACGGGCAAGGAAAAATACAGACTTGCCATTGAGAAACTCCGCGAACAGCTTGAAACCCACCCCCGCACGTCCGAAGGAGGGTTCTGGCATAAGGAGATTTATCCTCATCAGATGTGGCTTGACGGGCTTTATATGGCCCAGCCTTTCTATGTAGAATATATCAGCCGTTACGAGACTCCGGAACAAAAGGACAGCCTTTACAGGGATGTCGTCAACCATTTCCTTGTAGTGGCAAAGCATACCTGTGATCCTGTGACCGGACTTTACCGTCATGCCTGGGACGAGTCTCGTGAGATGTTCTGGGCCGACAAGGTGACGGGACAGTCGGAGCACGCATGGGGCAGGGCAATGGGCTGGTACCTGATGGCGATTGAGGAAGTGCTTGACTACCTGCCGGAGAATACGCAGGGGAGGTCTGAGCTTGTGGAAATCCTCCGCGGCAGTGTGGAGACCCTGAAGGAATATGCTGATCCTGAGACGGGAATGTGGTACCAGGTGCTTGACAGCCCTCAGCGTGAAGGCAATTATGTGGAAGCCACCTGTTCGGCCATGTTCTCTTACGTGCTGCTCAAGGGTGTGAGAAAGGGCTGGCTCGAGCCTGAACTTGCAACTTATGCCCGTGAGACCTACGGGAAATTGGTAAAGACTTTCATCCGCAAAAACGGGGATGGTACCATCAGCCTCACTGATTGCTGCTCTGTGGCCGGTCTCGGCGGCAAGACCATGCGTAGCGGCACTTTCGACTATTACATCAGTGAACCTGTCATCGAAAATGATGCGAAAGGCGTTGGTCCTTTCATCTGGGCTTCTTTGGAGTACGAAAAATGTTTGTGAAAATGGGAAAAAAACTTATAATATTTGCTTTGGTAGCAACTTCCAGTCTGTTTGTGACCTGCAGCTGTGCAGAAAAGGAAAATGCCGCCGGCGGAGCCGAAGCGGTAGCTCCGACAGGTGTAAAGCTCGTGGAGGCTACAGAGAACAGCCTGAGTTTTGAGTGGAATCCGGTAAAAGGAGTTGAGTATTACAGATATGAATTTTCTGACGGACAGGAGGTAAAGCATTCGACGGCAGTCAAGACTACGGTCACGCTTAAGGGACTGAAAGCCGGAGTGAAATATACATTTGCTGTCTGTACCCACAAAAACGGCAGGGACAGTGAATATTCGGCTCCGGTCGAGGCGAAAACTCTTGCTGAAACAGGCGGAAACCCAGATGAAAACCCTGACGATAAGCCGGATGTGTTGAAGGATTTCGGTCTGCCTGAGGATGAAAATGACAATCTCCGTCGTGCTTTCCCGCGTGCTGAAGGTTGCGGAATGTTCACTACGGGCGGCCGTGGAGGCAAGGTCTATCATGTGACCAATCTCAACGACAGCGGCGAAGGCTCCCTGCGTTGGGCGGTGCAGCAGAAAGGGGCGCGTACTGTCGTTTTCGACGTCAGCGGAATCATAGCGCTGAATTCAACTCTCGAAATCAAGAACGGGGACATCACAATTGCGGGACAGACTGCTCCGGGAGACGGCATCTGTCTGAAAAACTACTCGACCTGCATCAAGGCTGACAATGTGATAATCAGATTTATACGTTTCAGAATGGGAGACGAAGCATATAAGGCAAATCCCGATCTGAAAGGTGATGACGCGCTTTGGGGCAAAGGCCGCAGCCATATAATCATCGACCACTGCTCAATGAGCTGGAGCACGGACGAATGCTCTTCATTCTACGACAACAGCGGCTTCACTATGCAGTGGTGTGTACTCAGCGAAAGCCTGACCCGTTCGGTACACGAAAAGGGAGCACACGGCTATGGCGGTATCTGGGGCGGAACTCCGGGCAGCTTTCACCACAACCTCATTGCCCACCATACCAGCCGCACTCCGCGTCTTTGCGGCAGCCGCTACACAGGCAAACCTGAAAACGAGAAGACCGAGCTTGTAAACAACGTGTTCTACAACTGGGGCAATGTGAACGGAGGTTATGCCGGAGAGGGAGGCTCTTTCAATTTCATCAACAACTATTACAAGCCGGGCGCCGCCACAAATGACAAGAAAGTGCTTGTGAACCGTATTTTCAGCCCTAATGCCGATGACGGGACAAATACTAATGCCAAAGGTGTGTGGGGACGTTTCCACCTCAGCGGCAATGTCTTTGACAAGACTTCTCCGAATCTCAGCGAAGACTATCATTATCTGATAGATGAGGTGAATGCCGACAATTGGGCAGGTCTCCAGCCGAACGGCACTCCAGATGTGGAAATCAAGTCGGAAACCCGTTTTGACATTTCCTATAACGGTTCCTATATAAGGAACCAGTCTGCACAGGATGCCTATAATGAAGTTATGGAGTACGTGGGTGCATCGCTCAAAAGGGACGCTGTTGACGCACGTATCGTGAAAGAGACCAAAGAAGGGAAATACACATATACAGGCAGCAACGGCAGCACTCTCGGCGGTATCATTGACAGCCAGCAGGATGTCGGAGGCTGGCCGGACTACAAGGCTGAAGCTGCGGCAAAAGACACTGACGGCGACGGTATGCCGGACTGGTTTGAAGAGGCAGCGGGTCTGGACAAAGGCGACGCCGCCGACGGGGCAAAAAACACCCTCCACAAGGTCTACACCAATCTTGAAATCTACCTCCACTATCTTGTAAAGGATATAATGAAATAAATAAACTATTAATCAATAAACTTTTATTCTATGTCTAAAATCTTTATGAAAATCGCCCTCGTACTGGCAGGACTCGGATGCTGTATTGCACTCGACGCCCAGCAGGTCAAGGGTATTGTCAAAGACCTGAACGGCGAGCCGCTTACGGGCGTGTCCGTTCTCGTTGAAGGGACTTCGACAGGAGCAATAACGGGCTTGGACGGTGACTATGTCATCAATGTTCCCAATGCTGCGAAAGATGTTCTTGTGTTCTCATTCGTCGGAATGAAGGACACGAAAGTTCTTGTCAACAACCGCGCGGTTGTTGACGTTGTCCTCGAAGAAGACGCGACGGCTCTTGACGAAGTCGTTGTTGTCGGATATGCGGAAGTGAAACGTCGCGACCTCATCGGTTCAGTGGCTTCCGTAAACAATGAAAAACTGACCGAACAGCCTGTGACTACGGTAGGTCAGGCCCTGTCCGGAAAGATGGCCGGTGTGTCAGTAATGGTGACTGAGGGTGACCCTGACGCCGACATCAAAATCCGTGTCCGCGGCGGAGGTTCCATCACTCAGGACAACTCTCCGCTCTACATCGTGGACGGTTTCCCGGTAGAGTCCATCAACGACATCGCTTCTTCCGAGATTCAGTCCATCGACGTGCTGAAAGACGCCTTCTCAACAGCAATCTACGGTTCCCGCGGTGCAAACGGCGTTGTCATCGTTACCACCAAAGGCGGAAATTCCGCCAAGAAACTTACCGTCAGCCTCAACACCTACTATGGTTTCAAGAAGATTGCCAACAAAAAGGCAATCCAGCCTATGGATGCTGAGAACTTCGTGAAATTCCAGTATGAGCTTGCCCAGGTAAGAGACAATGTGTCAGACCGTTATGAGCCTTATTTCGGCACATTCCAGGATATGGACCTCTACCTCAACCAGCCTGTCAATGACTGGGTTGACCAGGTCTTCGGACGCACCGGCACACAGATGAGCAACGATATTTCAATCTCCGGCGGTGGAGAGAACTACAACTGGACTTTGGGTTACGCCCACATGCAGGATGACGCCATCATGACAGGCTCAAACTACCGTCGTGACAACTTCAATATGAAGGCCCAGTACAAACCTTACAAAAACCTGCAGTTCGACGTGAACCTCAGATATGCAAAGACAAATGTAAGGGGCAGCGGAGCCAATTCAGTGAACGACAAGGGTACAAACTCCGGAAACGGCCGTCTCAAACATGCGGTTTCATACACTCCTATTCCTATCGCTTCTGCAGTTGAAGGTTCGGATCTTGAAGAGGATTACGGCGACAATGCTCCGCCTATGCAGTCGGTTTCCGACAACGACAGCAAGCGCCTGCGTTCTTCATGGAATGCGAACGCCGCAGTCACATGGACCATCATCAGGAACCTCAGGCTCAAAGTCGAGGGCGGTCTTGAGGACTACCGGCAGACTGACAACCGCTATTACGGTCTCACTACCTACTATGTGGCCAATACTGCGCAGTACAAAAACAAACCCGCAACGAGCTATACGGACTATACAAGGAAGAAATACCGCAATACGAACACTTTGACATACGATTTCAAAGATGTGTTCAAAAATGAAGACCATTCGCTCAACCTTCTGCTCGGTGAGGAGATGACCATTTCCAAAGCCAACAGCATGACCACTATGGTCGAGAATTTCCCTACCTTCTTTGGCGCTGACATGGCCTGGAACTTCATGAGCTCGGGTACTGCCATTTCTTCAGGCAATACCTACAGCGCAGATGACAACCTTCTCTCTTTCTTCGGCCGTGTAAATTACTCATATTTAGGCCGTTACTCTGTATCTGCAACACTCCGTGCCGACGGTTCTTCAAAATTCTCGAAACAGAACAGATGGGGCATTTTCCCTTCTGCAGCCGTATCGTGGAGAATTTCGGGCGAGCCTTTTATGGCGGCTGCACAGAGCTGGCTTGATGACCTGAAACTCCGTTACAGCTTCGGTTCTGCGGGCAACAACAATATTCCGTCAGGCCAGATCAACAAAGAGTTTGCCGGCAAGCCTTCAAACGGCTGGATAAGTCAGGGCGAAACATGGTGGACTGCAGGTACGGTCATGAACAATCCGGACCTTAAATGGGAGACCACTTATACTCACAACATCGGTCTGGATTTCAGTTTCTTCCAGGGACGTCTCGCAGGTAGTCTCGAAGTCTATCAGAACAACACCAAAGACCTTCTGATCCAGTTCCCGATCGCCGGCAGCGGTTATGAGACCCAGTACAGAAATATCGGTGAGACACGCAACCGCGGTCTCGAATTTTCATTGAACGTGCCTTTTGTAAGAAAACAGAATTTCGACCTTACTTTCAATGCCAATATTTCATTCAACCAGAACAGGGTGATGTCCCTCGGCAATGACAGGAAATTCAACAGAATCGAGTCCGAGACACGCTGGGGTTCAAGCGAAGTCGGCACAGACTACATCGTGCAGGTGGGCCAGCCTCTCGGCAATATGTACGGTTACCGCTGCGACGGACGTTATGAAGTCAGTGATTTCGACTATATAGACGGAGCATGGGTGCTGAAAGCCGGCGTGGCTGACGACAGTGAGCTCATCGGCAAGGATTATCTCCGTCCGGGAGCCTTGAAACTCAAAGACCTGACCGGGGACGGCAAAGTCACGGCAGCGGACAAGGAGGTCATAGGAAACGCTTCCCCTCTTTTCGCCGGCGGTTTCGGACTCTCAGGTTATATCTACGGAGTGGACTTCTCGGCTAACTTCACATATTCATACGGCAACAAGGTCTACAATGCAAATAAGGTGGAGTTCACATCTTCACGCAAGTTCTACAACAGAAATCTCGTGAATACCATGGATGTGGACAAGAGATGGACCAATATCGACTGGGAGACAGGCGAGCTGATTACCGACCCTGAGGCATTGGCAAAGGCAAATGAAGGTACTACGATGTGGTCACCTTGCATAGGAAATGCAGTGTTCTCCGATTGGGCCGTCGAGGACGGTTCATACCTCCGCCTCCAGTCTGCAACCATCGGTTACACCTTCCCTGAGAAATGGATGCGCAAAGCATATATTTCCAAACTCCGTCTCTATGTGACAGGTTCCAACCTGTTCTGCTGGACCAGGTATTCCGGCTATGACCCTGAAGTGGATACCCGCCGCGCTACTCCTCTGACTCCTGGCGTGGATTACTCGGCTTATCCTAAGAGCATAGGAGTCGTATTCGGTATTAACCTTACATTCTAAAGAATATGAAACCGAACATGAAAATCTTTGATAGTATGAAACTTATTAAGAAAATAGCATATACACTGTGTGGAGCAGTTGTCATGGGCGGATGCTCAATGCTGGACACCTCTTCTCCGTCGTCATTTGATGATGCCACAGTGTTCTCGAAGTATGATCTGGCCGAGTTCAATATCTTCTCGATTTATGAGGCTCTGAGCCATCAGAACAGCTATCGTGGAAGGTATCTCCCCTGGTACGGCTTCAACACCGATGTGGAGCTTTACAATGGTACCAACACCTACGGTAACGAACTTGCACGTTACAACACCCCTGTGACAAACTCGCAGCTCAATCTTTCAAACGGCCCCTACAACGAGATGTATGGCGGAATTGAGCGTGCAAACCTCTGTATTTCAGGCCTCCGTCAGTATGGCAATACCGGTTCTGACAAGAATATGGCATACCTCCTCGGTGAGGCTCTCACCCTCAGGGCAATGCTTTATTTCGACCTTATCAAAGGCTGGGGCGATGTTCCTGCAAGATTCTCTCCTGTTGAGGCAAACAGCATTTATCTGCCGAAAGCCGACAGGGATGTGATTTATAAACAGATACTTGCCGATTTGGAAGAAGCCATCGGATATCTGCCTATGCCTAAGGGCAACACCCCTACGATGAAGACCGACCGTGTCAGCCGTGCCTTTGCAGAAGGACTTTATGCGCGTATCGCCCTTTCGGCTGCAGGTTATGCACTCCGTCCTGACGAGGGTACGGTGGGGACAGGAAATGAAGGTTCTGTAAGACTTTCTTCAGATGAGCAGCTCAGCAAGGATGAACTTTATCCCAAGGCTCTGACCTACCTCAAGGATGTGATTGAAAATGCCAATCTTTCGCTCGTTGACTACAAAGACCTCTGGTATGGAGTCAACAATCTCGATATCGAGGCCGGCAAGGAAATCATTTTCGTCATTCCTTTCGGCAACAGCCGCGGCCGCTGGAACTTCACTTTCGCAGTCAATGCCGACGGTGCAAGTTTCGTGAACGGCAAGGCAAGTTCAGGCGGACAGTGCGGTCCTGCACCTACAATGTATTTCGACTTCGATGCCAATGACGTGAGACGTGACATCACCTGCGTCAACTTCAAATGGAACAAAAATGATGAGGCCGAGTCGGCAGGCATCTACACCTGGTATTTTGGAAAGTTCCGTTTCGAATGGATGGATGTACAGCCTTATACCGGAGGCAATGACGACGGCGTTAAACCTGTGGTCCTGCGCTATTCCGACATCCTCCTTATGGCCGCTGAAATCGCCAATGAACTTGACGACCTCGCCGCGGCAAAGGATTATCTGCTTCCGGTCAGGGAGCGTGCTTTCAAGGGTAACGAATATCAGGCTGAAACATACGTGGATGCCATCGGTTCCAAAGAGGATATGTTCAATGCCATCGTTGATGAGCGTGCCTTTGAGTTCTCAGGCGAATTCCTCCGCAAAAATGACCTTATCCGCTGGAATCTCCTGAAAGAGAAACTGGATGAGACCAAGGCCAAATTCAACCGACTCGTGGCTCATGAGGGCGAATACGCATATCTGCCTGCGGATGTCTACTCACGTTTCAATGAAGATGAAATGGTACTTGAATTCTACGGCTTCAATCCTGGTGAGTCTGACAATCCTGGTGACGGCTGGACTCTTGAGAAGAATTACATCAAGTCCGATTCCAAGAAACAGGACAAATTCGACAATATATACGAACTCGATCCGAATACCCGTCAGTACTGGCCGATTTTCAGGGCTACTTTGGACAACAGCCAGGGCTCTCTGGTAAATGATTTCGGTTATTAGTGAATAAAAGAATATGAAAAAAATATTATATAGAATTTTTACGGTAATCGCACTTGCGTCTCTGACTCTTGCTACAGGATGTAATGTCATGAAGGAGGAGCTTACCGATATGACTTTGGGCAGGTGCCTTACACCTATGAACCTCAAGGCGTCCATTACCAATGGCGATGAGGTGACTTTCAGTTGGGACCTGACCAAAGGTGCTGACAAATACGGCCTTGAAATCTATTCAGACAAGGAAATGAGCAAGCTTGTCAAGGAAGTGGAACTGGCTGCCGAAGAGGTCCCTTACAAGGTGAAACTTGAGGCTGACGCCACTTATTATTTCCGTGTCCAGGCAAAAAACAGCCAGGACGAAAGCATGAATTCAAAATGGGCTGTCTCTACAAAGGCGATCAACACTTATGCAGTGAAACCGAATCTTTACCTCAAGGTGGCGGACAGGACAAATGAGAGCCTTTCTTTCACTTGGAATGCTGATCCTGAGGTTGACCGTCTGGAATACTATGTGGTCGGCAAGGAAGATGAAGAGCCTTGTGCAAAAACGCTTGAGGCTGCTGAAATCGAGGCCGGTGCCGCCACAATAGAAGGACTTGCTCCTGCAACCAATTATATCGTGGGCCTTTATTACAAGAGCGCGAACCGCGGTGAACTCAACCTCTGGACACGCCCGAATACCGGCGACGCTTTCGCTGTGTCAACTGTGGACGCATTCAAAGCTGCTGTCGCTGCCGGCGAGACCAAGATACTCCTCAAAGCCGAGGGCTCTCCATACGATTTCGGAGATCCGGGCAAGGTGGACCTTCCCAATGCTGTGGAAATCTACGGAGAAGAGGGCGTTGACGGTACCCGTCCTGCAATCTATGGCGAATTCAATATTCCTGCAGCATTCAAAGGCGGAAAACTTTATTTCGAGTCTGTTGAATTCAACGGTGTGAAGGACAAATACGGTTTTGCCATCCAGCTCAAACAGGACGACAAGATCGCTGATATGCCTGTCGAAGCCATCATCTACAAGAACTGTGCGCTTACCGGCTACAGCAAAGGTCTCATTTATGAATGGGGACAGACTGCAGTTATAGGCGAACTCCGCTATGACGGCTGTACTATCTACAACATCAATGAAGAAGGTGCGGGTGGCGGTGATGTCATCGACCTCCGTGGCGCGACGACTCTGTCGAAACTCAATATTGTTGACTGTACCATCTACCAGGGTATGAGGACTTTCGTGAGGTTCGACGCCAATGTGATTGCAGGAGACATCAATGTTTCAAACAACACTTTGATGAACCTCTGCTTTGTGGAGAACAACAATAACGGCGGTTTCTTCGGCATCAAGACCAAGCCTTCAAGTCTCAGATTCGCGAACAACCTCGTGCTTTACATGGAAGGCAACGCTTCCATCATCGGTCCTGCAGCTGCGAACCTTACTGCTGCCGATGCCGGACTTGCCTGCTCAAACAACTTCTATTACTCTCTCAATGAGGAAAAGTTCTTCAATGAGAAAGTCTCTGAATCCGAGGCACTTGCCGGTAGTGGAAAGAAGCTTGCCGCAGACCCTTGCTTCAATGCAAAGGGCGGTCAGTTCAATCTTACCGATGCGGATGCACTGTCTGCCAAAGTAGGGGCAAGCAAATGGCTCACTCCATACGTCGAGGAGCCTGAGGACCTTACTTTACCTCTCATTGACGCTGCCCACACCTGGGATTTCACTGATGCCAGGTATTTTGTCGGAGACATCACCAAATCAAAGGTCCGCGACGGACTCATGATGGGTGTGACTGCAAATCCTCTGAAGGTTGCGGAAGGTGTGATGGTGTTCAATAAAGCTACGGATGTAAGCAAGAAAGGTCTCCCTGTCGACGGTTATCTCGCTTTCAAAGTTGACAGACCGGGTTCTGTATATATCAGGCCTTGTGATGTCCTCAATGAAAGAGGCGAGTATGTAAGGGGCAATCATCTGGTAGTGAGTGTAGGCGATGTCAACGGCACGGTTGCAAGTGTCAAGGGCGGAGCTGCCATGAACGTAGGCTCCGACAAGGCTCAGAAAATACTCATCAACGACATCACGGAAGAGAGCATAGTCTATGTGTACGCTTCCGGCAATGTGGGCATTTCAGGTCTCGCATGGGCATTTGATACTGATCAGGTGAACACTGCTCTTGCAACTCCTGAGCCTGAACTCAACCCTGCTTCAGTAACTCAGGGCGAGGCTGTGGATGTTGAGGTCAGCTGGGCACCGGTTGCAAATGCAGGAGGCTACTCCGTAGTATTTAACGGAAAGAGCTATCCGGTTGAGGATGGTGAGACATCCTATATGCTGCCGTCAAATGTCATCAAGTTCCTTGATGCAGGCGGATATATGATTTCCGTATATGCAAACCCTGGCGAAAACGACATTTACAACACCCAGTCATCTGCCGGCAAGGTCGCTTTGACCGTGGCTGCTGCAGGCGGCGGCACAAGCGGCGGGACCATCGTTTCAAGCCTTGAGGATCTGGTCAACTCAATCAGCGCGGGCAAGGAAAATATCAAACTTGCCTACAGCGACACTCCATACGAGTTCGGCACGCTTGCCCTTACCACTCCTCTGAGACTTACCGGTGAGGAAAAAGACGGAAAATATCCTACAGTCAGAGGCAATTTCAGCATATCCGGCCAACTCGGCGCACTTGTCCTGAGAGATCTGAATCTTGACGGTACGGGAGCGGCAGGGTCCATTATAGTCGAAGACAAGGCTTCCGATGATGTAGTTGCAGATACCGTTGCCATGTATAACTGTGTCATCAGAAACTACAACAAGGCCCTTTATGACAATTCCGGCAAGAAGAACGCGAATGTAAACTATGTGATTTTCGACGATATCCAGGTTTACGATACGTCAAACGGTTCGGATTTTATCGACATGAGGACAGGTACCTATAACAATGTGCTCATTACCAACAGCACCTTTGCCAATTCCGCACGTACTTTCTTCCGTACGGACACGGCTTCGAAGATAGGCAACATCCTTGTGAAGAACAATACGATGTACAGGATTGCCACGAATTCCACATCGAAGGACAACAATGGTCTCTTCCATGTCAGAAGTGTCGGCATCGGCAAGTATGAAATCAGCAACAACCTGTTCTATTCCATCAAGATTACCGAGACTCCCGGCAATGCTGCAGGATATCCTAAATTCATCAGCAAGAACGCGTCGGCTGTCAGGCCTACCCTTATTTCCAATAACTATTTCTATAACATTCACGAGGAGGACCCTTACAACTGGTGGACTGTCAATTGTTCAAGGGAAGAAGGTATTGCCAACGGCGGCGTGGTGCTCGGTGAAGAACCTTGCAAGGCTCCTGACGGCTATGATTTCACTTTGACCAATATCGTGGCTCAGAACTCCAATATCGGAGACCCTCGCTGGAATCCGCTTGCAGGCAGAATCCCTACTTCGGAGATTACTGTAAGCACTGTCGAGGATATGCTCACTGCAATTTCTGCGGGCAAGACCACCATCACCCTGAATGCCGGTACCTACGACCTGACGGCTTTGTCTGAAGTCGCTGAAGTAAGCGGCGGAGTCCTCACTCTCAGCACTTCGCTCAATCTCATCGGCAAGAGCGGAGTTGTATTCAACGGCGGTTTCAAATTTGCCGGAGAGGGTGCCAAGACTCTGTCTCTCAGCGGAATGACCCTTGTGGGAACAACTGATGCCGCGAAAATCGGCAATATGGTCGAAGTGGGTGACGCTACAGCCACAGCCGCTCTTGAAAAGATCAGCATCAGGAACTGCAGGATTTCTTCGTATGGCAACAGGCTGGTCTATATGGGTGTCGAGAGTAAAATCAATTCTCTTGAGCTTTCAGGCAACGATATAACTGATATGGGCACAAGCGGAGACTTCCTTGATTTCCGCAAAGGCACTCTGTCCGCTTTGAACGTTACCGACAATGTATTCGCCAACGGCATACGCACTTTCCTTCGTATGGATGCGGCTGTTGTCTGCGAAACCATTGTGCTCAGAAACAACACTTTCTACAACACCGGTTCGGTCGACAGCAAGGACAACAATGGTATACTTCATGTCCGTGCAGCGGTCGCTACGGAAAAATTCATAGTTGCAAACAACATTTTTGCAGCCATGCACCGTGCAAAGGAGGCTCCGTCGAATGCAAAAGGCTATCCGAGACTCAAAGAGAACGGCGATCCGACTTTGAGCGCGAACCTGTATTATGATATAGATACAGAGTCCCCTTACAGCTGGTGGAACAAGATTGACGAGGCTGCAGGTATTGCCAACGGAGGTGCTGTCCTGGCCGAAACTCCATTTGCAGGGGACCCTGCAAGCGGCAATTTCGCTGTCAAGTCTGATTATTCCGCATTTGGAGCAAGAAGATAGGCAGTGTGGTAAAAAATATTTGAATATTTATCAAATAAAAGTATTATCTTTGTGGAGGGTTTGAAACGCCCTCCACATTTTTGTATTTTAAAACACTTAATAAATACTATTTGATTATGGTTAATTTTTCATTGGAAGGTAAGGTCGCTCTCGTAACAGGTGCATCTTACGGTATTGGCTTCGCCATCGCTACTGCTTTTGCTCAGGCAGGTGCAAAAATCGTTTTCAACGACATCAAGCAGGAACTCGTTGACAAGGGTATCGCTTCTTACAAAGAGAAAGGTATCGAGGCCCACGGTTATGTTTGTGACGTTACCAACGAGGAGCAGGTAAACGCTATGGTTGCTACTATTGAGAAGGAAGTCGGCGTCATCAACATCCTTGTAAACAATGCCGGCATCATCAAGAGAATCCCTATGTGCGAAATGAAGGCTTCAGAGTTCCGTCAGGTTATCGACGTTGACCTCAATGCTCCGTTCATCGTTTCTAAGGCCGTCATCCCTTCAATGATCAAAATCGGCGGCGGCAAGATCATCAACATCTGCTCTATGATGTCAGAGCTTGGCCGTGAGACTGTGTCTGCATACGCAGCTGCCAAGGGCGGTCTCAAGATGCTTACCCGCAACATTGCTTCCGAGTACGGCAAATACAACATCCAGTGCAACGGTATCGGCCCGGGTTACATCGCCACTCCTCAGACAGCTCCTCTCCGCGAGCGTCAGGCAGACGGTTCACGTCATCCGTTCGATTCATTCATCATTGCCAAGACTCCTGCCGAGCGTTGGGGCAATGCAGAGGATCTTCAGGGACCTGCAGTATTCCTTGCAAGTGAGGCGTCCGACTTCGTAAACGGCCACGTGCTCTACGTTGACGGCGGTATCCTTGCCTACATCGGCAAACAGCCTGAATAGTATTGAATTACAATGCAATGCGTCTGAGTCTTATATGGCCCGGGCGCATTGTTTTTTTCCAAATTCAGAATATATTTTTTATGGCAAAAATCAATTGTACAGTTAGACAGGCGTCAAGCAATCTCGACGCAAAACACTATGACACCGAGCGTATCCGCAAAGAATATCTCATTGAGAACGTGATGGTGCCGGGTGAAATCAATATGACTTATTCTATGTTTGACCGTATCATCGCCGGCGGTGCAGTGCCTGTGGATGAGCCGCTCGTGCTTGAGGCGCCTGAGGTTCTCCGTGCAGACTATTTCACTTCACGTCGTGAGCTCGGTATCATCAACGTAGGAGGCGAGGGCAGCGTTAAGGTAGGTGAGGAAGTTTATCACCTCGGCTACAAAGAGGCTCTCTACATCGGCCGTGGCGACCGTCACGTGACTTTCATCAGCGATTCAGCCGAGAAGCCTGCCCATTTCTATTTCTGTTCAGCAACCGCACACCGCGAGACAGGAGTGAAGAAGGTTACCAAAGACGATGCGGTGGTTATGCACCTCGGTTCTCTTGAGGAGAGCAACGAGCGTACCATCAACCGTCTTCTCGTAAAGGAGGTTGTGCCTTGCTGCCAGCTTCAGATGGGTATGACAGAGCTTGCTCCGGGCAGCACCTGGAACACTATGCCTGCACACACCCACGACCGCCGTATGGAGGTTTATTTCTATTTCGAACTCCCGGAAGACGCCGCTGTGTGTCACTTCTGCGGCGAACCTCAGGAGACGCGTCACATCTGGATGCACAACGAGCAGGCAGTGATTTCTCCGCAGTGGAGCATACACTCGGCTTGTGCTACACGCAACTACACCTTCATCTGGGGTATGTGCGGCGAGAACGACGACTACAATGATATGGACTGGTGCGCAACCGGTGATTTGAAATAAAGTGCAAGCCTTTATTGTAGATTTGTAAAATCCAAACTGAGTTTTGCAATGAAAAAGATAGTTTTGCTTGCAGCTGCATTGTTCTGTCTTGCAGCCTGCGCTCCGAAAGAGGAGCAGAAAGTGATGGCCCGCCATGTGCCTGAGAGAATGGATGACTTCATCTGGGAGAATGACTGTGTATGCTATCGTGCATACGGACAGGCTCTTGAGGGAAATCCTACAGCTCCCGGCTTTGACGTCTGGGTCAAGACTCCCGGTAAATTGGTTGCCAACGAGCGTTATCGTCTCGAATTGGAGGAGAACCAGTCATATCATATCGACCACGGCAATGGCAAGGACTGCTACAAAGTGGCTGTCAGTCTCGGCGCAGGCGCTTCGAGCCCTGTAGTCGACGGTCAGTTCGTCTTCCCTGCCACCAACTGGCGTTCATATGAAATCCTCAAGGAGGAACCTTCTGAGGTGGTATTCGTGCTTCACTATCCGGCTTGGGAAGTTGCAGGTGCACAGGTGACTCTCGACAAGAAGATCACAGTGACTCCGGGCACAAACTTCTGCAAGGCTGAGGATGTGTATTCCGGTGATTTCGACAGTCTTACCGTTGCTGCCGGCCTTATCCGCCACGACATCGAGGCTGAGATCTCAGGAAGCAATTATGTCGCCATCTGGGAGCACGCTTCTGACCAGAGCATGGAGCCTGAGGAAGGCATGATTGGACTTGCTGTATATATGCCTGAGGCTGAAGCTGTTGAGGCCAACGGTCCGGCAGAGCATGCTGTCCTTTACAAGACAGTCAAGTCAGGCGAGCCTGTCGTCTATTATTTCGGTTCCGGCTGGAGCCGTGGCAACATGCCTACATCTGAGCAGTGGTTTGAGACTGTCAAAGAAATGGCTAAGTAATGCAGGCTATTCTTTGAGAATTACTGAATTACGTTACGTAAGACAATTTATTGAAGTCGGTTCTTCGGAGCCGGCTTTTTTTGCAGCCCTTTTGCTATATTCGGATAAAATGATTATTTTTGTTTCGCGGTCGTTTGGCATGGCGGTTGTGCCTGCCGGATGACTGCGGAGTTTCTTATTTTGGGAGGACGGATTTATGCTATACCCGATTGGAATACAGAGCTTTTCTGAAATCAGGAAACGCGGTTTTGTCTATGTGGACAAGACTGCCGGAATGTATAAAATGGTGTCGGAAGGAAAATATTATTTCCTTTCACGTCCCCGTCGTTTTGGCAAAAGCTTGTTGGTGAGCACTCTGAAAGAATATTTTCTTGGCCACAAGGAGATGTTCGAGGACCTGGCTGTCTCTGAATTGGAGAAGGATTGGATTGAATATCCTATTCTTCATTTGGATCTCAATAGTGAGAAATATTTAACTGCCGAGGCTCTTGACAATGTTTTGAATGATGCTCTTACACAATGGGAGTCTCTCTATGGAAAAAATCCCACAGAAGTCAGTCTGTCTTTGAGATTTCAGGGCGTTATCCGTCGGGCTCAGGAGAAAACCGGCCGCAATGTCGTGATATTGGTCGATGAATATGACAAGCCTATGCTTCAGGCTATCGGCAATGAGGAATTGCAGAATGAGTATCGCTCGACCTTGAAGGCGTTTTACGGGGCCTTGAAATCGTGTGACGAGTATATCCAGTTTGCACTTCTGACCGGAGTGACGAAATTCGGCAAGGTCAGTGTGTTCAGCGACTTGAACAACCTGATTGATCTTTCGATGGACAGCAGATTTTATGATATTTGCGGAGTGTCCTGTGCTGAATTGCACGATTATTTTGACGCTGAAGTCGGTGCATTGGCGGAAAGAAATTCCGAGACGAAAGAGGAGGCATACGAGCATTTGCGTGTAATGTATGACGGCTATCATTTTTCCGAAGATACTCCGGGGATGTACAATCCTTTCAGCCTGTTGAATACATTAAGCAGGAAAAAATACGGCAGCTACTGGTTTGAAACGGGCACTCCGACCTTCCTGGTGGAACTCCTCCAGAACAAGGATTTCAATCTCGAAACAATGTCGCATTTCGAGACTGACGCTGATTCGCTCAACAGCATTTTTACTGACGACAATCCTCTGCCTGTAATCTTTCAGAGCGGCTATCTGACCATTAAAGGGTATGATAAACGCTTCGGCCTTTATAAGTTGGGATTCCCGAATAAGGAAGTTGAAGACGGCTTCGTGAAGTTCTTGATGCCGTATTATACGTCCAAGGATAAAATTGAATCTCCGTTTGAGATAAGCAGGTTTGTCAACGACGTACAAAAAGGCAATGCGGACGGTTTCATGTCCCGGCTGCAGTCATTCTTCGCCAATGCGAAATTCGACCATATTGCCAAAGACACCGAGAACTGGTTCCAGAATGTCATATTCATCGTGACTACTTTGGCTGGTTTTTATGTTGAGGCCGAACGCCAGACCTCCCGTGGCCGTATTGACCTTGTGCTGAAAACCGACAGATATATCTACATCATCGAACTCAAATTCGACGGCAGTGCGGAAGAAGCCCTTGCGCAAATTGATGCCAAAGCTTACTGTGAGCCGTACCTCCATGACAGTCGTCAGCTCATCCGTATCGGTGCCAACTTCAGTTCACAATTGCGAAACATCGAGAAGTGGATTGTAGAATAACACAATGACAGTAGTCTAAATTTCTTTCATTGCATGCTTGGGACAGTTCATGACGCACGCTCCGCATTCAATGCACAGACTGTAGTCAATGACGGGGTAACCCTCGGAGTCCTGTGAAATCGCCCCGACCGGACAAGTCTTTATCAACGGGCATACATGGTTGTGTGGGCAGATGGTTTTGTCTAATTGTATCATAGCTGTATTATTTTATTGCATTTAATGAATCGTTCTTAGTGATTCTGCGCAATCATCGGATTTTTCCTGACGGCTTTTGCCTACATACTGAAAAATGCCTTGTAGTAAGGCAGGTTCTCTTTCATTACTATGTCTATCGGCATTTGCCGGCGGAGTCCCTCCCGGCAATTGTTGTAAAGCAGGTGGCTCAGTATAGTCTTGACGGCCTGGAAGCCCTGCAACTCGGGACGCTGGCAGATAACTGCGGCAATCGTGCCTTTTTCGAGGCAGCGGCTGTTGTTGGTGGTGAGGTCGAATGACAGAAGACTTATATTTCTGCTGCCATGCTTTTCCAAAATGTCAGCAATGATGTAGCCGCGTGAATTCATTATGGCTATGCCTTTGACTTTCGGATTGTTTTTGATGAAGTCCACCACTTGGACTTCGCATTCTTCCGGGTTGAGTATCGATAGGCTGTGTTCCTTGACTTTGTCCTCCAGCCCCATTTCTGCAAAATATCCCATCAGTCCCTGTTTTCTTGAAACGGAGTTGAATGATCTTTCGTTGCCTATGCGCTCCAGGCCGAACACTGCATATTCGGAATTGGCCGGAGTCATGCTTCTGAGCAGTCTGCCCAGGAGTCTTCCGCAGGCGTTCTGGTCGGTTGAGTAGGAAGCGATAGGGTGAGTCCCGTCTATAAGGGCGTCTACGGAAACGTATGGTATGCCGAGGACATCAAGTCTGTTGCACAGTTTGACGGTCTCGGAAATGAAGGTTCCGCCTATGATGACGGCGTCCGGTTTCGTTTCGAGTACGCTGTCGAAGGACGTGCGGCATGAATATATGTCGAACTGGTTGTAGTAGGCGAAGTCGCAGTCTATTTTGACATCGGAATATTCTTCGAGGGCGTGGTTGATGCCGTCTATGATGGAGCCCCAGTATTCTCCGCTGACTGCGGTCGGCACTGCGATTGCAAGTCTGAACGTTTTTGTGACTGAAACGGCCGATGTATGTATGTTGTATTTGTATCCTGTGATTTCAAGCGCCTGTTCCACGGCTTTTCTGCTCGCTTCGGATACATTTCCCCTGTTGTGCAGAATCCTGTCCACTGTGCCCGCTGACACATTCGCCATTTTTGCAATATCCTTGATTTTTACCTGTTTTGCCATATTATCCTTGTTTTTTATTCATTTTGTCATGTCGGCCAAGGGCTTTGCCTGCGCGGAGACATCTTGTTCTTTTTTTTTGTTTCCGATAACAAAAATGGAAATTTTTTTTTGTATTTCAAAATTTATTGTTACTTTTGTGGACGTACACAATAAGCACGGAGATCAAGTGCCGGATTAAATATGGACAAACGAATAAATTAAATTATATTATGAAAAATTTTTTTGACATCAAAGGCAAAGTGGTCGTCATGACCGGTGCCTGCGGCGTTCTCGGAACGACCATTGTTAAGTATTTTGCGGAGCAGGGGGCCAAAGTTGTGCTCCTTGACCTTGATAGGGCTGCGGAACTCGGCAATAAGATTGTTGCTGAAATCGCTGCTGCAGGCGGTGAGGCTTGTTTTTTTGCTACAAATGTGCTGGACAAAGCTGTTCTTGAAGAGAATTACAATCAGATTATGGCAAAATATGGCCGTATCGACGTGCTCCTGAACGCTGCCGGAGGCAATATGCCTGCTGCAACCGTTCCGCCGGAGAAGACCATCTTTGATCTCGACACTGACGCTGTGAAGAAAGTGTCCGAGCTCAATCTTTTCGGAACCATTCTTCCTACAATGGTGTTTGCCAAGGCTATGGCTGAGCAGAAAGAAGGGTCTATCATCAACTTCTCTTCAGAGTCTGCTCTCCGTCCTCTTACCCGCGTTGCAGGTTACGGCGTTGCCAAGGCTGCAGTTACCAACTGGACAAAATACCTCTGCGCGGAAATGGCTATGAAATTCAGCGAGAACATCCGTGTGAACGCCATCGCTCCGGGCTTTCTGCTCACCAACCAGAACCGTGCGCTTCTCACCAATCCTGACGGTTCTCTGACAGACCGCTCGCACACCATCCTCGCCCATACTCCTATCCACCGTTTCCTTGAGCCTGAGGAACTTCTCGGTACTTTGCACTGGCTTGCTTCAGACGCTTCAAAAGCTGTTACAGGAACCGTTGCTGTAGTGGACGGCGGATTTGATGCTTTCAGTATTTAGTGTTTCTTCCGGGTATTTTTCCACCTGCCTTCTTGCTCATGTAGCATCACTACACTACGCAAAAAGGCAAATGAAAAAATCCTCCGGAATAATCCGCTAAATGATATTAACTAAAAAAAATAGAAGAATTATGTATTTAATGAAGGAGAGTTTCCGTTGGTACGGACCTAATGACCCTGTAAGTCTGGATTTTATAAGGCAGGCGGGAGTGACAGATATTGTCCACGCGCTACACCATATTCCTAACGGCGAAGTCTGGCCTGTGGAGGAAATCCGCAAACGCCAGGCTATGGTCGCAGAGAAAGGCATGACCTGGAGCGTGGTGGAGAGCGTGCCTGTACACGAGCACATCAAGACCCAGACAGGTGATTTCCAGAAATATATAGAGAATTACAAACAGTCCCTCCGCAATCTCGCCGAGTGCGGAATCAAATGCGTGACCTACAATTTCATGCCGGTGCTTGACTGGACGCGTACCAATCTTGCATTTGAAATGGCTGACGGCTCGCGCGGACTCCGTTTCGAGAAGGCTGCATTCATGGCGTTTGACCTTTTCATCCTCAAAAGAGAGGCTGCATTCTCAGAGTACACTCCTGAGGAAATCGAGCGTGCAAAAGCCCGTTACGAGCAGATGGACGAGGCTGAAAAACAGCTTATTGTCCGTAATATGATTGCCGGCCTTCCCGGCAGCGAGGAGAGCTTTACTTTGGACCAGTTCCGTGAGGCCCTTGCACGTTACGACGGCATCGATGCAGACAAACTCCGTGAAAACCTGATTTATTTCCTCAAGGAAATCTGCCCTGTAGCTGATGAGTGCGGCGTTGAAATGGTTATCCATCCGGACGATCCTCCATACGCAATTCTCGGCCTTCCGCGCATTCTGTCTACGGCGGAGGATTTCCGCAAGCTCATTGCAGCTGTGCCTAATGTTTCCAACGGACTCTGTCTCTGCACCGGTTCATTCGGCGTGAGGGGTGACAACGACCTCGTGTCAATGATGTACGAATTCGGCGACAGAGTGGGCTTTGTCCATTTGAGAAGCACCCAGCGCGACGAGGACGGCAACTTCTATGAGGCGAACCACCTTGAGGGAAATGTGGATATGTACGGTATGATGAAAGCCCTGATCGATGTTCAGCAGCGCAGGAAAGTGCGTATTCCTGTACGTCCTGACCACGGCCACCAGATGTGCGATGACCTCTGCCGCAAATCAAATCCGGGCTATTCATACTACGGCCGAATGAAAGGTCTCGCCGAGCTCCGCGGCCTCCAGTGGGGTATCGTCAAATCCATGGGGCTGGAGTAATGGCAATTGGCAATTAGCAATTAGTAATTGGGAAGGTCGTAATTGGTAAAGAAATAATTGGCAATGAGGCAGTTGTCATCTCTACCAAGGGCATAGCCCGCGTGGAGAGATCTTGTACATGAGGAAGATAGTCAAAAACTTACTTGTAACTCCACAGTGACATCACCGCCTTCGCCCGGCTGCTCGCTGAGATTATTAGTGATATTGAAAATCAATTATATAAGTGTTTAGTAAGTATTGTGTGGCTGCATCGAAGCAAAAAATCGGTGCAGCCCTTTTTGTCCTTTATCATCTTGACTATGCCTTCCTCATGCCATCCCGACCGGAATTTCCCCTTTGTCATCCCGACCAAGCGCCCTCTTACTATGTTATATCATCCGACCAAGCGCTTTTCTCTGTCATCTCGACCAAGCGAAGCGCGCGGAGAGATCTTGTACATGAGGCAGATAGCCGAATTAATGCAAAAACTTACTTGTAACTCCACAACAAAAATCTTATTGTATTTGCACATCAAAAATTTTATTGTAACTCCATAGTGACATCACCACCTTTGCCCGGTTGCTCGCTGAGATTGTCAGTCATACTGAAATATAAAAAAACGGAATATCCGATTGGTTTGCTTGAAATTTTTAAAGAAATGCACCTTAAATGATATTTATGGATATTTCAGTAGATGTACAAGATCCCTCCACGCGGGCTACGCCCTTGGTGGATGACAATGTTTAGTATTCAACTTCGGAGAGGAAGAGGGCGTGGCCGGGGACGGAGGTGCCGGCGTCGGAGCGGGTGCCGCCTGCTATGAGTGAGGCTATCCAGGATGGCTGCTTTCTGCCGCGGCCGACTTCCACGAGTGAGCCGACTATGGCCCTGACCATATTGCGTAGGAAGCGGTTGGCGCGGATTTTAAACACAATGTAAGAGCCTGAGGCGGCTGGGTAGCCCATCATGGAGACATGTGTCGGAGTGTAAACCGACCATGCTGCATAAGTGATTGTGCAGATGGAAGTTGCGTTGTTTCCTCCGGTCTTCTCGAAACAGCTGAAATCATGCGTGCCGAGCAGATGGGCGGCCGCCTCGTTCATTGCATCCAAATCAAGAGGGTAGCGGCACTGCCATGAGAAGCTGTCGCAGAAAGGGTCTTTCCCGAAATGCACGAAATAATGGTATTCCCGGCTTATAGCGTCAAATCTTGCGTGGAAATCATCCGGAACCGAAATAACTTGATGAATGACGATTTCTTTCGGCAAAATGGCATTTAATTTGTAGCAAAATACGTCCGCCTTAAAATCCATGGCTTGCGCTATGTCGAAGTGGGCCGCATAGCCGATAGCGTTTACTTTTGTATCTGTGCGTCCGGCGCCCGTGATTTCAACGGGCAAACCGAGTAAAGTGCTGAGTGCCTGTTCAATACATCCTTGTACGCTGTCGGCATTGTTCTGCCTCTGCCAACCGCACAATTCGCTTCCGTTGTAGGAAAGTATGATTTTATAACGCATAAACTGAAAATTTGTACAAATATAAATAATTATTTATGGAGAGCATAAACATTAAAGAATTGAATGAACGCATACAGAAGGAAAGTTCTTTTGTGGACATTCTCATGATGGAGATGGGCAAGGTGATTGTCGGCCAGAAACAGCTTGTCGAAAACCTGCTTATCGGTCTGCTCGCAAACGGACATATCCTGCTCGAGGGTGTGCCGGGGCTTGCAAAGACTTTGGCCATCAACACGCTGTCTCAGGCGGTGGATGCAAAATTCAGCCGTATCCAGTTTACGCCTGACCTGCTTCCTGCCGATGTCATCGGTACACTGATCTATTCTCAGAAAAGCGAGCAGTTCCAGATCCGCAAAGGTCCTGTCTTCGCGAATTTCGTTTTGGCCGATGAGATCAACCGTTCCCCTGCAAAAGTGCAGTCTGCCCTTCTCGAGGCGATGCAGGAACGTCAGGTGACAATCGGAGATGAGACTTTCAAGCTTCCCGAGCCTTTCCTCGTGATGGCGACCCAGAACCCTATAGAACAGGAGGGTACCTATCCGCTTCCTGAGGCACAGCTCGACCGTTTCATGCTGAAAGTCGTGGTTTCATATCCTAAAAAGGAAGAGGAGCGCATGATTATCCGCATGAACAACACCGGCAATTTCCCGAAAGCAAGCGCCGTGGTCAAGCCTGAGGACATCATCCGTGCCCGTGAAGTGGTCAGAGACGTCTATATGGACGAAAAAATCGAAAGATATATCGTGGACATAGTCTACGCTACACGTAATCCTAAGGACTGCAATTTGGACAAGATTGCCAATTTCATTTCATACGGAGCTTCACCTCGTGCAAGTATTTCACTTGCAATGGCTTCCAAAGCTTACGCCTTTATCAAACGCAGAGGTTATGTCATTCCTGAGGATGTGCGTGCCGTATGCTACGAGGTACTGCGTCACAGAATCGGTCTCACATACGAGGCAGAGGCGGAGAATATGACCACTGACCAGATTATTTCAGAAATAATTAACGCTGTAGAAGTTCCATAATGGAAGAAATGAGTACCAATGACTTGCTGAAGAAAGTCAGGAAGATCGAGATCAAGACAAAGGCTCTCTCGCATCAGATTTTTGCGGGAGAGTACCACTCTGCTTTCAAAGGTAGGGGTATGGCTTTCAGCGAAGTCCGTGAGTATCAATACGGTGACGATGTCCGCAATATGGACTGGAATGTGACCGCGCGTCTCCGCAGTCCTTATGTCAAGGTCTTCGAAGAGGAGAGGGAAATGACTGTGGTTCTGCTTGTGGATGTCAGCCGCTCGCGTCTTTTCGGTACTGTCGGAAGCAACAAGAGGGACAGGCTCGCGGAGATAGCTGCCGTGCTTTCATTTTCGGCAATACTCAACAATGATAAGGTTGGGGCGCTGTTTTTCAGCGAGAAGGTAGAGAAATTCATACCTCCTCAGAAAGGCAGAAGCCATTTGCTTCATATCATTAAGGAAATAATTGAATTTCAGCCTACTACCAACGGCACCGACATTTCTGAGGCACTCCGTTATCTGACCAATGCCATTAAGAAGAAATGTACGGCTTTTCTGCTTTCAGATCTCCTGGATGTGAATGATGACGGCTCCCCGCGTTATGAGGAGGCTCTGAAAATCGCCGTCAACAGGCACGATCTCTCTGTAATTCAGGTCTATGATCCTCGCGAGAAAAGTATCCCTGACGTAGGTCTCGTGAATATAAAGGACTCTGAAACAGGACGTACGGCCTGGGTGAATACTGCGGACAAGAAACTGCGCAGGGCGTACGCGGAGTGGTTTGAGTCGGCGGCTCAGACTGCCGGCAGACTGTTCAACAAATACAATGTGGACAAGGTTGCCATAGCGACGAATGAAGATTATGTTTTGGGGCTGATGGCCTTGTTCAATAGGCGTTAGGTCTGCAAAAGAAAAATTTAATATGATGATACTTAATATATTGCTGTCGGTTCTGACAATACTTCCAATGCAGGGCTCATATTTGGAGCAACTGCAGCAGAGGGATTCTGTGCTTATTGCGGACCAGCTGCACTATGGAGTCGAGCTGAAACAGCTGCCTATGGGTACCGGCCTGGCTTTTCCGGATTGGAGCAAAGAGTTCTGCGAGGGCGTGGAAGTGCTCGGAGACTGGCAGCTCGACACGGTGAAGCTGTATAAACAGAAAAATGCGGCTCCGCTGATGGATTTGAAGGCTCATCTGACGATTGTCTCTTTTGATGAAGGAGAATATGAGCTGCCGCCGATTTATATGCAGAGGATGAATCCCGGAGGGGCCATCGACACTTTGGTGTTCAATCCCCAGAAACTTGAGGTCAGGACCATGCCGGTGGACACCACTTCATTTGTCCCTCATGATATCAAGGCTCAGATACGTTATCCGCTGACTTTCAAGGAGGTGGCTCCGTATATTGCCGGGGCTTTGCTCTTGGCCGGGCTGATTGTGCTGATAGTTTTCCTTTGCAGGAAATACAGGAAGAAAAAGGAAAAGGCTGCGCGGAAAGAGCCTGCGCACATCATTGCATTGAGGGAACTGGACAAATACCGGGGTTCGAAACTCTGGGCGGCAGACAAGCAGAAGTTGTTCTATTCGGGCGTGACTGATGTGCTTCGTACCTATATTTCAGAGCGTTACGGCATAGGCGCTATGGAAATGACGACGGCTGAGATTTTTGAGGATATGTGCAGAACTGATGTGCCGATGGAATTGCAGGCTGCGTTGAAGGAACTCTTTGAGCGTGCGGATTTCGTGAAGTTTGCGAAACACGTGGCGAGTGATGAGGAGAATGCCCAGGCATTGCCTCTTGCCGTGAGATTTGTGACGACTACATATCAGGCTGAGTTGGAGGCCGCTCCGGAAACGGCTGCAACGGGAAATGCCGGGGATGCAGAAACCGCAAACGGGCAGACAACCGAGGCACCGGCAGAAAGTACGGCTTCAGAACCCGTGAAGGAAAAAGACCCGAATGAGGCTTATATGCCTAAATAAAATTTGCAAAAATTGAGATTGAATGCGTTTTGAATATCCAGAATTGTTGTGGCTGCTGATAATCCCCGGATTGTTGGTGCTGCGTTATATTTACCTTGAACTGAGGAGCAGGCATCCGCATTTGAGGGTGTCCACGGCAAAACCTTGGCTTCAGGGCGGTGGCAGTGTGATGAATGTGCTGCGCCATCTGCCTTTTGCGCTAAGGATATTTGCCCTGTCGATGATTGTCGTGGCAATTTGCCGTCCGCGTTCTTCCGAGCAGTTGGAAAGAATTGATACTGAGGGTATTGATATAGTATTCGCCATGGATGTCTCGACGAGTATGCTTGCGAGGGATTTCAAGCCGGACCGTATCAGCGCGTCCAAGGACATTGCAATCGAATTCATTTCCCAGCGCCCGACTGACCGTATGGGTATAGTGGTGTTCGCCGGTGAGAGTTTCACCCAATGTCCGCTTACCACAGACAGGGCCACGCTCATCAATCTGATGAAGGAAGTCTCGACTGACCTGCTTACTGACGGTACCGGCATAGGCGACGGACTTGCGACTGCGATTGCGAGGATGAAGGATTCGGATGCCAAAAGCCGGGTGGTGATACTGCTGACCGACGGTGTGAACAACTGCGGTTCCATAGCGCCTGCCACTGCTGCAGAGATTGCCAAGACCTACGGCGTGAGGGTATATACTATAGGTGTTGGTGCGAACGGCACTGCACCTTATCCTGTGATGACTCCGTGGGGCGTACAGTATCAGAACATTAAGGTGGAAATCGATGAGAAGTTGCTTTCCGAAATCGCTGCATCTACTGGCGGACGTTATTTCCGTGCCACTGACAACACGAAACTGGCTGAGATTTACGGTGAAATCAACAAAATGGAGAAGGCTCGTACGAGTGTTGACAGCTTCCCTGTCTACAAGGAGCTTTTCGGAACATACGCGCTCTGGGCTCTGCTCGCACTTTTGTTGGAAATGATACTTAATTGGTTTGTAATCAGGAAATTGGTATGATAAATTTTGCACAAGCCCAATATCTGTTTCTATTACTGCTGATACCTGTATTTTTTGTAATACAGGCGGTGGTTTTTTATTTCAGAAAGAAAAGAATCAAAGCTTTCGGAGATCCGGAGTTAGTGGCTCAGCTTATGCCTTCGTATTCAAAAGCCAAGGTGTGGCTGCGTCTGTCGCTGTTTTCGATAGGATTTTTCTTTTTTGTGATAGGACTTTCACGTCCTCAGATCGGCGCGAAACTGAAGGAGCACGAGACCAAAGGGGCGGAGATTATGATTGCCTTGGACGTGTCCAATTCCATGCTTGCCGAGGATTACTCGCCGAACAGGCTGGAGCGTGCCAAACTGGCCATTTCAAGGTTGGTGGACAAGCTCAGGGAGGACAGGATAGGGCTGATTGTTTTTGCCGGAAGTGCATACGTGCAGCTGCCGATTACGACGGACTATGTGTCTGCGAAGATGTTCCTGAATACGATTTCGACAGAGACCGTGCCGATTCAGGGTACGTCGATTGCCGATGCGATTGCTACGGCTACGAGGAGTTTCAGTGCGCAGAGTGAGAAAAGCCGCGCTATCATCGTGATTACGGATGGCGAGGACCATGAGGAAGACCCTTTGCCGGCGGTTAAGGATGCAGTGGCGATGGGTGCAAGGGTTTTTGCCATCGGTGTCGGTTCTCCTGAGGGCAAGCCTATTCCGATGAAAGGGGAGTTGCTGAAAGACAAAAACGGTGATATTGTGGTGACCCGTCTGGACGAAGAGATACTGAAGAAAATCGCTGATGAGGGCAATGGAGTGTATGTCAGGGCAGGAAATACGGAGTTCGGTCTGAATCCTGTGATTGACAATATCAGAAAGATGGAGGATGAGAAATACAGCAGCATTGTATTCGAGGAGTATGACGAGCAGTTTATGTATTTTCTTGCTATCGCCCTGTTTTTCTTTGTCTTGGAAATGCTCATCGGCGAGCGTAAAGCGACCCGTCATTTGTTTAGAAAATGACACGATTGTCACTCTGAGCGAAGTGAAGCTTACTTGTCATCTTGAGCGTAGGGCGCAGCCCGAAGTCGAAAGATCCTGTACATTTAGAGAATATGTAATAAAATGAGAAAAATTTTAATATTTATTATTTCAGCCTTGATCGCTCTTCCTGCCTTTGCCCAGGTGGACAGGCGTGACGTGCGCAGGGGCAACAGAGACTTCAAAAAGGAGAATTACAAAGAGGCGGAAATTGATTACCGCAAGGCCCTTGTGAAGGACAGCACCTCGCTTGCCGCGAATTACAACTTAGCTTCGGTTCTGTACAAAACAGAAGATTATCAGGGCGCGGCGGCGTCTATGAAGCATATTGAAGAGACTGCTCCTGCAAGCGGCCATGCGGCAGATTATTTTTTTAATATGGGAGACATTGCGCTTGCCCGGAAGGATTATTCTGCGGCTGTGGAAGCGTTCAAGTCTTCGCTTCTGCTCGTTCCTGACGATCTTAAGGCAAAGGAAAATTATATTTATGCCAAGAAAATGCTTGAAAATCAGCAGAATCAGCAAAACCAGGACAATCAGGACCAGGATAACAAAGATCAGAACGACCGGCAGAATAACGACCAAAACAACGACCAGAACCAGAATCAGGATCAGAACAACGATCAGAACAAGGATAATCAGGACAAAGACCAGAATAAAGATCAGCAGAATGATCAGAATAAGGACAGGCAGAATGGTCAGGGACAGCAGAATCAGCAGCCTCAGATAAGCCCTCAGGCAGCCCAGCAGATGCTTCAGGCCATTCAGGAGAAGGAAAAGGCCATCCAGGAAAAGGTCAAGAAAGAGAAGGCTGCAGTCCTGAAATCAAAACAGAAAGAGAAAAACTGGTAAGGAAATATTATGAGGAAATTTATTTTATCGGCAATTTGCGTTTTCACCGCTTTTACGCTTTTCGGACAGAATTCCATCAAGGTGGAAACTCCAGGCGTGGTTGAGGTGAACGAAACCTTCAATGTGACATTTATCATCGAGGGGGAGAAGTCCCCTTCAGATTTCAATTGGGAATCAGGTGAGAATATTGAAACCCTTTGGGGACCGTCTACAGGACGTTCGCGCAGTGTGCAGATTATCAACGGAAAACGTACAAGTTCGACTCAGTCGACCTACACCTACGTGGTGAAAATCGGCAAGGCCGGCAAGTTCACTCTGCCACAGGCTACCGCCACTGTCAAAGGTGAGACCATTTATTCGGCTTCGGCTACGGTTGAGGCCATTGCCACGTCAGCTTCGGCCTCTTCTTCCTCAGGCCAGTCCCAGTCTTCATCTTCATCGCAGAACCGCCAGCCTTCAAGGCAGAACAACGGCGGCAACATCAGCGATGACGACATTTTCCTTGCGGTCAGCCTCAGCAAAAACAATGTGGTTGTCGGTGAGCCGGTGATTGCAAGCATCAAACTCTACCAAAGAGTAAATATTTCAGGTTTTGAAGGCGTCCAGTTCCCTACATTCAACGGTTTCTGGAGTCAGGAACTCGAGGCCCCGACAAACATTGAATTTGCACGTGAGTCATACGAAGGGGAAATATACAATTCCGCGCTGCTCCGCAAATTCGTCCTCATACCTCAGAAGCAGGGCTCCATCACCATTGAGCCTACCGAGCTTATGTGCCTTGTGAATGTAACCGTGCGCAATGGCGGTACAAGCATTTTTGACAGTTTTTTCGATGATGTCAGGACAGTCCGCAAGAAAGTCGTTTCACGTCCTTTGACTGTGAATGTCAAGCCTTTGCCTGCCGGAGTTCCGGCTTCATTCGGAGGTGGGGTCGGTTCATTCAAAATTTCAGCGAAGCTCAGCAAGGACACGCTCAAAACCCACGAGGCGGCTTCTCTTCTCGTGACTGTGACAGGCCGCGGAAATGTGCCTCTGCTCGAAGCTCCGAAAGTTTCTTTCCCTCCTGACATGGAGACATACGACACCAAGTCTTCCGAGAAGGTCGACAAGGGTGGTTTCAGCGGAAGCAAATTCTATGAATTCCCTTTCATTCCGCGCAGCTACGGCGATTTCGAAATTCCTGCTGTCAAATACAGCTATTACGACATCAATGCGGGCAAATATGTGACTTTGGAGACCGAAGCTATTGCATATCATGTACTTAAGGGCGCAGATAGCGACAGTTCCGGCAGCCAGGTCTACACCGGAGTGAACCGCAAGGATGTTCAGAGTCTTAATCAGGACATACGTTTCATCAGCACCAAGCCTGCGAAATTCAACAGGAAAGGCGAATTCCTTATGGGGTCTGTGGCATTCTGGCTTGTGACTGTGCTTCTTTTCGTGCTTGCGGCTGTCTGCTGGCTTGTGCTCGGAAAATTGGCCGTCAGACGTTCCGATGTGGCCGGTGCGAAGACCCGTAAGGCCACCAAGATGGCTCTCAAGCGTCTGCGTCTTGCCCAGACTTTCCTCAAGCAGAACCTCTATACGGCTTTTTATGAGGAACTTCACAAGGCTCTGCTCAGTTATATTTCCGACAAGCTTGTCATACCTGTGGCGGATCTGTCGAAGGAAAATATTTCACAGTCTCTTGCTGACAATGGCGTGGAGCAGAGTTCTATCGCTTCGTTTGTGGAACTGCTCGATGCCTGTGAGTTTGCCCGTTATTCTCCGGACGCCGGTCACGAGGCTATGCAGAGCCATTACAACACTGCGGTTGAGATTATTTCATCCATTGATTCAAATATGAAAGGAAAGAAAACACCGGCTTCAGCTTCGGGCAAGGCGTTTGTCATTGCGCTGATGATTGTGTCGGGCACGACGCTTGATGCCAATGCCCAAAATGCCTATGTGGACAGCCTCTGGAACAGCGCGAATGCAGCCTATACCGAAGGACGTTGGGCTGAAGCCATTGAAAATTATTTGGATATCAGCTCATTGTCTTTTGAATCCGCTGCTCTGTATTGCAACACTGCGGATGCGTATTACAAAAACGACGAGTTGGGCAAGGCTATACTTTATTATGAGAGGGCTCTCAAAATCGATCCGTCCTATTCTAACGCGCGTTACAATTTGGCGCTTCTCAGCGAAAGAGTCCAGGACAGAATTGATCCCGTGCCGGAATTTATACTGAAGACCTGGGCGAAGGATGTGTGCTATATGCTCAATTCAGACCAGTGGACTATAGTCTTCTGGGTCTTCCTCGCCATCACTTTGGGATTGTTGCTGCTTTTCCTTTTAGGCCCGACTGTGGCAGCAAGGCGTTGCGGATTTTTTATCGGAATTGTCACATTGATAATTACTTGCGCTTCGCTCGGCAATGCTGTATGGCAGAAGAATGACTACAACCGCATGGATGCAGCCATCGTAATGCGCCCTGTGATTTCAGTGAAAAGTTCACCTTCAGCCGAGACTGCGACCGACCTGTTCATCCTGCATGAGGGTACCAAGGTAGATGTTCTCGACGAGGTAGGGCAGTGGAGGAATATTTCCATCGCCGACGGACGCCAGGGCTGGATACGCAAGGATGATATGGAGTTTATTTAATTGACAATTAGCAATGTGCAATTAGCAATTGGTAATGCGAAATTGGCAGTGTGGAATAGGCAATTAGTTGTTGGCAATGCGTAATTAGTAATTAGCAATTGGTAATGTGAAATTACAATTAGTGCAATGTAATTAGTAATGTGTAATTAATTCTTTTTTAGCTGCTTTTTTATGGCAAAACACAAGTCTGAACCGATAGAGGCACCTTTCGGAGAGAAGAAAATTCTGCTCCATACCTGTTGTGCGCCCTGCTCTTCAGCTATAGTTGAGGCTCTGCTGCAGGCCGGGATAACTCCTGTCATCTATTATTGCAATCCGAATATCTATCCTTTTGAGGAGTATGAAATCCGCAAAAATGAATGCAGCCGGTTTGCTCATTCTCTCGGTCTTGAAATCATTGATGCTGATTATGACCACGAGGCATGGCGCTGTCAGGTCGCCGGCCTGGAAAATGAACCTGAACGTGGTAGCCGCTGCCTTAAATGCTTCAAAATAAGACTCTTGGCTGCTGCGCGTTATGCGACAGAGCATGGAATCCGTGTCATCAGTACGACCCTTGCTTCTTCCCGCTGGAAATCTCTCGGGCAGATCAATGAGGCCGGCTTCTGGGCCTGCGGGGCTGTCAATGCAGAGAACGGTTTTGAGCAGGCGGAGTGCACTTCGGCGGGGCTGGCTTGCTCCGAGTCGGCTTGCCATGCTGTGGGTTCACTTGGCTCTGACACGGATTTTTCTCAAGTGAGTTCAACTGGTTACGGTACTGTGATGAAAAATGGGGAAAGACAGTCTGTCCGTACTTTACCTGAAACATGCAATGATAGGAACGAAGTCATATGGTGGGACAGGAACTGGCGCAAAAACGGCCTTCAGGACCGCCGCAACGCCCTTCTGAAACAATACAACTTCTACAACCAGCTCTATTGCGGCTGCGAATACAGTATGCGTTCCGCCTGTGATTCTGAAAAACTTGCCTCCGGCCGTAAGGTGGAATAATGATTAAAGGGTATATCCTTTTTTTTTATGGGGTATTGTTTTGCAAATATTTTTACTTTTAAGGGTATATTTTTACTTAAAGGGTATACGTTTTTAGAAAATAAAGGGTATATTTGCAAAAAATAAGGTGCCTTATGAATATAGAAGACAATAAGCTTACGGTTGAATGTTCCACTTATGACTTTAAAAAAGAGTTGGAACGGAAAAAAGTTCGTGACTGGCTGAAAAGTATCAGCGGGTTTGCAAATACTTTTGGAGGCAGTCTTTATTTTGGGGTAGATGATGATGGCAGTATAAGCGGTCTTGCTGACATCAAAGCGGATTCTGAGTTTATCAGTGAGAAAATCAAAGCTCATCTTGATCCTATTCCGCGATTCCGCTTGATTCCTCATGAAGTCGAAAAGGGAAAAGGCATTCTTGAGGTTGCCGTAGAAGCCGGAACTTTGTCTCCGTATTATTTATTTTTGGATGGCAGCCGGATGGCGTATCTGCGTATCGGAAATGAGAGTGTTCCTGCAGATGCCCATCAGTTGCAGGAACTGGTCCTTAGGGGTACAGGCCGCTCCTGGGATTCACTTCTTTCTGATGTAAAAAGAGATGACAAGACATTTCTCCTGCTTTCTGAAACATACCTCAGCCGCATTGGACAGCCATTTGAGGAGAAGTTCCTGACATCCTTCGGTCTTGTTTCATCCACCGGGTATTTGACAAATGCCGGTTTGCTGTATGCTGACGAATGCCCTATATATCAGTCAAGAGTGTTTTGTACCCGTTGGCGTGGCTTGAAAAAAGAGGATGCTATTAATGATGCAGAATTTCAGGGAAATATACTCAGGCTGTTGAAAACCAGTCTTGATTTTATCAAGGCAAATACCGCAAAGCGATGGTACAAACTTCCGACATATCGTCTCAACTTTCCGGAGTATTCGGAAAGGGCTGTAACCGAGGCAATAGTGAATCATCTGGTTCACCGTCAATATACTATTGTTGGAGGCGAGCTTCATATTGACATATATGATGACCGAATTGAATTCGTTTCTCCAGGAGGCATGTTGGACGGTACTTTGATTCAAGAGCAGGATATATCGGCGGTAAGTTCGCTTAGGCGGAATCCTATACTTGCCGATGTCCTTTCACATCTGGATTTGATGGAAAAACGAGGTTCCGGGCTTGAAAGAATAATGGACCTTACAGCGCAACTGCTTACTCACACTAATGAAAAATGTCCTTATTTCCGATCAAGCCAGTCTATGTTCTATACTATTATTCCAAATGTCAATTACGGCTTGTCTGAAATGGACTTTGAGACGATAGTGGAAGAACAGCGGCGTAAGGATGTCGGCGAGTATCCTGTCTACGTTGAATCCGTTTCCAAGGCGGAGGAGCCTAAGCCAGCGTCAAATTTTATAACTCCTGACAGACGGCTTGGAACGACGGCAAGTAAAATTGTGGCTGCAATGATGGAGAAGCCAAGTATAACCAGAGAAGAACTTGCCCTGAAAATCGGAGTGGGAATAGATGCAATAAAGAAACAACTTGGTCGTTTGAGCAAGCAAGGTGTTATCAGTCGTGATGGCTCAAAGAAAAACGGTCGTTGGGTGGTGCTGATATAGAACTGGATAAGCGGACACGAGAGCTTGGTAATTATGCTGTGAAAATTGCAGATAATTAAGTTTATTTGTCTGAGTTTGGACAAAAAACAGTAACTTGCAAACGGATTTATACTCTTTTATGGAAGAAAAACTTAGTACAAAATACAATGAAGCGGTCAAGCAAATTAAAGCCGCAATTCTAAAAAGTCAGGCAAAGGCTCTTTCTGGTGTTAATCAGGAGCAGTTGTCATTGTATTACGGTATTGGTAGATTTATATCCAATAATTCCCGTACAGGCTTCTGGGGCAAGGATGCCATTGAGACAATCAGTCGACAGCTAAGAGCCGAAATACCGGGTTTAAGGGGCTTCTCGACAACAAATTTGAGACTGATGAGAATTTTCTATGAAGAATGGAAAGGTCTCGAATCAAATTCATCAGTTACGACTGATGAATTGCAGATGGCGAATAACGAGGAAACTGAAATTCATCAGTTGCAACTGACGAAATTTGCGGAATTTCCTATTCATGCCTTTATGGGCATCGGATTCACTCATCATTCGGCAATATTGGCGGGAGCAAAAACCATAGAGGAACGCAAGTTTTATATTCAACTGTGCTATGATCAGCATCTCAAAGTTGAAGACCTTGAACAAAAGATTGCTGATGATGTGTTTCATAATCAGGGTAAAATGCCGAATAATTTCCTCAAAACCATACCCGCGAAAAAACAGGCGATAACAGCAATCCAAATGTTCAAGGATGAGTACCTGCTGGATTTCATCAATGTCGAACAACTTGGAGAAAGAGAGGAAGATATCGATGAACGTGTGATTGAAAACGAAATAATCCATAATGTCCGTAATTTCATAATGACTTTCGGAAAGGGATTTACATTCACCGGAAGCCAGGTCCATTATGATAAATTGGGTCACGACCATTGGGTTGACCTTTTATTCTTTAACCGTATTTTGAGATGTACAGTCGTAGTTGAATTGAAGAAAGGCAAATTCAAGCCAAGTTATTTAGGACAACTGTCGCATTATCTACATGTCATTGATGACGATGACAGACTTGAATGGGAGAACCCTCCTATGGGTATCATCCTATGCAAGGATGCCGACAGGACTTTTGTTGAATATGTTTTGCAGGACTATCAGCGTCCTATGGGTGTGGCTACATATAAAACTACAGACCAGGCAAAACTCAAAGAACTGCTTCCTGACGAGGAAGAAATGAAGAAACTATTATAAATCGATAGTTCCCAACGGTATCATCAATCATTGAAAGGCTGTGAAACCGTGAGCGATATCCGGTCTTGATGTCGAGTGGTAGGAAATGACAGTCAGGGCAACCGCATCAAAAATTGTGAAGTTCAGATAATATTTTTATTCTTAGACGGTGTGTCATAATTGCAAACTGCTGCAAAACTCCTGTCGTCCTCACTTTCAATGCCTTGCATTTTACTAATTCTTACACACCTTAAAGGGGTTGTATCAAAATGCAAAATTTTGTACAACCCCTTTTTGCCTTTCTTCGTCCGAAACTTTAAAAATTCAGATATTCTTTGAGGGCTTCGACGTAGTTTTCGAAGGCGAGGCGGCCCTTTGCGCTGATTCTGCAGAGAGTGCGGGGCTTTCTGCCGTTGAAACCTTTCTCCACCTCAATGTATCCTGCCGTGGAAAGTTTGTCAAGCTGAACGCTGAGGTTTCCTGCGGTAGATTCCGTCTTTTCCCTCAGGTAGACGAAATCAGCCTCTTCAACATTCATCAGTATTGACATTATTCCCAGACGCAACTGATTGTGCAGCAATGGATCAAGCTCTTTCATCCCTATCAATTTTTTTTCTTATTACAAATGCGGGAACCACGAATTCCAAAACCATACAGAGAATAAACAGCGGAAAAACCCAAAATACATTCAATGGCAAATTGCAAATCAAAGTAGCAATCACTCCGAATCCGGCAACGATAGACAACGCTCCGCCAAAGACATAACTTTGTTCTTTAATGAGGACGCCCTGCCCGACACAGCCGAAACCTATGACTATAAAGCCATAACACAACATTGCCAACCATGCTTCTGAATGTCCTAATATATTGAATATCAGGCAAATTATAGATATGGCAATGGCCAGATATCCAATGATTTTCCAGATGTTGTCTGTGTAGATATCAATTTGGGTCTTGACAGTTTTGGCGACAGTGTGTTTTTTGTACATAAGGTAATTAATCGGACAGGCTATTACAGGTATGGCAAACCAAATGTAATTATACACTGGATTGTGAGTATAGCCTATGGCAACCAATGCTGCTATTGCGGTTAAAATTGAGACGGCCGCCCATATAAGTGAAATCCTGACATCCGGCATGGCCACTCTCTGTTTTGTCGCGTTGATCATTGCTGAGATGATTTCAACGCCCTCCTGAGGAGTAATTTTCTTGTCTTCCATTTTACAAGTCTTTAAAAATGTTTTTAATAAAGTAGTTTAAAATATAAACCGAAATTTCCTTGAAAAAAGCGGCACTCGCGATTACCGCTTGATTCGTGGGCAAATATAGTGAGTTTATTTTATAAACCAAACAATTTTATAAACTTTTTGTTTCGAAATTTGAAAATTACCAAGTGGCATGAAAAAATAAAGTGCATCAGTTTGCGAAAAATTTTCGGGAATTGCTAAATTTGTGCACTGAAAAATAAAAATTATGATGAAAAAATATATACGGAAATTTGATCTGGCAGTCGCGTGTGGCCTTTTAGCGGCATTTGTGTTTTCTTCGTGCGGGACGCGTAAGCAAAATATTGATTTTACAGAACTTGAAGCCTCTCTGCAGGCGATAGTCTCTACGACAGAGGCTCAGGTTGGCATAGCGCTGATTGTTGACAGTGCAGACACTCTGACAATCAACAATAGCGGGGACTATCCGCTGATGAGTATGTTCAAACTGCATGAAGCCATAGCCGTATGCCGCACACTGGAGCAGCGCGGGGCGACTCTTGATAGCCTGCTGGTCGTAAATGCGGAAGAACTCAGCCTCGATACATGGAGTCCGATGCTCAAGGAATTCGGCAGTGACGGTTTCACTGTGAGCATACGCCGGCTGATGGAATATCTGCTGATACACAGCGACAACAATGCAAGCAACATCCTTTTTGACCGCATTGTCAGCGTTGGGGAAACCGACGACATCATCGGCACAATCATGCCACAGCGCGGCTTCAGGCTCATTTACAAGGAATCCGAGATGGCTGAAGACAATTCACGCGCCTATCTCAATGCAAGCTCGCCTTTGGCATATGCAGTTCTTGTGGACAAGGTTTTCACTACCGACGTCGCCAGCCCGTCTGACACGGAATTCATCCGCGAAATGATGCGCCGCTGTGACACCGGGATGGACCGTATTGCGGCCGGCCTGCCGGAAAATGCAGACATAAAATTTGCCCATCGTACCGGTTCGGGCTACACCAATGAACGCGGAGAAATCGCCGCCCTGAATGACGGCGGCTACATTGTTCTGCCGGACGGCCGTTCATATACTCTCGTCGTCATGGTGAAAGATTATCCGGGCCCGCAGCCCTCAGCCGACCGTCTCATCGCCCGAATCTCCTCTGCCGTCTACCGCTTCATCTCGGGTATTGAGTGAATCGGCTGCTTTGGAGATAAGCGGTCATGTTATTTTTCCCGAATATAATCGGGAAAATATGCATTATTTTCTTGTTTTACCGATTATAGTTTGCTATCTTTGTGGAAAAATTTCACATATATGAAACTTATTCCTCGACCACAATACACAGAAAAGATAGCCGGCCTGATAAATCGCGGTATGATGCTTATTCTTGTCGGTCAACGCCGCGTCGGAAAGAGCAAGGTGCTCGAGCTATTCAATAATTGGCTGAAGCTAAACCGTCCCGAAGCAAACGTTGTGTATATTAATAAAGAATATCAGGAGTTCCGTGACATTTTGACTGCGGAGCAGTTATATGACTACGCGGTTGCCCGACTGCCTGAAGGCGGGGATAATTTTCTCCTTATTGATGAAGTCCAGGATATTGAGCATTATGAAAATGCACTTCGTAGTTTTCACGCCGAAAACCGCTGTCAGGTGATTGCCACTGGAAGCAACGCCTATATCTTTTCGAGTGAACTGGGTACACGGCTGTCGGGACGATATATTGAGATAAAAATCTACAGCCTTTCATATATCGAATTTCTGCGGTTCCACAATATGGAAGATAGCGACCAGGCCCTTATACAATATCTCATCATTGGCGGTCTGCCAGGCTTGCTCGCATTCAAACCTGAAGAAAAATCGCAGATGAATGACTATCTCGAAGGCGTGTACAATACCATTCTTGTAAAGGATATTGTCAGCCGGGAAAAAGTCCGCAATGTTTCGCAACTTGAAAATATAATACGATTTGTCGCAGATAATATCGGGAAGCCTATATCGGTTACCAATATTGTCAGATACATGACTTCCAAAAACGAAAAGATTAGCGATGAGACTGTTTCTAACTATCTGAAATATCTTCGCGACTCTTTTCTCTCAATTCCTGTCAAACGTTACGATATCCATGGCAAGATGCTTCTTGAGTCGAATAACAAACATTATTTTTCGGACCATGGTATCCGTAACTATATTTGCGGCTCTGATCTCAGAGGCAGTATTGAAAAGATCATGGAAAATGTGGTTTGGAATCATTTAAGGATACAGGGGTTTGAAGTCTATACCGGGATTCTCCGCGTAGGAGAGGTGGATTTTATCGCAACCAAGGCTGACAGGCGGATATATATTCAGGTGACATATCTCCTTGCTTCCTCTGAAACTGTCCAACGGGAGTTCGGCAATCTTGCCGCTATAAAGGATAATTATCCGAAGTTTGTGGTTTCTCTGGATCCGGTTAGTGGCGGGTTCGATGAATATCCTGGAATCGAGCATATCAATCTTAGGGATTTTCTTAAAATGAACTTATAACTTTTCGAGCGAATTTTGCGGTCATACTATTGGATAAAATTGGGCAAAATCCCATATTTTTCCAATAGAAGCACTCGGAACATCTGTCATGTGCAATTTTTGTAAAAAAAAGTACAAGCTATGGAAAAAATATTGGAAATATGCAAAGAAAATTGTGGAGTTCAAATAATTTTTTTACCTTTGCCTTGTCATTTAGGAGAAAAATTAGAAACGAGAAGAGAAAGATTGTAGGTGCTATTTAGTGCCGGGTCTTTCTCTTTTTTGTTCTTTAGCGAGGGGGTACTATAACACAATTAAACTTGAGCTTAGGTTTTCCATAAAAGTGGAAAAACCAGGAATTGTCAAGGTTAAGTCTCACACGAGAATTATCAATGGCAAAAAGGTAAAAGTCCGCTCATATTATCGTTGCAAGTAACGGTAGTGTAAAGTGACTTTTGTGTCTGAATGACACTCTGCTTTTCCCCTCGCTTTTTAAAATACCCAACTATATACTTTAATGTACCAAGAGTAATTATGTATTACTCAATGAGTACAAAAATACAATAATTTTCTTCATTGTAAAATGCCACTCGAAATTCGGGTGGCATTTTTTACATTATGTGTCATTAATGTTACATAGAAGGAATTAACTCAATGTTGTATTGATGCGCAAAAGCAATGACTTTATTGGCAATCGTATGCAAATAATTATCAGAAATTCTTGCTGATAATTGATATGAATAGATAAGCAATTTCGGCTCTTGTGCCAAATCCGATGGATTTGACTCCATAAAGGAAATCCCTGTGTCAATTATTATCTCTTCATTTCTGTCGGTATTATTGAACGTACAATTTAATCCTAATCGATTGATAGTATACCTATAACCACCTATTGCAACTATGACTATCGGAAAATTTCTAACGAAATCTGATGTGAATAACGGCAACCTATTTTTTATGGAAGTTTGCGTTTCTGCCGAACATTTAGAGCCACTACTCAATAATGGATATTCACTCAAATCAGTTGAAAAGCAATATTTATGAAAATCCAAACTATCTTCTCTTGTTGAAGTCTTTCCGACAATCATGTCAATCAGTTTCTGATATTGATACCAAGTGCGTGATGTGCCGTTACCATTTTGCAATACTCCGTCAATACGCCTGTTAATTTGATATTTTTGCCAGCAGTGAGGGTGCAATGGATTACCGTATAATTTCTGCATCGAAAACTCATTGTAGACATTATCGAAACCGATTTCTCGCTCTATATTGTTCAGCCAGTCCTGACGGTTATTGTCAATTTCAGTCTTGTATTGCAATCGTCCGGATTCACTGCCGATGTCAATTGCGGGTTCTTTGCCGATAATCAAAATTTTCGCATTAGGATTTCCCCACCCTATGAGATTTAGTGCATAAGACGATTCTAAACCTAATTTTGTGTCATTCGATACAAAGTGTATAAATTCTTCTTGATATTTCATTTCAGTATAATCAATTATTTTTTCCTGATAATTCGTAAGGCAACAAGATACTGCCCGGATGAATTAACACACCATCGATAAAGAACTCGCCGACGTGAATACCAGATTCTGACCATTTGGAATCTAATAATTGATACATATATGGTTTCGAAGCATCTCCATCAACTGCCGATTCTACAGTGGCACTATCACTGTCACTGAAATTCGTAAATGTGATTTTGCCTAAAAAACCGTTATGGGCATTGCCGGTAATCCTCACACCTCCGTTTTGGAAGTCAAACTCTCCATCCAGAAAATTCTTGTAGACATCGAAAGACACAGATACCTTGTCGGCACGGTCATCGGCGGAATGAAAAGTCGTATCATACTTCAAATCACGCTTATAAACAACCTTGCCATGTATAAGCCCGTTTCGATAGGTACATTCATAACTTTCTGTTCCCGTTACATGTGCATAACCGTGATGTGTATTCGTATAGAACATATAGTCATTGAATACACCCTTAATGGAAAACTTGCCATGGCGGACTTCCTTGCCGTCTTTCATATAAAAGCTATACGACACTGTTGCACCTACCTTGTTGGTATAAGTCTTCTGTTTTATTTCTGATGTAGGCTCATAAAACTGGAAGTTGACTTTTGCGAGTCTTTCTTGAAATTTCTCAAGTTCGGCTCGTTGCTTATTTTCTTCATTTAGTTTTCGATAATATTCATCTTCTGCCCTTTTTATCGAATCACTTACAAATCTTGCACGTTCTGCTTCACGCCGTGCATCTAATTCTCGTTTGTCAACTATTTGACTTCGCTCAAGAATATCACTCAAGCGTAGTGTCTCAGAATCGACATAGTCTTGTTGCTCTTGTAACTTTTCAGCAACATATTCACTCATACTGATTTTTTCTTTCAATTCAGACTGTACAAACCTACTAATGCCGTCATGAACATATGTATGAGTTAATACTGTATCTATTATGTTATTTTGCTCATCTCTAATTACATATCCGCCATATTGGGCATTTGTGTAATGGTAATTAACCAGTTTTGATTTTGTATCGTTTTCCCTGATTATTATGAATTTGATATCATCCTTTGTATATTCTAACGAGTTCTCTATATGTCCCCATTTTTCCTTGAATTTAGAGACATTATTTGCTGTGAATTTCGGAAGATAAACATTTTCCACTCTATCTTCTTTCTTGATTCTTTTCTTGAATAAAGAACCCAATGATTGCGAATGGGCATTAAATGTGAACCCGCAGACAATAAGGCTCACAGTCATCAATTTTAGTAAAACTTTCATATAAGTTAGTGCTGCCCCACCAGTCTCAAAAGGGAGTTTAAGTACGAGAAAGCGTGAGACTGCTAACTCAAACTGCTGAAAGGTTCTGGACAACCTGTGTCGAAAATGAGATTAAACAGCTCACGCCCATTGGTTATATACATTTGCACGAATGCATAGCATACCAAACCAAAGGACAGCATCCTCATATTCCATCGACACATTTGAATTGTCCAGATTCATCAGCGCGGAATAAGCTAAACGCTTCCTAAAAAGTATGTAGTGTTCTTGCGAACACTACAAAATTACAAATTTTTCATTAAACGGCAATCGCTAACTCTGAATATCTTAACCTTTCTGTTGGGTGTTGTAAGAAATTTAGAAATCTATCAAGGTCATTAAGTTTACGGGTGTTATATCTGTATGCAAATTCGTCGCAATATAGTTGTAAATGAAATGGTCGTACAGAATGATATATGCCTTTCAGTCCTCTTTTAAGATGAGACCAAAAGCCTTCAATGCCATTCGTATGAAATCCATGCTTATTTACATATTGTTTAGTGTTGTGCGTTACAACCTCGTGAATATACTCATACCGTAAATTATTGTATGCAGGCCATTCATCAGTTACTACGGTAGTACCTTTCTTTACAAGTCCTTGAATGATTGTCATTAAGGTTTTACTATTTGTGTTCTGCACTACAAGTGCATAAACCCGATTTTCGTCAAGTAATCCGACTACTGGTGTTTTCTGCTTTGTACTCCTGCCACGATTGAATTTGAAGCGACCTTTGCTCTTTCCGCCAACATAGGTTTCATCAACTTGAACAACATCGTCAAATTGGTTTGTCAGGAAAGATTCGGTTTCATTTAGATTGTGTCTGATTCTATGTAGCATAAACCATGCAGTCTTTTGAGTTACGCCAATATCCCGTGCCAATTGAAGACTGCTTATTCCTTTCTTTCGAGATAAGAACTGATAAATTGCGTAAAACCAATCCTTTAGTGGTACATTGCTGCCCTCAAACATTGTTCCCGTAGTTACGGTGAATCTTTTTCTGCAATACCTGCATTTATAAAGCCCATTGAACTCTCCCTTGAATTTCAATTTGTAGTGTCTTTCGTCAACGCAGCCACAATGGGGGCAAATAGGCATTCCATTCCATCGTTGTTGTTCAAGGAATTCTTTACAAGCCTTATCATTTGGCAAAGAATCCATAAACGAGCGGAAGGATTTTGTTTTCTGTTTCATAACCTTTGTCATTAAAATGACCGGTAATACGTTTTTCGCCTATTTACTTCTCATGAGATATAATATTATTGTTATATAAATATAATAAAAAGTTTTAACATGTTAAAATACAATAACTTATATGATTAACAAAGTTATTAGCAATTAATATTCGGATAGATATATTACTCTATAAACTAATTTCATAAGATTATGTCTAAACAATCATTTGAGACTGCTCTTGAGAATGCTGGTTTCAACAACCCAGAACAGAAAATCAGCAAAGCAGGTCTTTTATCCGTTATGAATGAAATTTCTGACGGAATCTGGGGGGGGCAAAGCCTTAAATGCAGTATTCATCGTATGATATCCGAGGATATAAATGCCTCCAATATTTCAATAATGACATTTGAAAATACTGATGAACTTTCAATATCAGCATGTATATTAAGTTGCATGTTTATGTATACAGAGAATAGCAAGGCAACGCCATTTTATTTAAGTGTACCACTATTCAAGTCAATTTCGTTCAATTTGCCATTGACAAATAATGAAACAGGAGTATATCTTGGCAAAGTTGCATACAGAAAACAAAACAATAATATAATATGCCAATTTGCAACAGAGAGAACAAGTACATTCAAGCATAACTCGTTAATGACACATGCTATAATATTTTCAGAGCCTTGATTCAATAATTTGTTGCTGAATAAGTGCAATTTTACGATTGAGTATATCTTCATATCTATTGCAACAGGCTTTTACTTTAATTCCATTATTGTGGAAACTTATTTTAGGAGGTTGTCTATGTACTTTGCAAGTTTTAGACTCTAAAACCATGAACATCTTCTGTTCATCTGCATTGAAGTGATTTGTGAGCCGCATGTTTCTTTTGTATTTTTAAAAATTTATGCAGATGAAAAAGAAGATTTTAATTACCTTTGGTACATTAAAGTATATAATTGGGTTAAAATATATGCAAAATATTCAATATAAGATGGTAGTCTCGTTATTGTTTTTTATTTCGTACGCCATAAGCTTATATAGTGGAATAGTGATTGATTTGTATATAATAACCTTAAATAATTATTAAAAAAACTAACTTTTTTATTCGTTTAAGCCGTGGCATATTTTTCATTTGAAAAAATATTGGAAAAATTGTTTGCTCTTTCGGAAAAAATTGTACCTTTGCGGAGATATTTTGAATGGTATGGAAAACTATAAGAGAAAACATAGGTTCTGTTTCCGACGGACTGTACATAGTGTGCAGCGAGGCTGTGATTTTCTTTTATCTGATATATAAGAGTAATTTTCCCATTTCGGGAGAGTTGCTCTTTTTTTTGTGCCATCGGGCAAAATTCCTTCAGCTTTACGACAGAATATGGATAAATTGATCTTGAAAAATGCGAATGTCCTGCTTGGAGGGACAAAGGGTGTTTGCGACGTGCTGATTGAGGACGGAGTGATAGCTGCTGTTGCCCCGGAGATTGAGGACGGGAAGGCGGAGATCCGTGATTTTGGCGGTAAGTGGATTTTCCCCTCGCTGGTGGATGTGCATGTGCATCTGCGTGAGCCGGGCTTTGAGTACAAAGAGACGATTGCGAGCGGAACGGAGGCTGCGGCTGTGGCAGGATATACGGCGGTGTTCTCTATGCCCAATTTAAAGCCGGCGCCGGACTGTCCGGAAAATTTGGCAGTGCAGTTGAAGGCAATAAGAAAGGGCGCACGCATAAAGGTCTATCCTTACGCGTGCATTACTATGGGGCAGAAAGGAGAGGGCGAATTGGTGGATTTCAACGCGTTGGCTGCTGATGTTGCGGGATTTTCCGATGACGGAAGGGGAGTGCAGAGCGATTGGCTGATGAGGGCGGCCATGACCGGGTGTAATAAAATCGGCAAGATGATAGTAGCCCACTGTGAGGTGAATGAGCTGCTTCGCGGAGGCTATATCCATGACGGGGAATATGCAAAGGCCCACGGTCATGCGGGGATTTGCTCGGAGAGCGAGTGGAGGCAGATTGCCAGGGATCTGGAACTTGTGCGTGAGACAGGCTGCCGCTATCATGTGTGCCATATTTCGACGAAAGAGAGTGTGGAACTGATACGTCGCGCCAAGGCGGAGGGACTGCCTGTGACTTGCGAGACCGCGCCGCATTATCTGCTGCTGACGGATATGGATTTGAAGGAGGACGGAGCGTGGAAAATGAATCCGCCGCTGCGTTCGGCAGAGGACAGGGCTGCGCTGATAGAGGGCATAAAGGACGGGACCATTGATGTGATTGCCACGGATCATGCTCCTCATTCGGCTGAAGAGAAGAACAAGGGTTTGAAGGACAGTGCTTTCGGCATAGTCGGCATTGAGACGGCTTTTCCGCTGCTGTACACTTGCTTGGTGAAGAGCGGCGTGATAAGCCTCGAAAAACTTGTGGAGCTGATGGCTGTGAATCCACGTAAAATAATGGGGCTGGAGTCTGTCGGAGTGGGAAGCTCTGCTGATCTGGCTGTGTTTGACCTCGGTGAGCATTATTTGATTGACCCTGAGAAATTCATAAGCAAAGGAAAATCAACGCCTTTCGCCGGCCGGGAAGTGGATGGCCGCTGTGTCGCCACTTACCTCAATGGAGTGGAAGTGTTCGAACGTGCACCCCAAGGTGTCGTTCCGACCGGAGCCCTAAGGGCGTAGTGGAGGAATCTTCAAAAAAGAAATAATAGCAAATAAATAAACAAACTGTATATGTTGCCGTATAACAAAAAAATCGTATTGGAAAACGGGTGTGAGTTTTTCGGTCATGGTTTCGGGGCCGACAGGGAAGTGGTGGCTGAAATAGCCTTCTGCACTGCCATGTCGGGCTATCAGGAGATGATTACCGACCCTGCCTGTGCCGGTCAGATTATGGTGATGACCTATCCTCTGATCGGAAACTATGGAATTACCGATGAGGACGATGAGTCCAAGACTCCGTTCCTCGGCGGTCTGATAGTGCGCGAGTACAACAATTCTCCGTCCAACTTCCGCTATACACAGACTTTGGACGAGTTCCTGGAGGAGAACAACATCCCAGGGGTTTCAGGCGTGGATACCCGCCGTCTTACCCGTATAATCCGTGATGAAGGTGCTCAGCGTGTGATAATTACAGACGCGGACACTTCGAAGGAAGAGGCCTTGGAACGTTTGCGCAACACGATGCCGGATGAGAATCACGTGGCGCGTGTGAGCTGCCGCAAACGCTGGTTCTCCCGTACGCCGAATCACAAATATGATGTTGTGGCCATCGACTGCGGTCTGAAATACAATATTGTACGTATGCTCAACAAACGCGGCTGCAATGTTACTGTGGTACCCTACAATACTACTGCTGAGGAGATTATGGCTTTCCAGCCTGACGGCGTTCTGATTTCCAATGGTCCTGGAGATCCCGAAAAAGTGACGACGGTGCTTGAGGTGGTGCGTGCACTTCGCGGCCGGCTTCCTGTTTTCGGAATAGGTATGGGGCATGAGATTATCTGCCTGGCTTACGGTGCCAGGACCTACAAGCTCAGACTCGGCCATCACGGCGGCAACCATCCTGTGAAGAATCTGCTCACCGGTCATATCGAAATCACTTCCCAGAGCCATTCATACGCTGTGGATGCGGATTCTCTGAAGACTACAGGACTGGAAATCACACATATAGATTTGCTTGACAATGTCGTCGAGGGGGTCCGCTCGGAAAGTGACAGGCTGTTTTCGGTGCAGTATTATCCTGAAAGTGCTCCCGGCCCTCAGGACAGCGCCTACCTTTTCGACCAATTCATCGACCTTATGAAAATTTCTAATTGCTAATTGCCAATTGATAATTATATAAACATACATATTAATTACTAATTACTAATTACTAATTACTAATTTCTAATTGCCAATTGATAAAAGCTATGCCAAAAAGAACGGATATAAAGAAAATAATGGTCATCGGCTCAGGCCCTATCGTCATTGGACAGGCCGCTGAATTTGACTATGCAGGCACACAGGCCTGCCTTGCTTTGCGTGAAGAGGGCTATGAGGTAATTCTTGTGAATTCCAACCCTGCCACCATCATGACCGACACACATATAGCCGACAAGGTGTATATGGAACCTCTGACCCTCGAATATGTTGCGAAAATCATACGTTACGAGCGTCCTGACGCCATAGTGCCGGGCCTTGGAGGCCAGACCGGACTCAACCTTGCCGTGCAGCTTGCAAAAAAAGGCGTGCTGAAAGAGTGCGACGTCGAAATTCTCGGGACTTCCTTTGAGAGCATCGAGCGCGCAGAGGACAGGGAACTGTTCAAGGAGTTGTGCGAAAAACTCGGTGAGCCTGTGCTTCCGTCGGAGATTGCCGGCAGTATGGAAGAAGGTTTCGCGGCTGCTGAAGAAATCGGCTATCCTGTGGTGCTGCGTCCTGCTTTTACTCTCGGAGGTACGGGCGGAGGATTTGCAGACAACAAGGAAGAAATGGAGGATCTGATGCGCAACGCGCTTGCCATTTCTCCGACCCATCAGGTACTTGTCGAAAAGAGTATCAAGGGCTACAAAGAAATAGAATATGAGGTGATGCGTGACGCCAACGACACGGCCATTACTATCTGCAATATGGAAAATGTGGACCCTGTGGGTGTGCATACCGGTGACTCCATCGTGGTATGTCCATGCCAGACTCTGACGGACAAGGAGTCCGAGATGTTGCGTAATTCTGCCCTCAAAATCATACGTGAGCTGAAAATCGAGGGCGGTTGCAATGTGCAGTTCGCGCTTGACCCGCTTTCTTTCAATTACTACCTTATTGAAGTGAACCCGCGAGTCAGCCGTTCATCAGCTTTGGCATCCAAGGCAAGCGGCTTCCCGATTGCCCGAGTGACCGCTAAAATCGCTGTTGGACTGCGCCTGGACGAAATCAAGCTCGCAACCACCATTGCCGCATTCGAGCCTTCAATCGACTATGTTGTGACCAAAATACCACGTTTCCCTTTCGACAAATTCGCTGATGCCTCCAATACCCTCGGCACGCAGATGAAGGCTACCGGCGAGGTCATGAGCATAGGCCGCACTTTGGAAGAGTCCCTTCTGAAGGCCGTACGTTCACTCGAAACGGGTGTCTGTCATATCTACAACAGGAAATTCGACAATTGGGACAGACAGACGCTCCTGGATTATATCCATACCCCGACCGATGACCGTCTTTATGCCATTGCCAGATTGATACGCATGGGCGTGGATTTGGGCATGATCTACAATTCGACTAAAATCGACTTTTTCTTCCTTGAGAAATTCAAGAATATTGTGGAATTCGAGTCAGAACTGCTTGCAAAACCATTCGATGTCGAAATTCTGCGCGAGGCGAAACGTATGGGCGTGAGTGACAAGTTCATAGCTCAGGTCTGGAACAGCAGCGAGAAGGAAATTTACCGTCTCAGGGAGAAAAATGGAATTTGGCCGGTATATAAAATGATAGACAGTTGTGCCGGAGAATTCAGCTCATATGTGCCTTATCTGTATTCTACATACGAGGGTGAAAATGAGAGCATTGTGACTGACAGAAAGAAAATCGTCGTGCTTGGTTCGGGCCCTATCCGCATAGGCCAGGGCGTGGAATTCGACTATTCGACGGTACACGCAATCTGGTCCATCCATAAAGCCGGTTATGAGGCGATTATCATCAACAACAACCCTGAAACAGTGTCTACGGACTACACCGTTTCAGACAAACTGTACTTCGAGCCTCTTACCGTCGAGGATGTGATGAATGTGCTCCATCTCGAGAATCCGGTGGGCATTATCGTGTCGCTCGGAGGCCAGACTGCCATCAATTTAGCTGCGCCTCTGCACGATTTGGGCGTGAAGATTATCGGAACTGACGTGCAGGCTATCGAGAATGCGGAGAACCGCGATTCTTTCGAAAAAATCATGACCCGTCTGCAGATTCCACAGCCTAAGGGTGAGGCGGTTACGGACATCGAAACCGGTGTGGAAGTGGCTGCCCGAATAGGCTATCCTGTGCTTGTGCGCCCGTCATACGTGCTTGGAGGCCGTGCAATGCAGATTGTCAGCAACGAAGAATCACTGAGACATTATCTGCAGTCCGCTGTGGAAATAAATGTGGACCAGCCTGTGCTTGTGGACAAATACATTATGGGACGTGAACTTGAAGTGGATGCGGTCTGCGACGGCAAGGACGTGTTCATTCCGGGCATTATGGAGCATGTCGAGAGGACAGGTATCCATTCAGGAGACTCGATTTCGGTTTATCCGAGCTTCTCTGTTTCCCAGTCGGTGAAAGATAAAATAATTGATTATACAGTGCGTCTCGGCAAGGAAATCGGCATTATTGGTCTGTACAATATCCAATTTATCGCAGATGAAAAGGATGATGTCTATATCATTGAAGTGAATCCGCGTTCAAGCCGCACAGTGCCTTTCCTCAGCAAGGCTACCGCCTATCCTCTCGCCGATATCGCCACCAAGGTCATACTCGGCCATTCTTTGGCGGAACAGGGCTATACCGAGGTATATCCTAAGGAGAAAAAGCGCTGGTATGTCAAGGCCCCTGCATTTTCATTCTCGAAAATACGCGGCATAGACGCATATCTGTCTCCTGAGATGAAATCTACGGGAGAGGCCATAGGCTATGACAACAAGCTGACCCGTGCGCTGTACAAGGCCTTGCGCTCTTCCGGGCTGAACGTGGCTAATTACGGTACTCTGTTTGCGACCATAGCCGACAGCGACAAGGAGACTGCACTTCCGCTCATCCGCCGCTTCTACGACTTAGGCTTCAATATCGAAGCTACTCGCGGTACGGCAGACTTCCTGCGCAAACACGGAATCCGCACCCGTACACGTTCAAAGCTCGTGGAGGGCAGCAATGAGATTTTTGATGCTCTGCGCCAGGGGCATATCAATTATGTCATCAACACTATAGACATCAACCAGATGAGCACCACACGTGACGGTTATGAAATTCGCCGCTGTGCCGTGGAGAACAATGTCAGTATGTTCACTTCTCTGGAGACTGTGCGCGTGCTGCTTGATGTCTTGGAGGAAATAACCCTTGGTGTGTCAACCATTGACGCCGAATAATGACCGGGCTGTCGGAAGAATATGAGTTCTTGCCGCATGCCAAAATGTTGTATTATGGAAAAAAACAATTATCGCCACGGACTTTATACCGTACTCGGAAATGAGGCTCTGACTGCCACTGTCTACAGGATGGTGTTGGCAGGTGATACAAGTTTCATCACTGCACCGGGGCAGTTCGTCAACATACAGCTCGAAGGCAGATTTCTGCGCCGGCCTATTTCCATCTGTGATTGGGATGCCGGTACTGTCACTTTGATTTATAAGGTGGTAGGCGGGGGGACCAGACAGATGTCCGCAATGCCTGCGGGGACGGTTTTGGACCTGCTCACAGGTCTTGGCAACGGTTTTGACCTCAAGGTGGAAAGAATGCAAAGGCCTTTGCTTGTGGGCGGTGGTGTAGGAGTGCCGCCTTTGTACGGCCTGGCGAAAAAGCTGCTTGCCGAGGGTTTCAGGCCGACGGTGATTATGGGTTTCAATACAGCTTCAGAGGTCTTTTATTTGGATGAATTCAAGGTTTTGGGCTGTCAGGTGCTGCTTGCCGTTGCTGACGGTTCGGCCGGTATCAAAGGCTTTGTGACTGATGCGCTAAGCCTGGTGGAATATGATTATCTGTATGCCTGCGGTCCTGAAGCTATGCTGCGTGCCCTTTATCACGGCTCGTCTGCAGACGGACAGTTTTCTTTCGAACAGCGTATGGCCTGCGGCTTCGGTGCCTGCATGGGCTGTTCTTGCAAGACAATCACAGGCTATAAACGCATTTGCAAGGAAGGTCCTGTAATGAAAAAGGAGGAAATAATATTATGACGGATACATCGGTAAATCTCAGCGGACTGCAGCTGGACAACCCGGTAATCCCGGCGTCAGGCACTTTCGGCTACGGCCGTGAGTTTGCGGAATTCTATGATATAAACATTCTCGGTTCGTTCTCTTTCAAAGGGACTACCCGTGAGCCGCGTTTCGGCAATCCGACACCGCGCATTGCGGAATGCGGATGTTCGGGTATGATAAACGCTGTCGGACTGCAGAATCCCGGCATTCATGCGGTGATTTCTGAGGAGCTTCCGCGCCTTGCGAAAATTTTCCATAAGCCTGTAATCGCGAATATCAGCGGATTTTCCGTCGAAGAATATGCCTATTGCTGCTCATTGATTGACAGGGAGGAGCAGGTCGGTCTTATTGAGGTGAATGTCAGCTGCCCGAATGTACGCCATGGCGGCATGTCTTTCGGTACACGCCCCGAGGCTGCGGCTGAGGTGACACGTGCGGTCAAGGCTGTGACGACCAAGCCTGTATACATCAAGCTTTCGCCGAACGTGACTGACATTGCGGAGATAGCTCTCGCCTGCGAGGATGCCGGTGCTGACGGTATCTGTCTGATTAATACCATGTTGGGTATGCGCGTGGATATTGCCAGACGCCGTCCGGTGATTGCCAATGAGATGGGCGGGTATTCAGGCCCGGGAATTTTCCCTGTGGCTTTACGTATGGTCTGCCAGGTGGCGCGTGCCTGCAGCATCCCTGTAATGGGCTGCGGCGGAGTGACTTCGGCTGAGGATGTGATTGAGATGATGATGGCCGGGGCAACTGCGGTGCAGGTCGGAGCCATGAACCTTGTGGACCCGTATGTGTGCAAGACCATTGTCGAGGAGCTTCCTTCTGTGATGCAGAGGCTTGGGATAGAAAGGCTTGAGGATATAATCGGAGCGGCAAGTCGCAATTGACAATTAGTAATTAGCAATTAGCAATGTGCAATTGTCATCCTGAGCGCAAGGCGAAGCCTGAAGTCGAATGGGCGAAAGAGCTTGGTTATATAGCAATTAGCGATGTGTAATTAGTAATTAATGTCAAAACAGTTTTTGAATATGAGTAATTTGAATGAACGTGATGTAATTATAGCCTGCGATTTCGCAAGTGCTGAGGCGGCTTTCGCCTTTTTGGACAAGTTCACGGAGGAGAAACCTTTTGTGAAGGTCGGAATGGAACTTTATTATGCGGAGGGCCCTTCAATTGTGCGTGAACTCAAAAAACGCGGACACAAGGTGTTTCTCGACCTCAAACTGCACGATATTCCGAACACGGTCAAAAAAGCAATGGCAGTGCTTTCACGCCTTGATGTGGATATGTGCAATCTTCACGCTGCAGGTACCAGGGAAATGATGCGCGCCGCTCTCGAAGGCCTCACACGTCCTGACGGCAGCCGCCCTATGCTATTGGCTGTGACCCAGCTGACTTCGACAAGCGAAGAGAGGATGCATTCGGATATACTCATTCCGGGAAATATCAACGATGTGATTGCTCATTATGCGCGTTGTGCAAAAGAGGCCGGGCTTGACGGGGTTGTCTGTTCACCGCTTGAGGCGGGCATTGTGAAGGAGGCTTGCGGCAGCGGCTTCAAGACCGTGACCCCTGGCATACGTTTCGCCGGCGGGGAAGTCGGAGACCAGGTGCGAATCACCACTCCTGCACGCGCCCGTGAAATCGGCACAGACTACATCGTCGTCGGCCGCCCAATCACCGCCGCCGAAGACCCCGTAGCTGCCTACCGCCGCTGCTGCGCAGAATTCTGCGGGGAATAACAAAAAATATTTTATAGTGATAATGTAGAATAAGCGGATTGGACAAAGCATGGAGGGAGCCTTGCGGAGCGTATTTAAGCTCCCGGAATGCTTTGCCAATCCGCCCAAAAAAAATAATAATAAATAATGGAAAGAAAAATAGCAAAAGACCTGCTGTCAATCCAGGCGGTATTCCTCCGTCCTGAACAGCCGTTCACCTGGGCAAGCGGAATAAAAAGCCCAATCTATTGCGACAACCGCCTGACCCTGACCTCAGTCCCGGTACGCAAAGACGTAGAAGCCGGACTTGCGGAAATAGTGCGCAAATACTATCCTGAGGCAGAAGTTCTTATGGGTACATCCACTGCCGGCATCGCCCACGCCGCCATCACGGCCACAATTCTCGACCTGCCCATGGGCTATGTCCGCTCGGGCTCCAAAGACCACGGCAGACAGAACCAGATTGAAGGCCGTCTCGAATCTGGCCAGAAAGTCGTTGTAATTGAGGATCTTATCTCAACAGGAGGCAGCTGCATCGAGGTCGTGGACGTGCTTCGTGAAGCAGGTGCCGAGGTGCTCGGAGTTGCAAGTATTTTTACCTACGGAATGAAGAAAGGCCTGGACCGCATGGCAGAGGCGAAGGTGGAAAACCACAGTCTTTCCAATTTGGACGTGCTTGTGGATGTGGCGGTTGAGGAAAAATACATCCGTCCCGAAGATAAGGATAAACTCCTCGCTTTCCGTGCCAATCCTTCTGACGAATCTTGGATGAACAAATAAAATTTACAGCTATGCGCAATCTTTTGGATCCTACCGATTTCACCGTTGAAGAAATCGGCCTTGTCATCAACCGTGCCCTTGACATCATCGCCCACAGGGACAAATATGCGGAGGCCTGCCGTGGAAAAAAACTTGCCACGCTTTTCTATGAACCGAGTACCCGTACCCGTCTGAGCTTCACTGCGGCAATGATGGAATTAGGCGGCAATGTACTTGGATTTTCGGATGCGGCAAGTTCGTCGGTCAGCAAAGGCGAGACAGTTGAGGATACGGTGAGGGTAGTGTCAAAATTCGCGGACATCATCGCTATGCGTCATCCGAAAGAAGGCGCTCCCTACGTTGCAAGCCGCTATTCCGAGATTCCGATTATCAATGCCGGAGACGGCGGCCACAGCCATCCGACCCAGACTCTGACCGACCTGCTTACCATCCGCCGTGAACTCGGCCGCTTTGACCATCTGACTGTGGGGCTTTGCGGCGACCTGAAATTCGGCCGTACCGTGCATTCTCTGATCAAGGCTATGGGACGCTATGAGGGAGTGAAATTCGTTCTGATTGCTCCGGAAGAACTGGCACTGCCTGACTATATCAAACATGATGTCTGCGACAGAAACGGCCTTGAATACCTTGAAGTGAACACTCTCGAAGAGGCAATGCCGCTTGTCGACGTACTCTATATGACCCGCGTCCAGCAGGAACGTTTTGCCGACAAGGCTGAATATGAACGCCTCAAGGATTCTTTCATACTCGATGCTGCCAAGATGGCTCTTGCCAAAGAAAAAATGATAGTCCTGCACCCTCTGCCACGTGTCAACGAGATTGCCATGGAGGTAGACGCCGATCCCCGCGCCGCATATTTCCGCCAGGTCGAAAACGGCAAATTCGTGCGTATGGCCTTGATTTACACCTTGCTGCAGTGGAAAGACCTTGCTTCCGACTCCAATTCCGGGATTGAAGCCCCTGCGCAGCCCCTGCGTTCAGACTGCGAAATCACCGAAGGCCCACGCTGCACCAACCGCCACTGCATCACCACCATCGAGCCGCATCTCCCGTCCCGCTACTACAAGTCCGCCGACGGGACTCTCCGCTGCATCTATTGCGATCACGAGATGAACGGTACAATCTGATGAACCCCACATATCCGCTAAAAAAGGGCTGCTGCAAATTTCACTTTGTTACAGCTCTTTTTGCATTTTATCCGTATTAGAGTGATAATCATTGTGACTATAGACAGGCCTACACGAGCATCTGGATATAGAGCATGCACATGACGCCGGCGACGAGGGCGTAGGTGGCGGCTTTTTCGTAGCCGTGGCTGTGGGTCTCCGGAATCATTTCATCGCTGATTACATAGAGCATGGCACCTCCGGCAATGGCGGTGACGGTTGGGAGCAGTACGGAAGAAATGTCTCCGATCAGGTAGCCTGACAGTACACCGGCAATTTCCAATAGGGCCACTATGAGTCCGACACCCAAGGCTCTCCAGTAACTTACACCTATCATCAGCAGGGGAGTGACGACAACCATTCCTTCGGGAATATTCTGCAGGGCAATGGTGATTGCCACGGTGTATGCATTGCCGATATCTTCTCCGTTGAATACGACGCCGCTGGCAAGTCCCTCCGGAAATTTATGTATGGCTATGGCAATTACGAAGAGCAGTACCCGGTCGATGCTTTTTATCTTGGAACTGTGAGGCTCTTCGCCGTCAGAACCGCAGTCAATGCCGGTAAGATGATGCAGATGGGGAGTGATTCTGTCAAGGAAAGCGATGAGGAGCACGCCAAGCAGGACGCCGACAAGAGGCTGCCACCAATGTGCCGGCCCGGCCATCTCCACGGCAGGCATAATGAGACAGACAAGTGAGGCCGTCAGCATCATTCCGGCGCAGAATCCAAGAAAAATATCATTCCATTTGTGGGGAATTTTCCTCACGACCAAGCCGATGGAAGAACCAAGCAGAGATGCAAGTCCGAGACCTCCGGCGCATAGGAGCATCTGTTGAAATATAGTCATATCCGAGTGTTCAAATTTAATTCTGTACAAATATAGCCAAAAGCCGAGAGAAGACAACAAACTTATTTTGATTGTTTTCCGAGGCGCCAGCGTATATCTGTGCTTTAGCACAAATATAGCCAAATTTATTGTTCGAATGTATAGGAAAAAACTGTCAGGCTACCTGAGGAAACGGCCTGTGAGGCTGAGCGGATTTGCCGCGATTTCTTCGGGCGTACCTGTAGCGACTATTGTGCCTCCTGCGTTTCCGCCGCCCGGCCCCATGTCAATGATGTAGTCTGCATTGCGGATGAGGTCGAGATCATGTTCGATAACTATGACTGTCGCGCCTTGTCCGATGAGCTGCTGCAGCACTCCGAGCAGGGTATGGACATCGAGAGGATGCAGGCCTATTGTCGGTTCATCGAAAACGAAAACCGTATCATTCTGCTGCCTGCCCATATCGGCCGCCAATTTCAGGCGCTGGGCTTCACCGCCTGACAGGCTTGTGGTAGCTTCACCGAGAGTGAGATAATCCAGGCCGAGTCCGGCAAGAGTCTCCAGACGCTGCGCCACTGTTTTGAAATCAGCACAGTCGCTTGCGGCCTGTGAAATGTCAGCCGCCATCAGCTCGGGCAGAGAGAATTTCTTTCCGCCTTTGTTGTGGCAGTGCACCAGCCAGGCGTCTTTGGCATAGCGTGAACCGTGGCATTCAGGGCAGGGGATGTCCACGTCAGGCAAAAACTGTACGTCAAGACTCACGCTGCCCGTACCGTCACACACCGGACAGCGCAGATTTCCGGTATTGTATGAGAAGTCACTTGCTTTATAGCCTGCAGCTTTGGCTTCAGGACAGCGGGCGTAGATTTTTCGCAGTTCGTCGTGCACATTGGCATAGGTGGCTACGGTAGAGCGCACATTTGCTCCAATCGGTGTCGAGTCCACGAGTTTGACATTTGCAATGCCGGCGGCTTCGACGGATTTCACGTGAGCCGGCAGCGGCCGTCCTGCAATCTTTGTCTCAAGAGCCGGAATAAGGCTTTCGAGCACCATTGTGGTTTTTCCTGAGCCTGACACTCCGGTAATTACAGTCATACGGCCTTTCGGAATTCTGACCTCAAGAGCTTTGACCGTGTGTATTGCACCGGTGGACATTGAAATGACACCTTCCGCAAACATTTCGCCTGAAGCTACGGTCGGGCGGATTCTTGTCCCCTGCTTCCCGGCGAGGAAAGGACCTATTTTCGAATTTCCATTTGATACAATCTCCCTGATTGTACCCTGGGCAATGACCTCGCCTCCGTTTGCGCCGGCTCCGGGACCCATTTCGACAAGCCGGTCCGCATGGCTGAGTATCTGCGTGTCGTGGTCGACGAGTATGACCGAATTGCCGTCTTTCACGAGGTCGTCCATCACTCCGGTCAGGCCTGCAATATTTGCAGGATGCAGGCCGATGGATGGCTCGTCAAGTACATACATTACTCCGGTTGTGCGGTTGCGGACCACGCGGGCGAGCTGCATTCGCTGACGTTCTCCGGTGGAGAGTGTCGCTGCAGCCCTGTCAAGGCTCAAATATCCTAAGCCGAGGTCGAGAAGTCTGTGTGATGTGAGGGTAAATGACTCTATTATGCTTCCGGCCATAGGACGCATTTCCTCAGGCAGTGAGCCGGGAATGGATTTGACCCATGCGTCACATTCTTCGAGCGGCATTGTGCACACCTCATCAAGACTAAGTCCCATAATGCGTGGCGCCCGTGCCGCTTCCGACATGCGGGTGCCGCCACATTCAGGGCAGATGTCGCTTTTGAGGAATTTCTCCACGCGTTTCATGCCTTTCTCATCCGTCACTTTTGCAAGCGCATTTTCGACTGTGTATACGGCGTTGTAATATGTGAAGTCAAGTTCTCCTCCGGAATTTCCGGTTTTGGGCTTGTAGAATATTGTTTTCTTTACGGCCGGCCCGTTGTATACAATGTCCTTTTCTGCCTCGCTCAGGTCTTTAAACGGCACATCTGTACGTACACCCATTGCCCTGCAGACGTCCTTCATAAGTGACCACATCAGGCTGTTCCACGGAGCGACGGCGCCTTCATCTATTGTCAGAGATTCGTCGGGTATCAGGGTCGAGCGGTCTACTGTCATCACCATTCCGGTCCCGCCGCATTTTGCACAGGCTCCGGTGCTGTTGAAAGACAGGTCTTCAGCTCCGGGACCGAAGAAATGATGGCCGCAGTGTGCGCAGATCAGTTCCTTTTCCGCAGCCACGTCAAGCGTAGGTCCGTGATAATGTCCGCATTTCGGACAGCGGTGGCAGGCAAGTCGTGAAAACATCAGCCTCAGGCTGTTCAGCAGTTCGGTGCCGGTCCCGAAAGTGCTCCTTACTCCGGGAACCCCGGGACGCTGGCGGAGCGCGATTGCTGCCGGAACGTATAGAATATCATCCACCTGGGCTTTCGGAGCCTGGGTGATACGCCTGCGCGTGTATGTTGAAAGTGCTTCCATATAGCGCCTGGAACCTTCTGCGTACAGCACCCCGAGGGCAAGTGACGATTTCCCGGAGCCTGAGACGCCGGCAATTCCGACTATTTCATTGAGAGGTATTTCGACATCTATATTTTTCAGATTGTGGACCCGGGCCCCTTTGATTTTTATCTTTTTCTGTTCCATTGTGTGTTTCTATTTTGAATGCAGCCTGATGACGGTGATTTCGCCGGGGACGCCGAGGCGGAATTTTACGGTTCCACCCAATCCTGTATTTACGTATAGTTTGCGGGAGCCTTCTTCATAGAGTCCGCCCCACTCCGGATAGCGCCATTTGGCAGGGGAGAAATTGCCCACCTTCAGCTGCATGGCGTGCGTATGCCCCGACAGAGTCAGCTGTATGTCGCTTTCGGGCAGGACTTCACGCTTCCAATGTGTCGGATTGTGGCTCAGCAGTATTTTGTAGCAGTCTGCGGGGAGTCCCTTGCTTGCCTTGACAAGGTCTCCACGGGCAGGGAATGGCGGTTCTCCATCGTTTTCTACACCTATTACAGCGATGCATTCATCCCCGCGCGAAATCATTCTATGGTCATTTCTAAGCACGGTCCAGCCCAAATTTTCCTCAAGTTGTATCAGCTCGGTCAGTGCTTCTTCCGGAATCACGACCCCCGGGAGATATTCACAATAATCATGATTCCCCAAAATGGCATAGATGCCGTCAGGGGCGCTCATTGCAGACAACTCGGGAATAAACGGCTTCAATTCATCAGGCGAGACGTTCACAAGGTCACCTGTAAAGAATATTGCGTCCGGCTGCAGGGCGTTTACCTTTGCCACCATATTTTCGACCATGTCCGGAGCTTTGTTGAAAGTCCCGATATGAATGTCCGAAAGCTGGACGATGGTGTAGCCTTCAAAAGCGTGAGGAATGTTTTCTGAAGAAATGTCTATCTGCTTGACTGCAATCTTTTTCCATCCTATGGTCATTCCGTAGCCCATACACAGAATTACCGCAAGTGCGGCTCCCAAACCAAGATAATTGCAGACTGCCGGGGCGGATCTGAGTGGTGCGGACAGGCATTTCCCGATGATGGAAAACAAGGCAAAGGCACATTTCGCCATCGCCACTGTCAGCAGAAGAAAAATCAGTAATCGGAAAATTTCGGAACTCCACATCAGATTTGTCCGTGACAGAAAGACCATTGCAAGCAAGCCGGCGGCAGGAAGCCAATGCAGTATGCTCCATATCCGTTTCCTGCCTTTGATGAAGTTGGACCAGATATAGAAATCTGTCACCGAAACGATTGCGAGAACTATGATTAATGTAATGAATACCATGTTATTGTGTGTCAATAAAATATTTTGTCATACCATCCGCTGACATCCTCACCAATTGCTTCGTAATTCTCGCAAATGATGTCAATTAATTGAAGGTTAGCTTGTTGAATATTATATTTATTGCTTGTGAAGTAACCGTAAAATGCTCCTTTATTGTCGACTAAGATCGGGGGATTTGAGGCGTAGTCATTAAATGGACTATTTGTGCTATATGGATTCCCATATGTACCGTATTTATTCCAAATACATTTTGCATTATATCTATTCCCATATGTACCATATTTATTCCAAATTGATTCAGAATCATATTTGCTGGCATTAATCTTTCCGAGGTAATCTTTATAGTTGTCCCCGCCATAAATAAAAAGCACGGTTCCTTTGGGAATATTGTAATGGTAATCCTTCGTAGATGTGGAGAGTTTGGCACATCCGCTTAGTATAAGAATAATGACAAATAATGATTTGAAAAATGGTCTCATGTGTAACCTTTGTTTTTTTTGTCAGTGACAATTGGCAAATTATTCTGTATTTAATTTTCGGATTTCTGCTTAGATCGGACGAAGTTCGATGGTAAGTCCCATTGCGGCAACTATTTTATACATGGTTGCGATGCTTGGAATTGTCAAGCCTCGCTCTACTCTGGAAATGTAGCTTTTGTCGGCTCCGATTCGTTCTGCCAGTTCTGCCTGTGTCAGACCGGCATTTTTGCGTGCGTCCAACAGTATTTGTGCATTGTATTCCTCCCAGGCCTGTGCAATTGCAGCATCCCGTTGAGGAGTCCCTATTGCGCCCAACTCCCTGTCAAGTTCAGCGCTTACATCGTAAATGTCATTTTTGTTCATAATATTCATTTTTTAGTTTTATCGCTTTTTCTATTTCGGCTTTAGGAGTTTTTTGCGTCTTTTTTTTGAAGCAATTGAACAATATCACTATCGTTTCACCATCATAAATGAAAAATATTCTGAATTCATTATTTCCGTAGTTCACCCGGAATTCGTAAATCCCATCACGGATGAATTTTATATAGTGATTAGGTATTTTGTCTTCCGTTGCAAACAAGGCCAATGCTCGTAGAATCTTTTTACGTTCGGAATCCGACAGTTTTGCCATAAATTCCTGATAGTATCCCTTATATGCAATTATTTTTTTCATAGTGCAAAGATACAAAAGTTGTGCAGTTGTACAACTTTTATGCGAAAAAATCTCATTCCGGAATTCAAGGTCATCGGCGGAGTACGTTAATAGGATAATAGTATTTCCAGCATTTCTTCGGCGTTGCGGGCTATGTAATCGGCGGGAATTGACTGCATGCCGCGGGAATGCCAGTCTGCAAGCAGAAATGCTATGCCGGCCCCATGTGCGCATTGGAAATCGTGCATCGTGTCACCGACGAAAATCGTGTCTTCGGCTGAAGCTCCGGTCCTGCGCAGAAATTCAAGGGCCGGTTCGGGATCGGGTTTGTGCTTTGCCGTGTCTTCTGCGCAAATTTCCATTTCAAAATATCCGGTCAGTGGCTTGAGCTCCTCGTCCTTCTCAAATTCAAATCTGTTGCGGGAGGTGACGCAGCCTATCCTCAGGCCTGACTCCGAAAGCTTGCAAAGCATCTCTTCCACTCCCGGGAAGGCCTTGATAAGGTATTCCAATTCAACGAAATGCTTTTCCCATACATCTCCGAAATGGGCGGTATTAGGATATCCTAAAAGTGCACCGACTTTGCCTGACGGTATCCCGAAATTGGAATATGCTTCTTCGTAGGACATATCCCTTCCCATAAGCTCTTTTACCGTCTGTATCAGGGAATAGACGCCGGTGCGTTCAGTGTCAACGAGCGTGCCGTCTATATCGAATATTATATTCTTGAATTTCAATGGCTTGTCCATAATTTCCAATTTCGCAAATTTGCTTTTTTGTTGAACTTGATTGTTGGGTTCTTTCTTAATCATTCAATGTCTTTACAGTTCCGTTTTCAGTTCTGCATACAGATCAACAGGAGTAATAAGGTGAAGCTTGGCTTCGCTTACATAAAACATTTAGTGCAAAAATACTATTTTATTGTGATAATCCTGCACTTATGATAAAAAATCTCACTGTGGCTGCGACGGGTGACTTCTAAACCGCACAAGCGCCATTGAATCGAAATATTTGAATTTTTGTCACATACCGGTATTGTTATAATAAATTTTTCATATATTTGCAGCATTGTTTAACAAGGTTGTTAAACAATGGTACCAATTAATTTGCACAAACACACGAAATGGCAGAATACAACGACACGGAACAGGCGATTCTGGACGCCGCCAAGGAAATATTCCTTGAAAAGGGCTACAAAGGGGCCTCCACAGTAAAAATTGCAGAAAAGGCAGGCGTGACCCATGCCATGCTGCATTATTATTTCAGAAGCAAGGAGAATATTTTCCAGAAAATCCTTGATAAGGAGATGATGGAAATGCTTTGCGCGGTCAAAGGGACGATGTCAACGGAGGCAGGGCTTTGGGAAACATTGGAGAAGGTCATCAATATTCATTTCGACTTTCTGAACACACACAGGCGCTTTCCTTTTCTGATGCTCAATGTGGCGGACAGCAATCCTGAAATGCTTGAAAAATACAAAAAGCATATTGAAGCAGTAGTAATGGAGGAATTCCTCAAACATAAAGACCGTATGAGCAAGTGGATTGCTGACGGTGAAATTAACGATGTGGATCCTTTCCATCTGCTTTTTACCATAATCAGCCTGAATCTGTCGGCTTTTATGTCGCTTACGATTCTGCAGAATGTCCTCAAATGGGACGAGGCGGAAGTCGGGGAATTTCTTGCCGGGAGGAAGGCGGAGATTGTCAGGACGGTATATTTGAGACTGTATTCTAAAATTTGATAAAATGAAACGGATTTTTATTCTGTTGGCCATAGCGTCAGCGAGTTGCATTGCTGCTTCGGCACAGGAAAATGTGCCTGCAACGGGAAATTCCGGTGTCCGGCAGCTTGCCGCGGGAGCGGTGACCTTGGAGGAATGTCAGGAGATGGCAAGGGCCAATTATCCTCAGATCAGACAGTTGGAGCTGATTGAGACGTCGGAAAAATATGACCTTTCCATCGCTTCGGCGTCATGGATACCTCAGTTTTCCATTTCGGGAAAGGCTACGTGGCAGTCCGATGTGGTGGAAATGCCTTTTGATGTGCCCGGCCTTGACCTGGATATGCACCATGACCAGTATTCGATTACCGGAAACGTGACCCAGCATATATGGGACGGCGGTGTTTCGAAAAGCAAAAAGGAGGCTGTCCGTACAGGTGCCGAGGTACAGAGGAAGCAGGTGGAAGTGTCGCTGTATTCGGTCAGGTCGAGGGTGCAGAACATTTTTCTCGGCATCATGCTCATTGACGGACAGCTTGAGCAGAACCGCCTGCTGATGGAGAGCCTCAGGAGGAATGAGGAAAATGTCAGGTCTTTGATGGCCAACGGAATGGCATACAGGTCCGATGCCGATATCATCAAGGTCAATATGCTCAACTGCATACAGCAGGCGGATGTACTGAAAGCTGATAGGGCTGCATACGTCAGGATGCTCGGGTTGCTTACCGGCAGGGATATGTCCGGGGTGGAGCTGGTAATGCCGTCCGACGCAGGGAATGTAGACCGCAACAGCGTGTTCCGTCCGGAGTTGGCTTTGTATTCTGCACAGCTGAAACAGAATGAGGCAAAAGTAAGGCAGCTGAACTCTTTGGTCTGTCCTCAGTTCGACCTTACTCTCCAGGGAGGCTACGGACGTCCGGGGCTGAATATGCTCAAGAACGATTTTGCACCGATGTTTATTGCGGGGATCAGGATGCAGTGGAATATCGGGGCTTTCTACACGAGGAAAAACGATATGAGAAAGATTGACAACAGCCGTCAGGACATCGAGACGCAGCAGAAGCTTTTCATGTTCAACACATCTTTGGACGTGACTCAGAAAGAGACCGAAGTGGACAAGGCAAGGCTGATGCTTGAAAAGGACGATGAGATAATAGCATTGCGTACTTCCATACGCGAGGCAGGCGAGCAGCAGTACAGCAGCGGTACAATCAGGATGACGGATCTGATGGATATGATCGATGACGAGCACAATGCCAGGCTTGCGCGGTCAATCCACCATATACAGCTGCTCATGGCGGTATACGATATGAAAAATACTTTGGGACAATAAAAAACAAAAATATGAAACCGAACATGGAAATCTTTGATAGTATGAAAAAGAATATAATAATGGCAGCTGCAGCTGTATTGGCACTTGCAGGCTGCGGGAAAAAGAACATGGAATTTGACGGTTGCGGCCAGATAGACGCAGTGAAAGTGACGGTGTCGGCAGAGTCTAACGGCAAACTGATGTCCCTTGCGGCAGAAGAGGGGGACAGACTGATAAAAGGCGAACTCACCGGGGTCATAGATTCAGTGCAGACTTATCTCCAGAAGGAGGAACTTGTCAAGAGGAAAGAGGGGGCTTTGACGAGAATAGTGGATATTCCTTTGCAGATGAAGCCTATGGAGGAGCAGCTTGCAAGCTACGAAGCCGATCTCAGGAGATTCAGGGCGTTGCTGCAGAGCAATGCAGGGACAAAGAAGCAGGTCGATGACATGGAAGCTCAGATTGCTATACTGAAAGGGAAAATCGCCGCCCAGAAGGTGAGCTACGAGAACGGGAATGCCGGGATAAGGAATGAAATAGGGACTTACGAGGTGCAGATTGCCAAGGCCGAGGATCAGCTTTCAAAATGCAGGGTTCTGTCTCCGATTTCGGGGACTGTGCTCACGAAGTATGCAGAGGCAGGGGAGATGGTTACGGTCGGAAAGCCGCTATATGAGGTCGCCGATCTGGATAATGTGTATGTCAGGGCATATTTTTCGACTTTCCAGCTTGCCGGCGTGAAACTCGGCGACAAGGTGACTGTAATCCCGGACGACGGTACTGACAGCCCCAAGGAATATGAAGGCGTGGTGACCTGGATTTCAAGCGATGCCGAATTTACTCCAAAAAACATACAGACCAGGGATGAGAGGGCGGATTTGGTGTATGCCGTGAAAGTGGCTGTAAAGAATGACGGCTGTCTCAGGTTGGGAATGTATGCCTACGTAAGGCTTTGAAAATCAAATCGGAAATTGTTAGATTTCTAAATCCTTTCCAAGATGGTCGCAATAGAGATAAAGGATGTAAGTAAGAGTTACGGCAGAATCAGGGCCCTGTCGGATGTCTCATTGTCCGTGGACAAAGGGGAAATCTTCGGGCTTATAGGTCCGGACGGGGCAGGCAAGACTACGCTATTCAGAATACTCACCACTCTGCTGACGGCAGATGCCGGAACCGCTGAGGTCGAGGGTGCCGATGTTGTGAAGCAGTACGCGGAGATAAGAAGGAAAATCGGTTATATGCCCGGGCAGTTCTCCCTGTACCAGGATTTGTCCGTCGAGGAAAACCTGAACTTCTTTGCCACCGTTTTCGGGACTACTGTTGAGGCTAACTATGAAGTAATCAAGGATATATATTCCCAGATAGAGCCTTTCAAAAAGAGACGGGCAGGCAAATTGTCAGGTGGAATGAAGCAGAAACTTGCGCTTTCCTGCGCTTTGGTCCACAAGCCTTCGGTACTTTTCCTTGATGAACCGACTACCGGTGTGGATGCCGTCAGCCGCAAGGAGTTCTGGCTTATGTTGGAGAAAATACGACGTTCTGGGGTTACTATTTTCGTGTCCACGCCTTATATGGACGAGGCTTCGCTCTGCGACAGGGTTGCGCTGATAATGGACGGCAGAATCATAGATACAGGCACTCCGGAGCAGATTGCGGCTAAATATCCGTACAGGCTGTATGCAGTCAGGGCTGAGCCTATGCACAAGTCTCTCAGGCATTTGCGCGGAGTGGACGGGGTGAGAAGCTGTTTTTCGTTCGGGGCGGAACATCATGTCGCCGTAGACGGGGACTCTCTTGACGCTGAAAGGCTGTTGGAGGAAATACGTTCGGCAGGTTTCGGTGACTGTGAGGTCAGGGAAATCAAACCGGGTATTGAGGACTGCTTTATGCGGCTTGCCGGAGAAAACAGAAAGATTTGACTTCTTGAAAGTATTAAAAATGGAAAAAGTAATTGAAATACATAATCTTACAAAGAAATTCGGGGATTTCACGGCAGTGGACAACATCAGTTTCGATGTGCATAAGGGTGAGATTTTCGGTTTCCTCGGGGCTAATGGTGCTGGCAAGACTACCGCTATGAGAATATTGTGCGGTCTGAGCCGTCCGACTTCCGGCGGAGGTACTGTGGCAGGATTTGACGTCGCGACACAGCCCGAAAAGATCAAGAAGCATATAGGGTATATGAGCCAGAAATTTTCGCTGTATCCCGATCTGAAAGTCTGGGAGAACATCCGCCTTTTCGGAGGTATTTATGGCTTGAAAGACAGGGAGATTGCACGAAAGACCGATGAAATCCTGCATGATCTTGAAATGACGGATGTACGGAACGCATTTGTGGCATCGCTTCCTTTAGGCTGGAAACAGAAGCTGTCGTTCAGTATCGCCATGATACATGAGCCGAAAATCGTGTTTTTGGATGAGCCTACGGGTGGTGTGGACCCCGAGACGCGAAGGAGGTTCTGGGAGAAGATATATGATGCCACGGAGAGGGGAGTCACAGTGTTCGTCACTACCCACTATATGGACGAGGCCGAGTATTGTGACAGAGTCTCCATAATGGTGGACGGCAGGATTGACGCGCTCGGGTCGCCTGCGGAATTGAAAAGCCTGTATAATGCGGAGGATATGGATACGGTGTTCAGAACTCTTGCGCGGAGTGCGGAGCGCGGGGAATGATTGTATCTGTCAATTTCGCAGAAAAAGTCAAATGAATTCTAAATGAGTGATTATGAGACAATTCTTTGCATTTGTAAGAAAAGAGTTCCAGCACATTTTCAGGGATAAGAGGACCATGATGATTGTGCTGATACTTCCGGTCGTCCAGATGATTCTGTTCGGCTATGCGGTGAGCACGGAAATAAACAGTGCGAAGGTGGCTGTCGTAGGAGATATGTCGGACCCTGCCGTGAAAAAGATAGTGGAGAGGATAGAGAACAACAGATATCTGGAAGTTACGGCCTATCTTGCGACTGCCGATATGATTGAAAGGGAGTTCAGGAGGAACAGGGTTAATGTTGCCGTCTGCTTCGGAAGGGATTTCGGCAGAAGTCTCACAAAAAACGGAAAAGCGGAAATAAGGATAGTGGGCGACGGATCCGACCCGAATTCAGCCCAGATTATCGCCGGGTATGTCACGGGAGTCGTGCAGAGCGAACAGAACGGGATTTCAGTCAATTCGGGAGGCATACCTGTGAAATCCCTGCCTGTGCAGCTTATGTACAACCCTGCCATGAAGTCGTCCTATAATTTCGTACCGGGCGTGATGGGGCTTATCATGATGATAATCTGTTCGATGATGACTTCGATTTCCATTGTACGCGAAAAGGAGACCGGCACGATGGAACTGCTGCTCGTGTCTCCTGTCAGGCCTTTGTGGATAGTGGTGAGCAAGGCTTTGCCCTACATTGCCATATCGGCTGTCAATTTCATCACGATTCTGCTGCTTGCCAGATTTGTCATGGATGTGCCGATCCGGGGAAGTGTACTCCTTCTGTCCCTTATGGTATTCATTTTCATCCTGACCTCACTTTCTTTAGGGCTTATGATTTCCGTCTTGGCCTCCACCCAGAGAACTGCGCTGCTGCTTTCCGGTATGGGGCTTATGATGCCGACCGTGCTGCTTTCCGGCATAATATTCCCCTGCGAAAGTATGCCGGGGATATTGCAGTGCGTGTCGCATATCATACCTGCGAAATGGTTTGTCATTATGGTAAAGAAAGTCATGATACAGGGGGCGGGTTTTGCCTACATAGCAAAGGAATTCACGATACTCTCCGCCATGACGGCCTTCCTTCTTGTCGTCAGCATAAAGAAATTCAGGATTCGTTTGTAAATAAGAAAAGTATGTGGAAATATTTATTGGAAAAAGAGTTCCGGCAGTTTTTCAGGGACCCGATGCTGCCTAAAATTGTAATAGTGTTCCCTGTGTTGATGATGCTTGTCTTTCCGTTTGCAGCCAATATGGAAATCAGGAATATCAATTTGGTTGTTGTGGACAGCGACAGGTCTGTCTTGTCGCGGGAACTGATCGAGAAATGTACCGAATCCGGCTATTTCAGGATAGTGGATATATGTGATGACCCGGCAGAGGCTATGGCGATGATGGACAAGAATACTGCAGATGCCATACTTACCATAGAACAGGGTTTCAGCAGGGACCTTCGCGACGGTGACAGGATACCTCTCGGAGTGAAGGTCAATACAGTCAACGGCACCAAGGGCAGCATAGGCTCGCAGTACCTCACCAACTGCATCATGCTTTTCATGCAGGCACATACCGATGCGTCAGCGGCACAGGCAGCCATGCAGGGACCGCGGATTGAAGCATCTGCGAAATATTATTACAATCAGTATATGGATTACAAGAAATTCATGGTTCCCGCCCTGATAGTCATAGCCGTTACCATGGTGACCGGCTTTTTCCCCGCTCTTAACATTGTCGGTGAAAAACAGGCCGGCACCATTGAACAGATAAACGTGACTCCCGTCAAGAAGACCGCTTTTATAATATGCAAGCTGATACCGTATTGGGTGATTACCTATTTTATGATAGGGATATGTCTGCTGATAGCATGGCTGGTCTTCGGCTATGTCTGCCAGGGCAGTCTGTGGATTATCATGCTGTTCACTCTCCTGCACATAACAGTGACTGCAGGTCTCGGACTTTTAGTGTCCAACTACAGCGACAACGCCCAGCAGGCAATGTTCATAATGATGTTCTTTGTGCTGATATTCATGCTGATGAGCGGCGTGTTCACCCCTATTTCATCCATGCCCGAATGGGCGCAGTACATCACCTACGCCAATCCGCTCCGTTACTATGCCGACGCCATGCGCTCTGTCTTCCTCAAAGGCAGCACTTTCATGGATGTCTGGTACGACGCCGCCGGCCTGCTCGCCATCGGCACCCTCTCCGTCACCTGGGCAATCCTCAGCTACAAAAAGACCAACTGACCTGTCCGGGAGCAAATCTATCACCCGTTTCTTTGCTTAACTCATGCAAAATCATTAACTTCGCGTCAGATTTTCAAGGTGTTTGTGGTAATAAAAGACGAAAACGCAAAGCTGCCATATATATTTTGAAAGACAAACAGAGTACAAAATTACCATTAAGCTGACAAATAATTATGGCACTTGCTATCAACATAAATGATCTGCTGAACAAACAGAGGATAGAGTCCAATCGGATTGAATTTAAGAAAGGTTGGAATCCGGTGAGCATATACCACAGCG
>JBJEBQ010000012.1:0-21590 GCA_051870215.1 Candidatus Cryptobacteroides sp. | reverse complement strand
TTTTGATAAGAATCTGATTTCGGAAAAAGATATCAAATTTAATGTAAACATACATTATTCTGAAGATTTGATATTTATGTTGGACTATGTGAAATTTGCTAAGAAAGTCATCACTATATCAGGTTCAAATTATTATTACCAAGTCAATGTTTCTAATCTTTCACAAAGATACAATTCATTTGCTTCTGAATATGCGTTGTTTAATGAATTTAGCTCAGTTACATCAGAGATAGCTCAGGAATACGACTGCGAACAATCTGAAACGGCGAAAACATTTTCTGCTCTTATGCTTATGCGTAGTATCTATGCTATGTATGCTAATGGTGAATTCTGCAGAAGAGAAAGGTATGCAAAAGTAAAAAAAATCAGTTTTGAGAAAAAAACATTTATTAAACGGTACTATCAGCCACAAATTGTCTTGCTAAGGGTGGCTAAAAAATTATTTCTGATACATCCTATTTTATTTCATTTATTTTGTCTCGCTAAATTTTAAGGGTATATGAAGATTCTGCAAATTAATATGACTGATATGTTCAGCACTGGAAATATTATGCTGAATATTGCAAAAGTATCTCGTGAAAGAGGACACGAAGCTCTTACTGCATCGAAGTATTGTAAGATGAGTGCAGATATGCATAGAAATGACCCAAATCACATATACATTGGTAATCGTGTAACCAATACTTTGCACAGATATTGGGCTTGGATAACGGATTTGCAGGATACTGGTTCTGTGTTTTCCACTTTGAATTTTATACGCAAAATAGAGAAATTCAATCCTGATATAATCCATCTTCATGATGTCGTCGGTTGGTATCTAAATATTGACATTCTATTTAAATATCTTAGAAAGAAAAAAATCCCTGTTGTATGGACTTTTCATGATTGTTGGGCTTTGACAGGTCGTTGTATTCATTTTGATTCAATAGGTTGTCAGCATTGGAAGACTGGTTGCGGAAATTGTCCTCAGATAGGCTATATGCCGAGAACATGGTATTTTGATTTATCGGCATGGAATTTCAGAAGAAAGAAAAGATTGTTTACTTCCATAAAGCTAATGAAGATAGTTACTCCTTCAGTTTGGTTAAAGGATTTGACAAAGCAGAGCTTTCTTAAGGACGTTGATGTGAGAGTAATCAATAACGGTATCAACCTTAATAAATTTAAGCCAACAAAAGGTGAAGTATACGATCAATTAATGAGTGATGGCAGAAAGATAATCTTGGGTGTTGCAGGTACTTGGACAACACGAAAGGGTTTGGATGTGTTCTTACAATTAGCGGATGATTTAACAAATAAATTTAAAATTGTACTTGTTGGCCTGTCTCAGGAGGAGTTGGAACCGAAATCTAAGATAACAGCAATTCGACGTACTACAAATCAACAGGAGTTGGCGCAGATCTATACTGCTGCCACTGTATTTGCAAATCCTACATTTGAGGATAATTTTCCGACTGTCAATTTGGAGGCTCTTGCATGTGGTACTCCGGTTATTACCTATCATACGGGTGGCTCACCTGAAAGCGTGACTAAGGAAACGGGGCTTGTCGTTGAACAGGGCGATTACCTGGCTTTTAAGGATGGCGTCATTTCTATTGCCGAAAAAGGAAAAGCTTCGTATTATGATGCATGTCTAGAAAAATCAAAGGATTATGATATGAACGCCCGTTTCAATGATTATGTTGATTTGTATGAGGAAGTGCTTGCTCAATATTAATTATTTTACTTGAAATGGAGTAAAACACCGGTTTGCTTATCAAATTTTTGGTGAAAAATTGATGTTTGATTCCCACTGAAACATATATTGTTTATGATTGTACCTGTTGTATTGCTGAATTACAATTCCTCCGCCGATTGCAGAAAGTGCGTTGACTATCTGAAACGTCAGCGAGAAGTTGAAATTGAAATCATCATCGTTGATAACTGTTCCCGAGAGGAGGATTTAGTCGAATTGAGGAAGCTTGCTTCTGAGCAGGAATGTACTCTCATAGAAAACAAGGAGAATAAGGGATATAATGCCGGTAATAATATTGGTCTTCGCTATGCGGCTGAGAAGGGCTATGAACTTGCTCTTATTGCTAATCCAGACATGGAATTTCCACAGGAGGATTATATTTCGCGATTGGTATCAAAAATGAGTGAAGATAATACATTAGTTGTGACTGCGTCAGATATAGTCGGGCTTGACGGGGTACATCAGAACCCGATGATGAGAGACGGGGATTGGCATGGCTGTTTCGGATGGTTTACTGGCTTGTTCAAAAAGAATGAAAAGACTGAGGCATACGACTTCATCGAGAATTATCAGCAGAATCATTATTGCAACAAGGTCAGTGGTTGTTGTTTCTTGATACGGATGGATTTTCTGAAGTCTATAGGTTTTTTCGATGAGAATGTTTTTCTATATTGCGAAGAAGCGATTTTGTCACGCCAGGCTGAATTTGCGGGCATGAAAATGTATTATCTTGCTGATGTACAAGCTGTTCATGCACACGTCAAGAGCGACAAAGGTGACCCGGTAAAGAGGTTCAGACATTGGGGACGGTCTCGTATATATTTCATTGAGAAGTATAGTGGGGATACATGGTGGGGCAAGATGATGGCTTGTTTGTCAATGCGAACTTATGTGTTTGTTTTTTCCATATATAATCGTGTTAGAAAACTAAACTCTATATTTTAGTGTTATTGTAGATTTGGTGAGACAATATAGCATAGAACTATTCATTATTATTAGACATGTCGTTTTTCATAGGACACATGATACTTTACTTATTCAGACTGTAACTTATTTGTGTTGAGCTCGATGATAAGCGGTTGTTTTTTTGTGGTAGAGGTGGGGGAAAAATAAAAAATTTCGATTTGATAATTGTTCGTACGTTTCAGAAGACACTGGGCGATTTAACTCCAGTTAGTCCTCTTCATAGACAGAATAAAGTCTCTTTGCTAGTAGCAATTTTTGAATGAACTCAGATTAGTATTGGTGATATATTCAGCAGTTGTCGTTGGATTTTGCGCAATGAGGAACTTGCTTCTACAACACTTTAAATGCCGATGCAAGCTTCGTATATACGATTCTCTGTACATTGCAGAGGGATCATATCATCATACTCATTGCCATCCTTGCCAAATTTAGATCTTTGCCAAAATGTTCTCTCAATATTGAGAATATATTATTACTTTCGTAGTTGACCTTAGAACTATGTAACATGGATATGATGTGGCAATTAACTACTATAAAGTTACAAAATTTTAATTAACTTATTGATGGTTAATATATTGTTGAATGAATTAATAGATGTTATACACTCAGATTATAGCTTATGAATGACTTGGTTTCAATTATTGTACCGATTTATAACGGGGGGGGGGAGGATAGCTTTAAGCTTTGTATTGAAAGTTTGATAAAGCAAACGTATCAAAATATTGAGATTATTATAGTGGATGACGGTAGTACGGATGATACTCCGATAGTTGTTGACCAACTGGCCGATAGTGACAAGAGAGTGTATGCTTTTCATACTTCGAATCATGGTGTAAGTGCAGCACGGAATTTGGGAATTTGTAATGCTCATGGAAAATACCTCTTATTTGTTGATAGCGATGACTATGTGGAAGTAGACTATGTAAAGCATTTTGTTGGAGCATATAGAATAAATCAATTTATTTTTCAAGATTTCTATAGAGATAACGTGGGTAAAACAGTATCTTTATCAGATTGTTGTCAACGTATAAGCGTCTCATGTCCGAGTAATTGGTTTGAGTCTGGGACTATTTTTGATTATGGATTCGTATGGGGTAAATTATTCTTAAGAGAACTTATTGTATATAATAATATTAAGTTTGAAGAAAATATTAAAATGGCAGAAGACTTGTTGTTTATTTTGGACTATATCTGTGTTATGCCAATTAATTTCACAATTGAAAAGATACAAGGTTGTGCATACCATTATGTTAATAATGTAACAAGTTTATCACATCGTCATAATACTTCTGAGCACGATTTAGAATTATTTAGACAATTATTATGTCGTGTAAATAAGATTGCTTCTGTACATAATTGGGAAATTTCCCCTGAAGTATATTCTAAAATTGTTAATCCACTATTTCAAAGTATTAAATCACTTTGTACAGAGACTTTGTCTTTTATGGAGAAATATAGGAGGGTAAAAGCATTGAAAAGAGAATATAAGAAGTATCTTTCTTTTTTTATCCCACAAAATCGGTCGGATTTAGTGTTGAAAACGATACTTAAAAAAAGTTCATGTATATTTGTGGTTGTTACGGGCTTGTATGTAAAATTGTTAAAAAAATAATTAATGAAAATAAGTGTTATTGCTATTTTTTACAAATCCGCAGGATATGTAAGGAAGTGTGTTGATTCTATTCTTAATCAAAAGGGCAGTTTTGACCTGGAACTTATTGCTGTTGATGACTGCAGCCCGGATGATACTTTGGCTATTCTGAACTCATATGCTGATGAAAGAATAAAGATTCTTCATCATGAGAAGAATGCCGGTATTTCTGCCGCGCGCAATACAGGATTAAAAAACGTTACTGGCGACGCCTTTTATTTTATAGACGGGGATGATTTTTTGCCTGAAGGAGCCTTGGAAGCTTTGTCGGCAGTTTTTTCAGATGATGTGGACTGGGTACAGGGAGCGTATGCAATATGTGATGAAATGGATGAACGTCTGCAAGTAAAAGCCAATCCAGCAGGAAGATATGAAACTCATGCTGAAATCGTCAAGAATTTTGACAAATTGGAGTTTATATACACTCACAACAGATTGGTAAATAAAAAGTGGACTTCTTTACTTTTCCCAATCGGGAAAGCTCATGAGGACAGGTTTTGGAATGTCAGGGCTTTCCCTGATGTAAAAAAAATTATAAATATATCGGAAGTGACTTATAATTATATTGCACATTCGTCTTCTTTCTCAAACAAAAGCCGCGCTTCAAGATTATATTTGGATAGTGCCGTGGAGCTAATGACAGAAATGGATCAATTGGAGCCATGTTGGAAGTGTATAGCTGATACTTTTCTGATTACTGCAATTGAGAAAAATTTATATTTATGGAAGCAGGACAGTTCTTATAAGAAATCGGTATTGAAAAAAATTAAAAAGCGTTCATTGGAAGTGTCAATTGATGTGGGGACTTTTCCTCGTTTTACAAAAATGATCCACACAATGATTGTAAAAGGGTATCCGTACCTTATTATTGATGTATTTGCTTCTTTGTATAGAGGTTACATTGGTTTGACTCACAAAATGGTATGACATTATTTGAAACAAGTAGTTGGAAAGGTCTGGGTATAGGATAAATTATAATATTAACTTTAATATCAATTATATTAGTGGAATTGAGACCACATATGATTGATTCTGCTAACAATTTTATTTTATGGTAAAAGTATCAATCATTCCAGTCTTCAATGTCGCTCATAGGGGACTTATTCAATAAGAATGTTTTACTACCTTGTTATTTCGCGTCATATATAGTAGCTCTAAAAGTATTAAAAAACAGTATAACATACATATGAAAAAAATATTGGTTTGTATTCCGGATTTCAAGCAGGGAGGAATCCCTCGATGTCTGCAATCTTTGTTGATGAATATTGATGTTGCAGAATATTCGGTGGATTTGATGTGCCTGTATCAGAAAGGACCGTATAAGGGAGCAATGCCGAATTGCAGGGTACTGAAAGAGGATTACGTTGTATCCCGGCTAATGGTGCATACTAAGAAAATCAAAAATTGCTTGTTCTTCATTCCTACATTGGGCCTGAAAGTATTGAGGAGTATTGTATTGAAGTTTTTTAAGAAGGATATTCTCTTTATGCGATTGCACCGTCTTGGGAAAAATGCAGGGGAGTATGATGTCGCGATAGCTTATGCTGAAGGTTTGCCAACAAAAGTAATTGAGAATGTTAAGGCCAGGAAAAAACTTGTGTGGATACATAATGATTATGCTTTTGATGGCGCAAGTGGCGGTGGAAAGCTCACTGATTTCAGCAAATTTGATGTAATTTGCTGTGTGTCACACGCAACGGAATTGTCTTTCCAGAATGCTTATCCTCAGTTCCGGGACAAAACGACTACTCTGTATAATGTAGTTAACGAGGATTTTATTAAGCAAAAAGCAAATGAACCTATTGACGATATACGTTTTAACAATGACATATTTACTATTGTCTCTGTAGGGCGTGTATGTGCCCAGAAGGCATTCGGAGTAATACCTGGAATTGCTTCGTCATTGAAAAAACGAGGCGTTAAGTTTAATTGGTATATTGTCGGTGGGGGACCTGCAGATGAATTTGCAACGGTAGTTGCAAAAATAAATAATGAAGAGGTCGGCGATGTTGTAATAATGTTGGGAGAAAAGGATAATCCTTATCCATTCATTAAAAAATCGGATTTGTATGTTTTGACTTCGGTTTATGAAAGCTATCCTACGGTTTTGAATGAGGCCCGTGTGTTGAATGTCCCGATAGTATCAAATAGTATTCCGCCTGCTTACGAAATGCTTTCAGATGGTGGAGCCGTCATTATTCCGGTTGATGAAATGGCCGGGCGAATAGAAGAACTGGTCAAGGATAAAGCGCTTTATGACAGTTTGAAATCCCATGTGTTCGTAAACAGGAACAACGAGGCCATGAATGGTTTTTATGATTTGCTGAATTAGTCATGTTAGAAAAACGACGTTGGTTTACAGATTATAATGTTGCAGTGTTCACGCTTGTGTTTATGAGCGTGCAGTTTATGTATTTGGAAGGCGGAGCTGTTAGTATTCCCAAGGTGGTATTTATGGTAATAAGTCCGTTTTTATTGCTTCTTATGTCTCCGAATGTATCACGAGCAACGATCTTCGGTTTACTTTTTTTGTTGGTGACTGTTGCCATGAGTGTGATACAGTTTGGAACTCCTCGCATGTCAACATTTTATTACACAGCACTATTTCTGCTGATGTTTAATTTGTATTATAATTTAGTTTACATCAACAAGGTTTTTTCTATTGATGACTTTTTAAGGGTCGTAAAATTTGTGATATGGGCGTATGCTGTCTGTCTTGTTGTGCAACAGGCTTTTTTTATCGTGGGATTAAAGTATATGCCGATTGTTAATCTGATGGGAATGCAATATTATGAGTTGTTTCGCTTGAATTCTTTAGCTATTGAACCATCTCATGCTGCGAGATTGTTGACTGTTTATTTTTATGCTTTTCTGAAATTATTGGAATATAAGCAAGGTTCTGCTCCTTCCATTTCATATTTGTGGCAGAAACATAGATGGACAATAGTTGCGTTTTTATATACAATGGTCGGGATAGGTAGTGGAACGGCATTTGTTGGTCTTGCAATTCTTGCAATGTATTTCTTAAAAAGACAATATGTGATGTATGTACTGCTGACTGGTTTTGCTTTTTATATGGCTGTTCCATTTATTGATTATGAACCATTAAATCGTGCTATGGCTGTATTTAATGCAACATTGACAGGAGATACAGAACTTGTTGCAAAGACAGATCAAAGTGCCTCTTCTAGAGTAAATATTATTATAGATACATTTAAATATTTAGATTTAACGGATATTAATATATGGCTTGGACGTGGTGTTGATTCTTGGGCTTATAATGGAAAGGCTGTTGTGAGCGCTATAACAGATTATGGCTTGATCTCATATTTATTGAAGTTACTTTTTTTCTTTGAGTGTTGTTTCACAAGTTTTTTTTCTCTGGAAATACTTATGTTTGTGCTGCTATTCAGTATGAATGTCGGTAACATTGCCTACGGTTGGGCTGCTTTGATGGTTTTTTCTACAATCAAATATTTTAAAATGAATCGAAATGAAATCGAATAATCCTTTTCTTTCAATTGTCATTCCTGTATATAATGGGGCAAATACTGTCAAAAGATGTTTGGATAGTATCTGGAGCCAGGATATTGATGAAGAACTCTATGAAGTAATATGCGTGAATGATTGTTCGAAGGATAATACTTTGGAAGTACTTGAAGAAATTCAAAAAGAACATTTAAATCTAAGAGTCTTATCCAATGCTGAAAATTTGCGTGCAGGGGGGGGCAGAAACTATGGTGTCAGAGAAGCGAAAGGAGAGTATATTCTGTTTATTGATGCTGATGATTATTTCCACCCAGGCTCTTTAAAGCGTGTTGTGGAATATCAGCAGGAAAAGCATTTGGACATTTTGGTCTGTGATTTTGCAAGGCATACTCTTGACAGACCGAATGATATTTTGGTACATAATTTTAAATCTCAGGAAGTTATGACCGGAAGACAGTTTCTCGTGACCAATTCGTTGCCGTATGCGCCATGGAAATATGTGTTCAAACGCTCTTTGATGATGGACAATTCTGTGTTTTTTGCGGAAAAGGTAAGTTGTGAGGATGTTGATTGGACGCACAAACTTGCATTCTTTGCAAATACAGTGCAGTATCAACCGATTCTGTTGACTCATTATATTTTGATGGATACAAGCCAGACAAGTGTTGAATACAAAAACGCAAATACAGTGTTTCATCGTTTGGAATGTGGAAGTAGAATTACCGCACTTGTGTCATATTGTAGGACAGAAGAAGAGAAAAGTGCTATATTGGGAGTTGCAGCAGGCACATTGAAGAATGGAATTATTTTTCTTAACGGTTTGACAATTGATCCATCAAAGAAAGTCAGAATTATTGAAAAATGTGTATCAAATGATTTCGTCTGGGACGGTCTCGTCGGGGTTGCATCGAAGCACAAGTGGTGTTATTCCTGCTTTTCAACTTTTATTTCTCCTTTTTTCAGATTGGCTATTACTGTGAAACGTAAATATTTAGGAAGATAATTATGATTGATTTGACTTTGGCAATCTGCATGTACAATGCGGAAAAGTATATTGAGGAGACCTTGCAGTGTCTGATGGCTCAGACTATGCAGGACTTCCATTTGATGATTATCAATGATTGCTCTACTGACGGCAGTGTGGCAAGAGTGGAGGCTTTCTTTGCAGAGCATCCCCGTCAGTTTGAACTGGTGAATCTGCCTGTGAACGGCGGTTTGTGTGCTGGACGCCGTTATGTGGAAGAACATGCAAATACAAAATATCTATTGTTTGTGGATGCTGATGATTGTCCATATCCGGAAATGGTCGAAAAAATATATCAAAAAATAACTTCTGATGAGGACCTAATGGCCGTTGGGTGTTATTTGGAATATATTAATCTGAATAGCAAAAAGACAGGAGGTGGAATATTTCTTGGAGAAACTACTAAGGATGGTTTTTATCAGAAAGCAGCAAAGGAAAAGTTGATATTTATGGCTTCAACTTCAATGTATGACAGGGAACTTGCATTGTCTGTAGGTGGACATAATATTACAGGTTTCCCGGCAGGTAAGCCACGCTATCAGGATTTGTGCGAGGATTTGGATTTGTGGACCCGTATGAGTGACTTGTATAAGGATGGAAAAGCGATTGTGGTTATTCCGGAAATTCTATACCAATATAGGAAAGGGGACGGAATGTCACTTGGATCGTTTGGTATGACATTGCGGATGAGGCATATAAAAAACAATTTGAAGAGACGGAGAAGAGGTGAAAGAGAGTTGACGTTTATCGAATTCCGAGACCAATTGTCAGATAACGAATTACGTAAAATCGAAAATGATTCAAAGGCTGCTGATTGTTTGCGAAATTCGTTTTTTTATGTGAAAAAAGGTAGGATTTTTACTGCTTTAGGACTTTTATTCAAATCTATTTATTATAATCCGAAATACTTACTTGATAAAATCAAACATAACATTTTAAGGATGAAGTAATGGGAACAGCTGCTTTTTTGAAGACTTTATTTGATTTTTTGAATAAGGAAGCGAATTATGCTGTGCTGCGTAATTTTGAAGGGCTTCCTGAGCATAATGACAGCCGTGATATTGACATTATCATTGAGAAGAAAGAATATGCGAAGATAAAACGGGCTATGTTGTCCTTAGTAGGGCAATCAGGCTGGAAGGTGCTGACTTATCTCAACAGCGATAGGCTGATTACCTGGGTCTGTGCGACTTTGACCGGGGAAGGCAGGGCAGAATTGGTACAGCTGGATTTTTTCTTCCATACTTCCGTGTTTGGCGTGCATCTGCTGGAAGCAAAGGATTTTCTTGCACATCGCGTTTTCAACGGTTCTGTGTATCATGTTGACAAGGACTATGAGTTCTTGGATAAGTATATGTATGATAGGGCGGTAGGTGCAGCGTATCCTGAGAAGTATAGAGCGGTTAAGGAGGCCGCCTTGGGAAGCCCGAATGTAGCTGCTGTTCTGCAGCGTGTGTTCGGCGTGTCCGATATTGACGCTTGCGACAGGACGTCAGGAAAGAAACTGCTGTTTCATGCTTTTATGAAGAGGCCGCTTTGTTCATTGGGACGATTCATTAAGTTTGAGTATTACAGATTGCGCAATTATATCTGTTCCGACACCGGCTTCAGCATCGGATTTACCGGTCCGGACGGGTCAGGAAAGACTACAGTCATTGACTTGATGATCGAGAATTTCGGAGAGGTGTTCCGCAAGGCTCATGCCTATTATCATTTCCGTCCTGCGTTGTTCGGCAATTTGGGCGAGGTGGCGCATTCTGCCGGCCTCAAGAAGGAGGTCGACAGGAATTACAGCGATCCGCACAGGGGAGGAAAGACAGGAACTCTGAATTCATTTGCGAGATTGCTGTATTATTCAGTTGACTATATAGTTGGTTATTTCGTTAAGGTCAAGAGTATGACCCGAATTACCCGTCTTGTGATTTTTGACCGCTATTATACTGACATTATCTGCGACAGCCGTCGTTCCCGCATCTATTTGAATCCTAAATTTCTGTATGGTTTTGGCAGGGTGTTTATTCCTTCCCTTGACTATAATATCCTGCTTACGGCAAGTTCGGAGACCATTCTTGCACGCAAGAAAGAGCTGGATGAGGCCGGTATCAAGGCTATCAATGAACGTATAGATTATCTGGAGAATAAGAAAGGGTATAAGAAGATACTGAACGATAGCACTCCTGAAGCCGCTGTGCAGCAAATCCTTTCGTATATTTTTGAGAATCAGCATAAGAGGAATTTGAAAAGATTGAAATGATGATAGATAAATTTTGGATAAATTCCTGCTTTCGGAGCATTGGCTTTGCGTCTGGCAGGTGATTGGGCTGGATATTGGGTAATTGTGGTTGTGTGTGTCCTGTCGCTGGTGTGTGCTTATGCTGTGACGTGGTTTATTGACAGATATATGCCGTTTTTATTGGATTTGAGAACACTGAAAAGGTCATGAATTCGATGGGTGTCTCTAATTTTAGTGTATCATGAATTACTTGAAGAGAAAAATAGATGTGTTTTTCTCTTTTTTGAATGCGTTTTTGTGATTTAATGCCTATCTTTACGGACTGATTTAATTTATGCAGATATGCAGTTTACTGATGAAATAAAAAAGAGGGTCTGGGAAAAAGCACGTAAAGAGCCCGGCTATGACGAAAATATTGTCAGGAAGGATGCTTGTGGGGCTTGGATTATGTGGGACAAATATGGCATGAGAGATAATGTTTTCGGTTGGGAGATTGACCATATCTATCCCCTTGCTAAGGGAGGAGATGATGCATCTCTGAATTTGCGGGCATTGCATTGTCTGAACAACATCAGCAAAGGTGATGACTATCCTTCTTATGTCGCAGATGTGACTTCGGAAGGTGATACGAATATCCGAAAAGCAAGGAATGTAACAGTAAATGCTGCATTGATTGAAAAACTGACAAAACTTTACAAAGATAATTAGTTCATTATGTTGAAGTATATCAAGATTGATTCTTTGTTTGGTTTGTATTCTTATACATTGGATTTTACAGACTTAGAGGAATTTCATATTAAGTTTATTACCGGTCCTAACGGATATGGCAAGACTACTTTGTTGTCTTTTGTCAATGCTTTATATTCAGGGGATTTTGGGATTTTTTTTAAAGTGCCGTTTAAAACTGTGGAATTCGGGATTGATGAGAATATTATCACGATTGATAAGTCAGAGGCTGAGAATCCGTTTGACGACACTTTTGATGATACGTTTGGTAGTGAGGTTAAAGAACTTAAAGTGCATATCCGGAAGCCTGGAGCACATGGGACAGAAGATTATTCGCTCTCTTCAGATGGAGAAAATCAAGGCATTAATGTACTTGTAATGTATCTGAAGTCTCTGCCTTGTTATTTTATACGAGACCAGAGACTTGTTCGAAAGTATTCAGAGGTGAATCTGTTTGGAAAGTTCGTTGAAGATGAGTTGCCGACAGTAAATGATAATGCTGAGCATCTGAGAAAAGCGTTGAGTGATAATGTTGAAGTGCTTACTCAAAATCTTCAGACCATGATGGCGAATTTTGATTTTTCCGATGGTATCAGCAGAGAAGATTACCTCGTCAGATCTGAAAATGTGGAGAAATACGTGGACAAACTGAAATCCTATGGCATTCTTTCGGATAGTTTTAGCGTATACAAATTTGATGAGGCACCAGAATCGTTTCTTAAGACATACATTGAGGCATTGGAGAAAAATGTACACAGCATAGATGATTTTGTTGAAAAATTGGATACATTCCGAGAAATTGTCAGACGCTTTGACTTTGCTGATAAATACCTCGAGATTGATCCTAAGTTCGGCTATCGTTTCAGATTGAAGAATGCCACTGAGACTATTCTTTCTCCTGCTGATTTGTCTTCTGGAGAACAGCATATTCTGATTATGGCTTATGAGTTGATATTCAAAGCTCAAGAGAATTCACTTGTGCTTATTGATGAACCGGAGATTTCTTTTCATCTGATGTGGCAGATGGAGTTTTTGCGTACTTTGGAAGATATTCTCAATGTAAGAAAGAATCGTCTGCAGTTTGTCGTTGCAACGCATTCACCTCAGGTATTTGACAATAGATTTAAATTGTCGATAGATTTGTTTTCTCAGAGGAATAAGGTCGAAGAATGAAATCTTTAGAAGCTGCTGTTGAAATTAATGCTCCGGAGGGCACAAAATCGGTGATCAGGCAGGCTATGCTTACGCCTAAAGGGAAGTCTATGGTTTGGGCCATTGTGGAGGATGAAGATGATGTGCTTGTGTATCAACGATTTTTGGATAGGAATAAGGTAAAGATACTGACTTCAGCTGATGAGACGGGGCATAAAGGCTGTTCAAAACTTGAACGGATTGTGTCGGAAACTAAAGCAGAGGAAACGAATGCGTTGATTTTTGGCATTCGGGATACTGATTACACCAGATACGAGTCAGCCGGACATCAATTCCCTGAGGATGTTTTTACAACGGACTGTCGGGACATTGAAATGATGATGTTAGCTGCTCCGTCCGTTAAGTCGGCATTGAACGCATGGAATGCCAATATTCAGGATAATTTGGATAAGGGTGAGCGGATTGCCCGTAAGTTCGGATATATGAGAATTTGCAATCATTTGAGAGATCTTGGCTGTAATTTCAAGAAAAAGGTGAAGATTGTATCAGCATGGGATCAGCTTTCGCATTCTATTAGACCTGACTGGGAGGTCTCTGTTCTGAACGATTTTTTTGCTGCGTGCAACATTGGATTTACAAAAGAGGAATTTGATACTATTGTTGATTCTCTTCAACTTGAGACAGAGTCGAGATATAATATTTGTCAGGGACATGATGTACTTAATCTGCTCCAGTATATGATGATTAACACTCAAATATACAATGCGGACAGTATTAGAAACAAAATGGTGGCAGCATATTCAAAGGATGATTTTTCAGCTTCTGTTTTGCATCAGTCAATTTCTGATTGGTCTGCAAGGAAGAATGTTTCTATTCTGAATTGATGTTCGAAAAAATTTATATGAGCAATAAATTGAAAATCTTTGTGTCGGCGTATGCCTGTGAGCCGGGGCTGGGGAGTGAGATTGGTGTGGGGTGGCATTGGGTGCTGGAGATGTCGAAGTATTTCGAATTGTGGGTGCTGACCCGCGAGAGCAACCGCCATACGATTGAGCCGTGGATTGGGGAGCACCCTGAGTTTGCAGGGATACATTTTCTTTATTTTGACCTGCCTGAATGGGCGAGGTTCTGGAAGAAGGGACTGCGTGGAGTGAGGACCTATTACAATATCTGGCAGGGACTTACGGACAAGATCGTGAAGCTGACCATGATGGAGAATGACATCAGGATTTTCCATCATCTTACCTACGGCAATGTGCTGTGGAAGACGAGTTCGTTCGGACGGAAGCAGTTTTTCATCTGGGGACCGGTCGGGGGACTGGAGTCCATTCCTGGGGAATATTCCCGCCATTATGACCGCCGCTCACGTCTGATCGAGGCTGTGCGCAGGACTGTGGTGAAGCTGTCGGCCCATAACGGAGGCTTCAAACGCCGCTGCAGGGATGCGGATCTGATTCTTTGCAAGACCGGTATTACACGCAGTTTCATTCCTGAGAAATATGCGGGCAAGGCTGTGCTGTTTACTGATGTGGCTGCGGATCTGAGTGTGTCTGGACAGAGTGCCGAGGCGGAGGCCTCTGAAAATGTAGGGGCAAAGGCTGTCACGGAATATGTGACTGTCGGTCATCTGGACGCATGGAGGGGCTTTGACCTGGTGATTGAGGCTATGGCGGAGCTGGTGAAGACTGATTCTCAGGTGCATCTGAGCATTGTCGGCAGCGGTCCGGACAAGGATAGGCTGAAGGCAATGGTGAAGAAATACAGCTTGGAGAGGCATGTGTCGCTGACGGGCAAGGTCCCTATGGCACAGTACAGGGAACTGATGAACCGGGCGGATGTGGTGGTGAATGCGGCCCTGAAGGAGGGTGCTGTGACTGTGTCTTTTGACTGTATGGCCATGGGAAAACCTTTGATTTGTATTGACACTACGGGCTTTACACGCTATTTTGATGATGAATATGCCGTCCTGATTCCGCGGACCTCGCGTGAGGAGGTGATCACCGGCCTCAAGGACGGAATGCTGCGTCTGACTGATGCAGAGGAGAGGAACAGTCTCGGAGCGAAAGCCCGTGAGGCATCAGTGAAATTTTCTTGGGATATCCACGGAAAGGAAATCAGGGATATTATACTTAAGTCATATAATGCTTGACAAATTTTTGATTGATGGCAGCGGAGAACTGTTCTACCGTCTGAGCAATGCCGATGGCAAGGTCTGGCTTATGCCGGCGAAGGGTATGCGTACGGCAATGGGACTGTATCAGCCGAGCGGGATGAAGGGCAGACTGCTGAAAGCTCTTTTTCCTCTGCTTCATGTGTTGCCGCCCGTAAGGAAGGCCGTTCACGCGCAAACGATGAGTTACGCTCTGACCGATGAACTGAAGGCCCTGCTTTCTCGGGTGTTCGGTACGGAGAAACTGGAATTTGCGCTTTTCTGCGGCACTCCCTGTGTCCATCAGAAGACCACGATGCAACTGAGTTCAGGAGACAGAATCCTCGGCTACTGCAAATTCTCTGACAGTGATGTGATTGCGGAGCTTTTCCGCGGCGAGGCCGTCATTTTGGATACTCTGCATGCCAATGGACTGTCGTCAGTGCCGGAATGTCTTTTCTGCGGCACTCTGTCCTGTGGGACGCATGTTTTCATTCAGAGCACGGTCAAGAGCTCACGTTCGAGGATTGTGCACGAATGGTGCGCTTTGCATGAGGAGTTTCTGACTCAACTGTATGGCTGTACTCACAGAGCTGTCCTCTTCGAAGACAGTGATTTCTGCCGGTCTCTGCAGAGGTTTCAGGCCCATATCGACTGGCTGCCTGAAAATGTGGACGGCAGCTATATTGCCGGGCTTATAGAGACGGTCATCACTGAAAACAAGGGCAAGACCGTCGACTATTCCGCTTTCCACGCGGATTTCACACCTTGGAATATGTTTGTGGAGCAGGGACGGCTCTTTGTTTTTGACTGGGAATATGCTGCGATGACCTACCCTCCGCAGCTTGACCGTTATCATTTTTTCAACCAGACTGCAGTGTTTGAGAAGCATTGGGGTGCTGATGCCATCATCGCCTATATGCAGTCTCCGGCAGCTTCCTGGATGGATGACGGGCTCTACAGTATGTATCTATTTGATATGTTCTCGCGTTACACCCTTCGGGAAAACGGCAGGGTAAAAGGGAATATTGCAGACCAGATGCAGGTATGGTTTGATTTGCTGAAATACTTGAACAAATGAAGCATATAGTTTGTTTTCACCTTTTCAATGACTACAGCGGCAGCCCGAAGGTGCTGAAACTGGTTCTGAACGGACTTCTGAAGCGGGGAGTGGCTGTGGATCTCGTGACTTCGGGGCGGGGCGGTGTATTGGATGAACTTGATGGAATGCCGGGATTGAGGAGGTGCTCGTACCGCTATCGCTTTTCCGACAATGCGGCGGTGACTATGCTTAGGTATTCCATGATTCAGATTTATACTTTTTTCGTGGCTTTAGGCTATGCTTTCCGCAAGGATACGGTCTTCTACATCAACACTCTGCTGCCTGCCGGCCCTGCTCTTGCTGGCCGGATCTGCGGAAAGAAGGTGGTATACCACTATCACGAGAATGCCGATGTCAAAGGGGCATTTTACAAGACCTTGGCCTGGCTGATGCAGCGTCTGGCGACTGAGATTGTCTGCGTGTCGGAGTACCAGCGGTCTTTCCTGAAGCGGAGTGAGAGGGTGACTGTCATCCCGAATGCTCTGCCTTCTGATTTTGTGGCGCGCCTGAAGCCGGATGTGGAGGCGGCGTTTGCCCGCAAGACTGTGCTGCTTTTGGGCTCGCTGAAGCGCTACAAGGGTACGATGGAGTTTTTTACGCTTGCGCAGCGTCTGTCAGGCCGGTCATTTGAACTTGTGCTGAATGAGACTCAGGAGAATATAGCTGCCTTCATTAAGGATAATGACCTTTCCGTGCCGGAGAATCTGAGGATTTATCCCCGTCAGGAGGATGTGATTTCATTCTATAATTCCGCTTCCCTCGTATTGAATCTTACAAACAAAGAAATGGCCATCGAGACTTTCGGACTGACGGCTTTGGAGGCGATGAGTGCGGGACTGCCTGTGATTGTGCCTACGGTGGGAGGTATTGCGGAAATGGTCGAGGACGGCTACAACGGCTACAAGGCTGACGTGCAGGATTTGGACAAAATTGAGAAATATATTGATAATATATTGACTGATAGGGAATTATATTGTAGCTTGGCGAATAACGCTTTGGACTTCTCGGCCCGTTTCAGCGAGTCGGAGATGATCGGACGTTTGGAAAAAATTATTTATTGATCGTATGACTGATAGACTAAGAAAAGTTGCGGTGCTGGGAACGCAGGGTGTCCCGGCTTCTTATGGAGGTTTTGAGACTTTGGTTGAGAATATTATCGGGGAAAACTGTCCTAAGAATGTGCAGTACACGGTTTTTTGTAGCAGTAAGGATATGAAGGAGAGACCGTTGTATTATAAAGGGGCGGTTTTGAAGTATGTGCCGCTTCATGCCAACGGCATGCAGAGTATCCCTTATGACATCCTGTCGATGATGAGGGTTATGAGGGGCTATGACGTCATTCTTGTGCTTGGCGTCAGCGGCTGTCTCTTTCTGCCGGTTTTCCGTCTTTTCTGCAGGAAGAAATTGATTGTGAATATTGACGGTCTGGAGCACAGGCGTGCAAAATGGGGCAGATTGGCACGTTGGGTGCTGCGCAGTTCAGAGGCTATGGCTGTCCGCTATGCCGATGTTGTGGTCTCGGACAATAAGGGGATTCAGGATTATGTGACAGAGACCTATCACAAGCCTTCGGTGCTGATTGCATACGGAGGGGATCATGTTTTCAGGGATTTGACTGACGTGTTCCGGGACAGCTGCCTGGCTTCGTATGGTCTCGAGGCCGGCAAATATGCAGTCACCGTATGCCGTATCGAGCCTGAGAACAATTGTCACGTGACGCTGGAGGCGTTTGCCAGGAGCGGGCACAAGCTGGTATTTGTCGGCAATTGGGACAATAGCGAGTACGGCAGGGAGTTGAAGGAGCGTTATTCGAAGTGCGCGAACATCGTGATGCTTGATGCCATTTATGACCTCGATATTCTCTATGCTCTCAGGGCGAATGCCGGGATGTATGTTCACGGGCACAGTGCCGGCGGTACGAATCCTTCGCTTGTGGAGGCTATGTTTTTCGGGCGCCCTATTGTGGCGTATGATGTTGTCTACAACCTCGAGACGACTCACAACAAGGCGTTTTATTTCAGTGATGTTGACAGTCTTTGCGAGATTCTTTCGGGTAAAGGCCTTCCAGTAGAGCGTTTTGCCGAGTCGGGTGCAGCCCTCCGGAGCATTGCCCGCGAGCATTACACCTGGCGTCACATCTCCGAACAATACTGCGAGCTGTATTGACAGATAAATGCCCGGCTTTCCGCCGGGTATTTTTTTTGCCTCTTTCTGTCAATGAAAATCAAGGCTATAATGTACAAGATCTCTCCACGCGCCCTTCGGGCTTGGTCGAGATGACAAGGGAGAGGCTTGGTCCCTTAGATGAAAAGGGGAAAGGCTTGGTCGAGATGACAGAGAATAGTAGGTTGGTGGGGATGACAATTTAAGGAATTTTGTTATATTTGTGCTAAAGCACAGATATACGCTGGCGCCTCGGAAAACAATCAAAATAAGTTTGTTGTCTTCTCTCGGCTTTTTGCTATATTTGTAGGTTAAAAAAGAATTGCTATGGCAGGAAAGGGCTACGTTCAGACGGATGAACAGTGCAGACAAATAGTGGAAGATGTCAGAAACGGCAGGTTCATGCCCGTGTATCTGCTTCAGGGAGAGGAACCGTATTATGTGGAGATGGTATGTAATGCCATAATCAAATATGCCTTTGAGGATGATTCGGAAAGGGATTTCAACCAGATTATATGTTATGGTGCGGATGTCAAAGTGGACGATGTCATCAGTTCCGCGAGACGTTACCCCATGTTTGCCGAGAGGTCATTGGTGGTGGTGAAGCAGGCCCAGATGTTGAAAAACATCGAAAACCTGTCAATTTACTGTGAACATCCTCTTGAATCGACCGTATTGGTAATCGCCCTCTATGGGGCGACGCTTGACGGACGGAAGGCTGCCGGCAAGACGATTGCCAAGAATGCTGTGGTGGTCAATTCTCCGAAACTGCGCGACTATGAGATGCCTGGCTGGATTTCAATGTTTTACCAATCCAAGGGCTTGAAAATTACCCCGGACGCATCTGCGCTGATGGCTGAATTTGCCGGTACGGACATGTCGAAGATTGCAGTGGAGACCGATAAAATGCTGAAAAACCTGCCGGACGGTACGACGGAGGTAACTGCGGCTGATGTTGAGCGCAATGTGGGCATCAGCAGGGAGTTCAGCGTATTTGAACTTACCAAGGAACTGTCCGCAAAGAATGCTGCAAGAGCCCTGAGGCTTGCTTTCTACATCGGTTCGGCTGCGAAATTCTCTATGCCTCCGACGGTGAGCGCGATGTACATGCATTTCTCGAAGGTACTGCGTTACATTGCATATGGTATGTCCCATCCGGGTGCTTCGGATGCCGAGAAAGCCAAGGAACTGGGCATAGCGCCGTTTTTTATCAGGGATTATAGTCTTGCGGCGAGGAATTATCCTCTGAAGGGTTGCATGAACGTGATTGCCTTGCTTCGTGAATACGACTATAAGGGCAAAGGCGGCGACGGAGGAGACCTGAAGCCCGAGGATCTTCTGACAGAATTGGTCGCCAAAATACTTAATTCATAATTATACGTTATGTTTTTCTATGTGAAATTACCGGATGTACAAGATCTCTCCGCGCGCCCTTCGGGCTTGGTCGAGATGACAGGGAAGAGGCTTGGTCGAGATGACAATAAGAAGAGGGATGGCAGACAGGTGTAGTCGGGATGGCAGATATAAAATGTAGAGTATTAATAAATTATAAAACAAATGGGAATTATCAAATGTGAGAATGTCAGCAAAAGTTTCGGGGAGAAAGTGGCCCTGGACAATGTGAGCATAGACATTCCTGAGGGTAAAATTTTCGGTCTGCTCGGACCGAACGGAGCGGGAAAGACGACTCTCATCCGTATCATCAACCGTATCACCATTCCTAATGACGGAAAGGTGCTGTTTAACGGCAGGCCGATTACTGATGACGATGTTGCAAAGATAGGGTATCTGCCCGAGGAAAGGGGCTTGTACCGCAAAATGAAGGTGGGCGATCAGGCCCTGTATCTGGCACGGCTCAAAGGGATGAGCCAGAGGGACGCAATGCGCGAACTGAAATGGTGGTTTACCCACTTCGGCATAGAATCGTGGTGGAACAAGAAGGTGGAGGAACTTTCGAAGGGGATGGCCCAGAAGGTGCAGTTCATCACTACTGTGGTGCACAAACCGTCTCTGCTTATTCTTGATGAGCCTTTTTCGGGTTTTGACCCTGTAAATGCCCAGCTTATAAGGAATGAAATTCTCCGTCTGAAGGACGAGGGAGCGACCATTATCCTTTCGACTCACAATATGGAGTCTGTGGAGGAACTCTGTGACAATATCGCGCTTATCAACAAGTCCCAGGTGGTGATTTGCGGCGGGGTGAGTGAAATCCGCCACAAATACGGCAACAGCAATGTAGAGCTGCTGTACACTTCGGAAGAGGCTCTTGAGTCGGTGGAAGGCGTTTTCACCGTGCTTTCCGACGAGGCTGACTTTGAACGTCATACGGCGGTACTCGAGCTTGCGGCAGGAGTGGAAAACAATGAGGTGCTCGCTCAGATACTGACACGTAACGTGACCGTGAATTCGTTCAAGGAGCTTGTTCCGAGAATGAACGACATCTTCATCAAGCTTGTAACAGGGAAATAGGATTTTAAATACTTGATAATATGAAACTTAGAAATATAAATATAGTCATTGGAAGGGAATATGCGACCAAGGTCAAAAAGAAATCCTTCCTGATTACTACATTTTTGGCCCCGGTTTTCTTCGCGGCAATGTGCATTCTGCCGTCGGTCATTATGTTTATGGCAGAAGACAAGGCAAAGAATGTGGCTGTAATCGACAATTCCGGCATTGTAATGGAGACCTTGGCGGACAGCAGGACTGCAACTTACGTGGATTGCAGCAACATCAGCCTTGACAGTCTCAAGTCTGCCGTAATGAATGGTGAATATGACCTTGTTCTTGATATTTCAGCCATTAACGAATCAACGAAATCCGTGAATGTGGCTTCTTATTCGAAGAAACCGCTGAGCCTCGATCTGGAAACTGAAATTTCCAACAATGTCGACGACGCCATTGAGGCTTACCGGATTGAATCCTACGATGTGGACAATCTGAAGCAGATAATGGATGATGTGAAATCCGATGTGACCCTTGCGACCTACACTCTCGGTGATGACGGTGAGGAGAAAATTTCCATTTCAGGCATCTATATGGTCATTTCCATGGTGCTTTCAATCATTATCTACATGTTCGTCGCGATGTTCTCAGGAATGGTTATGCAGTCCGTCATCGAAGAGAAGAACAGCAGGGTGGTGGATGTGCTCGTGTCATCGGTCAAGGCTACCGAGCTTATGTTCGGCAAGATTATCGGT
>JBJEBQ010000011.1:0-172734 GCA_051870215.1 Candidatus Cryptobacteroides sp. | reverse complement strand
ACATCTTTGTCTTTTCGTTTCTTGAAGTGTCATCCAACATGAAAGGGACAACCCCGGTTTTCTCGGTCCGGTCTTTAGGCATTCTTAGAACCAGCATCTTGAAAAATTCGATGGCATTCAATATATTCGTTTTGCCGGAAGCGTTGGCACCGTAGATGATTCCCACTTTCAGCAATCTTACACCGTCCTTAACTTCATACGAATATTCATCAGACATAAAAGTATCTGCCGATGGCTCAAAACTGATTTTCTGAGGCGATTTAATGGAGAAAAAATTCTCAATGCTGAACTCTGCTATCATAATGTGATTTTATTTGTTGTATGACGCAAAGATATAAATAAAATCCCACTATGACAAATTATAAACGCGATTATTGTAGAAAAATTACGTAATATGACTATAAAATAGCGAATATAATCTTTCTCCGTAACGCAGACTAAGGGGAAGTGTCAGACGGTGAAGTCAAGCTCGACCGGGGCGGTGCGGTCGGTTTCGTGGCATTCTTCGTCCTTGCAGACCATTATCCGGCCTGGGTACTGCTCGAAAATGGAGCGGTTGTGGGTGACCATTACGATGGCGGTGCCTTTGTCGCGGTTGATGCCGGTGAGAAGCTGCATGATGCCGTCGGCGGTCTCGCTGTCAAGATTTCCTGTCGGCTCGTCGGCTATAATCACTTCAGGCTCATTGAGAACCGAGCGGGCGATCGCTATACGCTGCTGCTCTCCGCCGGACAACTGGTGGGGCATCTTGTGCGCCTTGAGCTGCATTCCGACGGCAGTGAGCACTTCCTCAATTCTTTTCTCAATGGACGCAGTCTCTTTCCATCCCGTGGCACGCAGCACGAATTCAAGATTGTCGTGCACGCTGCGGTCCATCAGCAGCTGGAAATCCTGGAAGACCACTCCCGTTTTACGGCGCAGAAAAGGAATTTCCTTAGGCTTGATACAGGCCAAATCATAGCCGCAAACCGTCGCCGAGCCTGCTCCGAGAGGGTTTTCTGCAATCATGGTCTTGATGATGGAAGTCTTGCCCGTGCCGACCTTGCCCACTATGTAGACAAAATCCCCCGGATAGATATCCATATTCAGTTTGTATATTACCTTGGCCTCGCCGTTGAGAATATCGGCGTCTTTGAATGATATGATTGCAGTCCTTTCTTCCATATTTTATATTTTTTGCGACAGGCAAATTTACATATAAATCCTGATATTCTACACCGACGGAATAAAGAAATATTTTTTTCTTTAAGAAAAACTCTGAGTCAGCCGGTATTCAGGCGGGAAAGATTGTCATAAAATGTAAGTTTTGCCCGGTATACCTATATTTTAGAGAAAATTTGCGTAATTTTGCAAGATTATGCATATTGCGAAATTTGTGAAATTGATGAAGGATTTAAGAAGAATTTTGACTTTGCTGTGTCTGTGCAGCTTCGGCTGGCAGATGATGGCGCAGAATGATGTTTACCCGATGCAGGCCAATCCGAAAGGGGCTTCGTACAGGGAAATACTCACGCTTTTTGAGCATGGAATGAATGTGCGTATGGGCGAGCTTGCGTTTCAGGCGAAAGATGAGGATGTGCACGGAGATCCCGAGGGCTTGTCTGTGCTTGCTGCTGTGAAAATGCAGACGGTGAACTATGAAAGGATGATGGAGAATTATTTCGGGGAATATCCGTATTCCACTCTGATCCCGCAGATCCGCTATGCCCACGGCTGCAATCTGTTCAACAAATCCGAGTTTGAACTTGCCGGTGAACAGTTTGCTTTGATAGAGGCGAAACAGCTGCCTAAGCCGATGAGGACGGGATATAATTTCCGTAAGGCGTATTGCCTTTTGGAATCCGATGACCGTGCCGGAGCGGTGACTCTGTTTTCGGAGGTGGAGAAGGAACCGATAAATGATTACACGGCACCTGCAAGGTATGCTCTCGGAAGCATTGCATACGAGAACGGTGATATGGAGCATGCTATAATGTGGTTCGAACAGTCGGCAAAGGACAGTCGTTTCGAAAAGATTTCCAATTGGTATGTGCTTGAATGTCACTTTGTTCAGAATGATTATGACTTCGTGATTGAGAATGCGCCTGCTATGGATGTGCCACAGGAGAGGCAGAAGCTGCTTGCGAGGTATCTTTCCGAGTCATATCTTGTCAAGGGTGATGCAGAGAAGGCGAAAAAATATTATGACGAGACTGCCGGTGAGATGAAAAGCCGGGGTGACTGGTTCTACAGCGGCTCCCTTCTTTATGCTACGAAAAATTATAAGGCTGCCATTGAGAGCTTCAATCATATCTCTGAACGCACGGATTCAATCGGGCAGACAGCGAATTACCAGCTTGGAAACTGCTATATCCAGACGAAAAACAAGGTGGCTGCATTGGAGGCTTTCAAGGCTGCTTCGGAGCAGGAATATGATCCTGCAATCACTGAGGATGCGTATTTCAACTATGCCAAACTCGCTTTTGACATCAATCACGACACTTCGGTTTTCTACGATTATCTGAAAAAATATCCGGAGCGCAGACAAGGTGACAGAATTTACGGCTACATTGCGATTGCCGCCCTCTATGACAGGGATTATGAAGCTGCCGTCAACGCTTTCGACAAAATTGACGAGCTTGAGGACAATATGAAGGCCAACTACATGAAGACCAATTATCTGCGTGCTAACCAGCTCTTTTCTTCAGGCTCATACCGCAAGGCCATTCCTTGTCTCAGGGCCGCTGCCTATTATGCTCCGTCCACCGGCGCTTTCAACCAGTTGTCCCGCTATTATCTGGGCGAAGCCTACTACCGCAACGGACAGTACGAGCAGGCGCGCAAAAGTTTTACCGAACTGTATAATGCTGCAGCGCTTCGTGGTCATGCAGAATCATATCTTCTGCCGTACAACATAGCCTATAGCTGGTTCAAACAGGAGAATTACGCCAATGCCGTCAAATGGTTCGACAGGTATCTTGAGGGTTCGACCCTGAAGTTCAAGAAGGATGCAATGGAAAGGAAGGCGGACTGCTATTTCGCTTCAAATGATTATAAATCAGCGGAAAAGGCCTATGATGCGGTGTTGGATGAATATCTCAGCGCAAACGACATCTATCCTTACTATCAGAGCGCCGTGCTCGCAGGGCTGCGCAAGGATACGGACAAGAAAATCAGGCTTTTGTCCAATGTGATGAAAGCAGAGCCTGGTGCCGCATTTTATCCTGAAGCACTCTTTGAACTGGGACGTACCTACGAACTGCAGGAGAAGGACGACAAGGCATTCGAGTGTTTCAACAGATTGATTGACACGGTAAAAGACAGCACCTATCTCGCGAGGGCCTACGTGGAAATGGGCTCTGTGGCGCGCAATCAGTCGCAGTTCAATGACGCTCTCGGCTATTACAAGACCGTTGTGGAAAATTTCCGCAATACCGGCTATGCCGAGGATGCCCTGCTTGCCATCGAGGCGATTTATCAGACTAAGAATGAGCCGCAGAAATATTTCGAATATGTCGAGTCTGTCGGCAAAGGCGGGGAAAAGTCTGAGGATGAGAAGGAAAGAATGTATTTCAACGCGGCCGAGCAGATTTATCTTTCTGAAAATTATGCCCAGGCACTGACTGTATTGGAGAAATATCTCAATGATTATCCTAAGTCTGCAAATGCGTATAAGGCGGAGTTCTATATGGCGGAAAGCTACAGGGAGACCGGCAATGCCGAGCTTGCACGGGATTATTATTCGCGCGTGGCCGAGCATGGGGAAGGCTCTTTCGTGGAGATTTCAATGCTGGATTTTTCGAAGCTTTCGTATCAGCTCGAACATTGGGATGACGCATACGGAGGCTATGCTTCGCTGCTTGAAAACACTAAGTTTGACAGCAACAGACTTACGGCGAAGACCGGTATGATGCGGTCGGCATACAAGGCTCACAATTGGGATAATGCGATTGAGGCTGCGGACAAACTGACAGCTGACGGCAGTGCGACAGACGCCCTCAAGACTGAGGCGATGTATTTGAAGGCCAAGTCGTTGATGGCAAGCAGCCGCAGAAGCGAGGCCTTCGTCCTGTTTGAGACCCTGGCAAAAGATACGGGCAGCGATTATGGTTGCGAAGCGTCTTATATTCTGATACTTGCAAGCTACGACGAAGCGAAATTCGAGGAGGTCAAGGACAAGGTTTATGCTTTCTCTGACAGCAGGCCGGGCAGTATGTATTGGTTAGCCAAGAGTTTTATCGTACTCGGCGACACTTTCGCTGAAGAGGGTGAACTCAGACAGGCCAAAGCGACTTTCGAGAGCGTCAGAGACGGTTACACCCCTGCAGAGGGCGGGTCTGACGATGTGCTTGAACAGATAAGTCTCCGCCTTGGAAAAATTAATGAAATGCTGAAGTAGTCCATTAAAAATGAATTGATTATGTCAAAGAAAATATCATATATTCTTGTTTTTCTGCTGTCCGGAATTTCTGTCGCCGCACAGAATCTTGACCCGACAATTGAGGTGAGCCGTGACTATCGCGGAAAACTCGTTGAGGTCCACAAACCCGCACTGGATATGACCGTGCCCGATTCAGTGACGCATTTTAATCTGGATTTTGATTATGCCGTTTTTGACAAGCCATACAAGGGCGGGTACGAATTTTCTCCTTTTCTGATGGCGATGCGTCCCGAGGACACTGCGGAAAGACAGAAGACATTTTATCTCAATGCCGGCATAGGCTACCTGCACCCGGTTTTCGACCTTGTCTGGGAGCCGAGGATGAAGAAGACCAAAGGAAAATATGCGATGTCGCTTTATGCGAAACACCGTTCCTACGTCGGTGGATACCGCACTTACGGGACTCCGCTTCCCGGTACTGAAACTGTGATATTCAAATCCCTGCATCCTTTTAAGGACAATAATGTGTTCGGCTATGACTGTCTGACCAATGTCGGCACACTTGGCCGAGTGGATTATAAAGGAGGTTTTTTCGGCTATGATGTGGGCTATCTTGGCATTCACAGGGGGGATCTGTACAATGCCTTGGATACGAAACTACATGTCGGCTCGATCAGCAGGACTGCGACTTCCTTTGTGTATGATTTGAAGCTCGACTATCGCTATTTCAATGATTTGTATGACATTAAACCGGGCGTGGACCTTAACGGCAGCGAGCTTCATGCGGATGTGACTTTGGGCGGACAGTTCAAGTATGCCCATACCGTATTGGTGGATTTTGATGTGGATTACGTCAATTACAGGCATTCCGGCGGAGTGGCTTCGGGCGCGGCTTTCACTGTCGTACCGCATTATATCCTGACAAAGGGCCGCTGGCATCTGGACGCCGGAGTGAAGGCTTCCTTCAATGTGTCGAACGACAAGGCCGTGCTCTTCGGTGCCGGCAACCAGTATGTCTATCCTGATGTGCATCTGAGTTTTGCTGCCATACGCGAGGCTATGAGCATTTATGCGGGAGTGACCGGCGGCAACAATATATACAGCTATTCCCGCCTGCTTGAGAGGGACCACAGATTCAATGCCGGGTTTTATCGTACCGGACCTGCCGGCGGCTGCTGGATTGATTCCGAGATTGAGCGCGTGAATGCTTCGCTTGGCCTGAAAGGACGTATCGCGAACTGCTTCACATACAATCTGAAAGGCGGTTATGCCCTTTACGGGAACACCGCTTTCGAGGGCGTTTCCCTGCTTCCGTCTCTGCAGACTGTCTATGGCTACAGTGCAAGTCAGAAGGCGTATGTAAGCCTGGACTGGAGCCTCAGTCTGCCTATGTTCGAATTTGACGGAGGACTCAATTACAATCATTACTGGAACACCCGGGGCAGCAATATGGACGGACTCTTTCTGCCGGCCCGGCTCACCGGTGACATTGCTGTGACATATAATTGGAAAAAACGCATTTATGCGGGTGTGGACTGCGTTTTCGCCACCGCGCGCAAAGGCCGTCTCTATGACGGAAGTGATTCGCGTGAGGCTGTCGTGCCCGGATTTGCCGATTTGGGGGTGAATTTTGAGTACAGGCTTAACAGAAAACTGTCGCTCTGGCTTCGTGGAGGCAATCTGCTCAATATGGATGTGCAGTTCAATTTGCTGCGTGCGGAGAGCGGAATAAATTGCACCGTCGGTGTGCGTTTGGGTTTTTAGTAAAAAATTCGTATCTTTGCCTGCTTGTATGCCGGAACGGAAGTGTTGCCGGCCACAGAGTTTTGGAAGAAATAAAATTAATAAAATAATGAGCGAAATCAACGAAAATATCGAGAATGCGCCTAAAGTTGAGGAGCAGTATTCTGCCAACAGTATTCAGGTGCTGGAAGGTCTGGAGGCTGTGAGGAAGAGACCTTCAATGTATATCGGAGACATCGGAGAACGTGGTCTCCACCATTTGGTTTACGAGGTTGTGGACAACAGTATCGACGAGGCTCTTGCCGGCTACTGTACCAATATCGAGGTGACTATCAATAAGGACAATTCCATCACGGTCAGGGACAACGGCCGTGGTATCCCTACTGGTATGCATGAGAAGGAACACAGATCGGCTCTTGAAGTCGTCCTCACCGTGCTTCATGCCGGAGGTAAATTCAGCAAGGACAGCTACAAGGTGTCCGGCGGTCTCCATGGTGTGGGTGTATCCTGCGTCAACGCCCTTTCAGACTATCTGAAGGCTGAAATCCATAGGGAGGGCAAGATTTTCGTACAGGAATATTCAAAGGGCAAACCTCTTGCTCCTGTCGCAGTGGTAGGGGATGCGGACGATACGGGAACGATTGTCACTTTCCATCCTGATGCTGAAATCTTTACAGTGACCACTGTCTACAAGTACGACACTCTTGCGGCACGCCTGAGGGAACTTGCATTCCTCAATAAAGGCATTTCATTGACTCTTTCGGATGAGAGGGAACTCATTACCGAACTTGACGAGAGCGGAAAAGAGGTGCAGAATTACCGTAAGGACGTTTTCTATTCGCAGGACGGCCTTAAAGAATTTGTCCAGTATCTTGATGCCGGTGCAGAGGAACTGATTCCTGAACCAATCTGTCTCGAAACGGACAAAATCATCCCTATCGAGGTGGCTCTTCAGTACAATACCGGCTACTCGGAGAAGATTTATTCATACGTAAACAATATTCACACTATTGAGGGCGGTACCCATCTCCAGGGCTTCAAAATGGGTCTTACCCGTACTTTGAAGAACTATGCTGACAAGAACGGCTTCCTCTCAAAACTCAAATTCGAGCTTGCTGCGGATGACTTCCGCGAGGGCCTTACCGCAGTGGTATCAGTGAAGGTGGCCGAGCCTCAGTTCGAAGGCCAGACCAAGACCAAACTCGGCAACGGAGAGGTGGTTTCAGCCGTGTCACAGGCCACTGCAGCGGCTTTGGAGGCTTATCTCGAGGAGAATCCCCGTGAGGCCAAGATGATAGTCGAGAAGGTCGTACTTGCAGCTACTGCGCGTAATGCAGCACGCAAGGCGCGTGAGATGGTGCAGAGAAAGACAGTCATGTCCGGCGCGGGACTTCCGGGCAAATTGGCTGACTGCTCTTCAAGGGATCCTGAGAAATGTGAGCTCTTCCTTGTCGAGGGAGACTCTGCAGGCGGTACGGCAAAACAGGGCCGTGACCGTGAGACCCAGGCGATTCTTCCGCTCAGGGGTAAGATTCTGAATGTGGAGAAAGCTATGGAGCACAGGGTGTTCGACAGCGAAGAAATCCGCAATATCTACACGGCACTCGGAGTGACAGTGGGAACTGAAGAGGATAGCAAGCAGTTGAATCTCAGTAAATTGCGTTACTACAAAGTCATCATCATGACCGATGCCGATGTCGACGGTGCACATATTGCAACTTTGATTCTGACTTTCTTCTTCCGCTATATGATCGACCTGATACAGAACGGACACGTTTATCTTGCAACTCCGCCATTGTATCTCGTGAAGAGCAAGAGAATCAAAGGAGCCAACGGCGAGAGGTACTGTTGGACGGACGAACAGAGAATGGCTGCAATCGCGGAGTTCGGAGGTGAAAACAACTCGACCACACAGCGTTACAAAGGTTTGGGAGAGATGAGTGCCGAGCAGCTTGCGACTACGACAATGAGTCCCGAGCACCGTCTGCTCCGTCAGGTCACCATCGAAAATGCGGCCGAAGCCGAGCGTACATTCTCAATGCTGATGGGCGACGACGTCCCTCCAAGACGTGAGTTCATTGAACAGAATGCGCATTACGCAAATATCGACGCGTAAGCACGTTCCTTAAAGGAATATTTTATATGGAGAAGATCAATTTCCCCGCTAAAATGAAGGTCTATTGGCCTTTGATTGGCTTGTTTGTCATACTTTTGGTAATGATGCCCCGTAGTCCGAAATTTTCTTACGACTACCACAAGGGCAAGGCATGGCAATACGAGACTCTCATAGCCCAGTACGACTTTCCCATACTCAAGACTGAAGCTGAACTTCAGAAGGAAAAGCAGGAAATGAGTTCTTCTTTCATTCCATACTACAGATACGATGTCAAGGCTGCCGCAGCGAAAATGGCGGCTCTTTCCAAACTTGATCTCGGCGAGTACAACATTGTCAAAGGCGAACTTGCCAAAGCAATGACTTCGATTTATGAAAAGGGCGTGATCAGTGCTCTGCCTGAGTCCCTGATGGACGAGTCTTCAAATGACGAGAGGCTTGTCTATATCCAGAAGGACAAGAAGCTGACTAAAGCTCCGGCTTCGGAATTCTATACGCTTGAGGATGCGAAAATCTATATGTATTCCGTCTTCCTCCGCAAATTTCCGGACTGCAATATCGATTCATTGAAAGCTGCAACCGCTTTCGACGAATTGATCGCTGTCGATTTGGTTTATGATGCCCAGACTACGGAACTTATTCACAATGAGTCGCTTGACAAGATTTCGCTGACTGAGGGAGTTTTCCGTACAGGCAATGTCATCGTGAAAAAAGGCGATGTGGTCACTTCGGAAATAGAGCAGCTGCTTGATTCGTACAAGGCCGAATATGACAACTACATAGGCTACAGCGGCTCGAGGGCCCTGTTATGGACAGGCAATGCCATTGTGGCTCTCGCGCTTGTGCTCATCCTGTTTTTCACCGTTTATTTCTGCAATTACAGGATTTTCGAAGAGTACAACAAGTACCTCTATCTGCTGATGATTTTCACACTTTCGGCAGTAGGTACTTTTATCGTGATGAAGACCGACAGTTCGCTCTTCTATCTGATACCGTTCACGATACTGTCGCTCTATCTCATTGCTTTCTTCAAGAAGAGGATAGTTTACACCATTTATATAGTGTCGCTGCTGCCCATGTTGGTTTTCGCGCCGAACGGGGTCGAGCTTTTTTTCATGTACCTTGTTGCCGGCATTGTGGGCATCATTGTTTTCGGCTATCTCAACAAAGGCTGGCTGCAATTCATTACGGCTTTGGTCGTATTCCTCACGCTCACCGTGATGTGGGCGGCCTTCCGTTTTATCGACGGAGGAGGAGTGCCGACGGACTACCACGTGGTGCTTAATCTTTTCTTTGCAGCTATGCTGACTGTGGCGGCCTATCCTCTGATCTACCTTTTCGAGAAGATGTTCCGTCTGGTTTCAAGCACCAAACTCGTGGAGCTAAGCGATACTTCCAATCCGCTTCTGCGCGAACTCGCGGACAAGGCTCCCGGAACCTTCCAGCATAGCCTTCAGGTGATGAACATCGCTGATGCCGCCGCCCGTGCGATCGACGCTAACGTACCTCTCGTGCGCTGTGGTGCGCTATACCACGATGTCGGCAAAATCGTCAATCCGCAGTGCTTCACCGAGAACGAGACTCCGGGAACCCATTACCATGCCGGACTTACTCCGCAGGAAAGCGCCCACGATATCATCAGACACGTGAGCGACGGACTTGCGCTTGCCGACAAACATGGCATTCCGGGCGTTATCAAGGATTTCATCGCAACCCATCATGGAACCACCTGCACCGGATATTTTTATACCAAATATCTCAATGACGGCGGTTCTCCGGACGAAAAGGCTGATTTCTGCTATGACGGCACCAAGCCTCTGACCAAGGAACAGGTGATCCTGATGTTCAGCGACAGCATAGAGGCGGCTTCGCGTAGTCTCAAGGACTATTCTCCGTCTAAGACTGACGAACTTGTCGACCGCATTATCGATGGCAAAATCGAGGACGGACAGTTGACTTCAGCGGATATTTCCATGGCCGAAATCAACACAATCAGGGAGGTTATCAAGACCTACATCCAGCAGATGTACCACTCCCGTGTCGTTTATCCTAAAAGGAAATTTGCAGTCAGAAAATAATTTTATATTTTATCCGGTCAAATAGTTAAAATAAAATAAATTAAAGTTATGAAATTAACACAGAACAAAATTGACGAGCTCAATTCAGTAATCACCCTTGAAATTTCGAAAGAGGATTACGCAGAGCCAAAAAGGAAAAAATTGGCCAATCAGCGCAAAAATGCTGAAATCAAAGGCTTCAGAAAAGGTATGGTACCTGCAAGTCTTATTGAAAAAATGTATGGACAGGCAGCTCTTGTGGATGCAGTCAATGACGTTATTTCTTCTTCTTTGACCAATTATATCCAGGAGAACAATCTGAAAGTCCTCGGTGAACCGCTTCCTTGCGAAAACCAGCCTGAGACTGATTGGAAAGACGGAAATGACTTCACTTTCAAGTTTGATATGGCACTCAATCCGGAGGTGAACATTGAACTTTCGAAAGATGATGAAATTCCATACTACAATATCACTGTAAGCGACGAGGCGAAGAACGAGATGAAGGCCAACCTCCTCAAGCAGTTCGGTACTCTCGAAGAGGGCGTTGAGGCAAAGGCCGAGGATTTCATCGTTGTGGACCTTGTTCAGGGAGAGACCCGTATTGAAGGTACTTATATCGCACTTCGCAATGTAGCTGAGGCAGCAAAAGCCGATTTTATCGGTGTGAAGGCAGGTGATTCAAAGGATATCGACGTGAATGCAGCTTTCGAGAACGAGACTGACCGTGCGGCCATGCTCAAGGTCAAGAAAGAGGAACTTGCAGATATGGATCCTATCTGGAATATGACTGTGCTCAATGTCAAGACTTTCGTTGACGCTCCTATGACCCAGGAGTCTTTCGACAAGATTTTCGGCGAAGGAGTTGTCAAATCAGAGGCTGAGTTCGACGCCAAGGTTGAGGAGAGACTTAACAGCGAATACGCCATGGAGTCTGATTTCCGTTTCTCAAAGGACGCCAAGGACTATCTCATCAAGAAGGCGGATCTTCCGATCGCAGAGGCTTTCCTCAAGAGATGGATTTATGTCGCAAACAACGGCAAGTTCACTATGGAGGAGATTGAGAAGGAATTTGATGCATTCCTCGTTGACTTCCGCTGGCAGATGATTCGCAACTGGATCATCGAGAAATACCAGGTGAAGATTACCAATGAGGATGTTCTTGCTTCAGCAAAGGGCTTTGCAGCTTACCAGTTCGCAATGTATGGCATGAACAATGTCCCTGACGAACAGCTTGAGGCTTTCGCAAAGAATATTCTTGAGCAGGAGGAGCAGAGCCGCCGCATCATCGACCAGGTCGAGAACGAGAAGGCTATCGCTGCAGTCAAAGAGGTCGTTTCTTTGAAGAAAAAGAAAATTTCCGTAGAGAAATTCAGAGAACTTAAATAATTATGACAGATTTCGAAAAATACGCAAGTCTGGACCGCGGCATTTCACCGATGACCATGCACAGGTATTCCAGGACTGTGGGTGCGTACATCAATCCTACAATCATTGAGGAAAGGCCGATGAATGTTGCGTCTATGGATGTTTTCAGCCGTCTGATGATGGACCGTATCATTTTCCTCGGTGTCCCTATCGACGATGATGTGGCTAATATCATTCAGGCGCAGCTGCTATTTCTTTCTTCTAATGACAGCAGCGCGGACATTTCCCTTTATTTGAATACTCCGGGGGGTGTCGTGTCTGCAGGCTTGGGAATCTACGACACCATGCAGTACATCGAGCCTGATGTGGCGACTATCTGTACCGGTATGGCGGCGTCTATGGGTGCCGTGCTTCTCTGCGCCGGTGCTGCAGGCAAACGTTCTGCCCTGCCTCATTCGCGCGTGATGATTCACCAGCCGCTCGGAGGTGCCCAGGGACAGGCTTCGGATATCGAAATCGCTGCCCGTGAAATACTCAAGACCAAGGAGGAACTCTACCGCATCATTTCCACTCATACCGGCCAGCCTATGGACAGAATCATGGCTGACAGTGACCGTGACCATTGGATGACCTCTGATGAAGCGCTTGCCTACGGTATGATTGACGAAATCCTTGTGAGGAAACAGTAATATGGCAAACAAAAAGTCAAATACACAGCAGCATTGCATGTTCTGCGGCAGGGGTGAGAGTGAAGTCTCGCTCCTGCTTCAGGGCATGGAAGGCTTCATCTGCTCGGACTGCGCAAAGCTTGTCGGGGAATATGTGCGGGACCTTGAAGAGGAAAATATGCACCACGCTTCGGATACGCTGACCGACAGCATGCATCTCCAGACTCCCAAGGAAATCCACGAACATCTGGACCAGTATGTGATAGGACAGGAAAGGGCCAAGAAACTGCTTTCCGTTGCGGTTTACAACCACTATAAAAGGCTGAACAACAATCTTGTGGACAAAGCTGATCTCGAATTGGACAAGTCCAATATCCTTATGGTGGGACCTACCGGTACGGGCAAGACCCTGTTGGCCAGGACTATAGCCAAGTTCCTGAATGTGCCTTTCGCTATCGTGGACGCAACTGTGCTGACTGAGGCCGGTTATGTGGGCGAGGACGTCGAGAGTCTGCTTGTAAGGCTGCTTGAGGCGGCGGACTACAATCTTGCCAAGGCTGAGCGCGGCATTGTTTTCATTGATGAGATTGACAAAATCGCCCGCAAGGGTGACAATCCGTCGATTACCCGCGATGTGTCTGGAGAGGGCGTGCAGCAGGGGCTGCTGAAACTTCTCGAAGGCAGTGTGGTGAATGTACCTCCGAAAGGTGGCCGCAAGCATCCTGAGCAGGAGTTTATCCATGTGAACACTCAGAACATCCTGTTCATCTGCGGCGGTGCTTTCGAGGGCATCGAACGCCGTATTGCCCAGAGGCTCAACACCCAGGTAATCGGTTACGGTTCTGACAAGAAGCAGAAAGTCGACAAGGAGAATCTCCTGCAATATGTCGAGGCTCAGGATCTCAGGGCATACGGTCTGATACCGGAGATTTTAGGACGGTTGCCGGTGGTGACCTATCTGGATAAGCTTGACAAGACAGCGCTTATGCGTATTCTGACTGAGCCGAAAAACGCTCTTATGAAGCAGTATGAAAGGCTTTTTGAAATTGACGGAATCAAACTGACCGTCGACAGGGCAGTGCTGGAACTTATCGTGGACACTGCCATCGAGAACAAGCTCGGTGCGCGCGGCCTGCGCTCCATCTGCGAGAAAATCATGACCGACGCCATGTACGACGCTCCCTCATCAGGTAAAAAGACTTTCCGTCTCACCCTCAAATACGCCCAGTCCAAATTAGTGCATTAGACCGGTCTGAAACGGACTATTAATGACAATCGCCCCGGAAGCTTTACTACTTTCGGGGCGGTTTTAGTTTCTGACAGATGCTTTTGTCTTCAGGGATAATTACATTTTTTTATAAATTCCTACAGATTTGTTTGTCGACATATTCACCAGACTCATTTCATTACCGCTTATTTTACCTTTTAAAGTAGCATATTCGCTTGAAGACGGATACATTATAATATTCGGATAAGTGTAGTCGTAAGTAAACGTTATTTTCAATCCGTCAGGCCAATATTGTTCGCATGTCAGCTCGGTTTTAAATGACAGAATTACGCTATACGAGTTTTCAGTCCTTTCCCATTTAGTTCCGGTCAGCGATTCCAGTTCTTTCTGATCTTTTTGGCAAGATGAAGCGAAAATCAGGCAGCAGGTGCATAAAAGTCCAAATAATTTAGTCTTCATAATCATTATAGTTTGTTAATTGATTGCAAATATACAAAATTTACATATATGTTGTATAAATATATGAGGTAATAATTTAAGATTACATAAAATAATTTTGTTGCAAAATATCGTGTATGCAACAGGAAGACATAAGACTGCAGGCTATTGCAAATAAAATACGACAATTAAGAATTAATGCCGGATATACAAGCCATGAAAATTTTGCATGGGACAATAATTTGAGCCGTGTTCAATATTGGCGGATAGAAACAGGGGCGAATATCACAATGAAAACACTCCTGAAGATACTGGATATACATAAAATGACGCTTTCCGAGTTTTTCCAGGATCTGTAAAAGTCTGCAAATAAAGATGAACCGGCTGGAATTATCCGGAATAATTTTTTAATTTTGCAGAGTATCCTATTGCATAGAGTATAACGCCCGAAAAACACAAAGAAATAATATCAGGCAATAGTGGATGCGTAGAATATTAATTTTTGATAGAATGAAAAAATATATTGAAGAGAATAAGGAAAGGTTTTTTGAGGAGTTGTTTTCGCTGCTCAGGATACCTTCGGTGAGTTCGGACAGGAATCATGTGTCGGATATGAAGCGTTGTGCGGACAGGCTTGTGGAACTTTTGCTGCAGGCTGGGGCGACAGAGGCAGCGGTGTATCCTACAGCGGGACATCCTGTGGTGTTCGGACAGCGAATTGTCGATGAGAAACTGCCGACAGTGCTTGTGTACGGGCATTATGATGTGCAGCCGGTGGACCCGATTGAACTTTGGAAGTCTGATCCTTTCGAGCCTGAAATCCGCGACGGAGCCATCTACGGCAGGGGAGCTAACGATGACAAAGGACAGCTTTTCATGCACTTGAAGGCATTTGAGTACATGGTGGCAAACGGAAAACTGCGGCATAATGTGAAATTCCTTTTCGAGGGTGAGGAGGAAATCGGCAGTGCTTCGCTTGCACCTTGGGCTGAGGCGCACAAGGAAATGCTTGCGGCGGATGTGATTTTAGTTTCCGACACGACTATGATTTCGGAGAAAGTGCCTTCAATCAACTGCGGTATGCGTGGGCTTTCATACGTCGAGGTGAAGGTGACGGGCCCGAACAAGGACCTGCATTCCGGACATTACGGCGGCGCAGTGGCCAATCCTATCAATGTGCTCTGCGATATGATTTCATCGCTGATTGACAAGGACGGGCGCATCACTGTCAAGGGCTTCTATGACGAGGTTGTGGAACTTTCTGCAGAAGACAGAGCCCAGCTTGCGCGTGCGCCTTTCGATATGGATGAATATAAGGAATTTCTTGACATCAGGGAAGTCAAGGGTGAGAAAGGCTATACGACACTTGAACGCACGGGTATACGTCCATGTCTTGATGTGAACGGAATCTGGGGCGGCTTCACCGGGGAAGGCTCGAAGACTGTCCTGCCGTCCGAGGCCCATGCCAAGATATCAATGCGCCTTGTGCCTAACCAGGACAGCGAGACCATCACCAGACTCTTCACCGAGCATTTCAAGGCCATCGCTCCGGACTATGTCAAAGTGGAAGTCACTCCTTGCCATGGTGGCAACGGCTTCCTCATTCCTATTTCATCGCCGGCATATCAGGCGGCTTCAAAAGCCATGGCTGAGGTATACGGCGTTGAGCCGGTACCGAGCAGGGGAGGCGGCAGCATAGCCATTCTTGCCGACCTGCAGCGCATACTTGGCATTGACCCGCTGCTGATGGGTTTTGGTCTTGAGCGCGACACCATCCACAGTCCGAACGAGAGCTACCTTCTCAAACAGCTTTTCGCCGGCATGGAATCCATCGCAAAATTCTATGAATACTACGAAGTGCCGACCCAAAAGTCGTGATGTAGTCTTCTCTCCGGGCGCCATTCATTTTGTCATACCGGCCTGGGCCTTCATTTTGTCATCCCGGTTTGGGGCTTCTTCTTGTCATCTTGACCGAGCGCCTTCCGTCCTGTCATCTCGACCGAGCGCAGCGAGTGGAGAGATCTTGGACATATATGCAAGGGGTTGTATCAAAATGCAAAATTTTGTACAACCCCTTTACGGTGTGTAAGAATTAGTAAAATGCAAGGCATTGAAAGTGAGGACGACAGGAGTTTACTTTCGTAAATGACTTAGTCCGAATCTTGACAATAACGCAGCAGTTTGCAATTATGACACACCGTCTTGCGTAGAAGTCTGACCTGGCTTAGAACTGATTTGTAACCGGAGAGATTGTGAATGTGAATTCCATGTCACCGTAAGGGAGACGGTATTCAGGGAGAGGAAGTGTCCCCCATGAGCAGACGCAGCCCAAGCCATAGTGGGCGCCGTCGATACAGATGCAGGTCTTGCCGGCCTTCTCCACTTCTTCGGAGTGTGTGTTGTGTTTCTGCAGGCCTTCGTCGAGCGACTCTATTGTGTATTCGAGGGCTGAGGCGTAGAACGGAGCGTTTGAAGTGAATTTCAGACCGTTGCCGCTGAGATTCAGCACTGAGTACCATCTGATGTCTGATTTCAGGCCCGTGTCCTGTGGACGGATATACGGATAGAACTGCTCTGCGACCGTCTGGCTGTAGATTCCGAGCATTGCAGAGGCTTTCCTGTCCGTATAGTTCTCCCATGGACCGCGTCCGTAGTATTTTACCGCATTGTAATTTTCCAGCATTTCCATTCTCATGCCGAAACGGAACATATCTGACGCTTTATTGTCTCCGGCAAGCATTTTCTGGCTGACTTTTACCGTACCGTCAGCTCCTATGAGATAGTTCAGGAAAAGCTTTGCTCCGACTTCAGGCATATCGTATGCTGCGCTTACTTCTACCAGGCCGTCGATGTTTCTGTGACTGAAAGATGTCAGTTTCAGGCCCGGATTGCGCCATGCTGCGAACTTCTCCTGCAGTTTCGCTCCGAAGTCATTGTCCGTTACCGGACGCCAGAAATTAGGTCTTAGACAACTGCCCGGTGCAAATAATTGGCTGCCCTTGTATTCAATTCCGCAGAGGAAACCTTCCTCATCGAAAGCAACGCGGAAATCTTTTCCGCAAACAGACTTGTCCGCTTCGTTGAAACTCAGCATATTGCAGCGGGTCTGTTCCGGAATCTCAAAATCGTAGGAAGAAATGGCAAATTGCTCATATGCCACGCGCTGGCCTGCGTCAAGCAGTCCTTCTGCCGCCTTCAAACGGTATTCCACATTGAGCAGCAGTTCCTTGCCCTGAGGCAGTGAAGCCGTGTCATAGCCGAGTCCGATTGTGCGGGTCTGCTGTGCAGGGACGTCAAGGGATGAAACGATTCCTTTACGTATAGGCTTTCCGTCTGCAAGAATTGTCCATTCCATATAATATGCGGACAGGTCACGGAAGAAATTCTCGTTGTATACTTCCACTGTGCCTTTAGACAAGTCGGCCGCAGCAGTCAGTATGGACTGGTAGCCGTAAGCCACTTCATATGCATGAGGATTGAGACGGCGGTCAGGACTGATGAGTCCGTTGTTGCAGAAATTGAAGTCCGCTTTCGAATCATAGTCATTCCAATCGCCGGTGTAGCCGTAGATGTCCACTCCTTTCTTGCCTTTGATGCGTGGAGACTGGTCAACGAAGTCCCAGATGAAACCTCCCTGGTAGTTAGGATATTTGCGTACCAACTCCATATATTCCATGAAACCTCCTTGGGAATTACCCATAGCGTGAGCATATTCACACTGAATCAGAGGCTTTGCAGGATTGCTTTCACAATATTTGCTGCAGTTCCTGTAGTCATAGTACATAGGACAGAAAATGTCGGTATGGTCATTGTACTCTGCACGCTCGTACTGAACGGGACGGGTCTTGTCCTCATTCTTTATCCAATTGTAGCAGTCCACGAAGTTCTGCCCGTCACCCGCTTCATTGCCGAGAGACCAGAAAATGATTGACGGGAAGTTGTAGTTTCTTTGGACATGTCTCATGTCCCTTTCGAGATGAGCCTTGTTGTAAGCCGGCTCTTTTGCAAGAGTCTTGTCGCCATAGCCCATGCCGTGGGACTCGATATTTGCTTCAGCTACCATATATATACCGTATTTGTCGCAAAGCTCATAGATGCGGTAGTCGTCAGGGTAGTGGCAGGTGCGCAGACCGTTGACGTTCATTTCTTTCATAATGCGTATGTCCTGTTTCATTCTTTCGTAGGACATCACATAGCCTCCGTCGGGGTCAAGCTCGTGGCGGTTCACGCCTTTGAAAATTACAGGCTGGCCGTTGATGAGCACCTGGCTGCCGATGATTTCGATTTTGCGGAATCCGGCCTTGATTCTGATGGTTTCTCCCTCTTTGCCCTTGACGAAAGATGTTGCGCTCAGAGTGTAGAGGTTCGGCGTCTCGGCAGTCCATTTTGCGGGATTCGCAAGACGGAAAACTGTTTTCAGATCGCCCTTGCCGGAGAGCGTTGCGGCGGCGACTTCCATGCCTGCAGCATCGCTTAGAGAAAGCCTGACGTCACATTTGCCCGCAGTCTTGACTGCAATCTCCAGGCTTCCGTCGCGGTAGTCCTTATCCAAATCGGGAGTGATACGAATGTCGCGTATGCCGGTTTTCTCACGGGCATAGAGATAACTGTCACGTGCAATGCCGCTGTATCTGAAGAAATCCTGGTCTTCTAGATAGGTGCCGTCGCACCAGCGGAATACCTGCATAGCGAAAGTATTTTTGCCGGGCTTGATATATTTCGTAACGTCAAATTCAGCCTCCAGTTTGCTGTCCTCGCTGTATCCTACGAATTTTCCGTTGATCCAAAGGTACATATTCGAGGTGACCGAGCCGAAATGCGCGATTATTTCTTTGCCTTTCCATTCAGCAGGTACTGTGATTTCACGCCTGTATGTTCCCACATGGTTTTCTTCAACCGGTACGTATGGCGGTCTGTTCTCATAGTGCTCCCTCCAGGCATAGCCGACGTTCACATAAATCGGATCTCCATAGCCGTTGAGTTCCCACATGCCGGGCACCGGCATTTCACCCCAGCTGCTGTCGTCAAAGTCCACGCCCCAGAAGTCCGTCGGACGCTGGTCTGCATTTTTCACCCAATTGAATTTCCACATTCCGTGGAGTGAAAGGTAGTTACGGGATTTTTCGCGTACCGCAGCGGCCGCTTCCTCTTCATTTGCAAATGCGAAGAATGAAGTGTGCATGGGCGCGCGGTTGATTTCATTGGTTTCAGGGTCCTGCCATTCCTTGAATGTCTGGGCGGATACGCTGCCGAGCCCAATGCTCAGGGCCGTTCCGATGGATACGAGGCTTTTGATAGTTGTGTTTAAGTTCATGATGTATTTTTTTATTCTATATAAAGACAAGCTGAAGGATATTTTTTCATTTCGGTCTTGATTTCGCTGAACACGGGATATCGTGCGGCGGAGTGTGAAATCCGTTCTAAGAGTTCGCGTGCAAAAAGGTCGCCTTCGATGGCTTCGCCTCCGGAGAAGAGGTCGGCTTCCTTGTCGGCGGCGAGTCTCTGCAGATTGTCCTCGGTGTAGCGCTCGAGTATGTCGTGGAAATGTCTGCCGTGGTTCATGTGTCTTAGGTGGCAGAGTTCGTGGATGATGATGTAGTCGCTAAGGGCGCGCGGCAGAGTCATGAGTGCGATGTTGAGGTTGATGTTTTTCTTCGAAGAACAGCTGCCCCAGTTGCTTTTGTTGTTTTTCAGATGTACTGCATTGTATTCGAAACCGTAGCGCTGGGCCAAATGTCTGACCCTGTTCGGCAGATACGAACTTGCAAGCCTGATGATTTCTTCGATTTCCTTCCGGCTGTAGCTGTGTGACGGCACTGCGTCCTGTCTTTTGCGGGCTGTCTCCACATGGCTGAGCACCCATTCCCTTTTGCTTTCAAAGAAACTGAGAGCCCTTTTGGCACTTACGTTGCGTGGTCTGACTATGCACACTTCACCCTCACTGCTCACCTTGATGCTGAGACGTTTTGCCCTGCCGCTCAATCTGATTGTAACCTGCCCGATCTGCGGGTCATTGAAAGTGGAAATCGTGCTGTCTGCCATTGTGGATTCCGTATTTTGGTGTTATCTTTTACAAAGATAGGAAAAGTGTTTTATTTTCATTAAAATATTTGCGATTAATTTCTGCAAAATCAGTTGTTTTATCAGATTTTATCACTATCTTTGTGCCCGCTTTGGGAAAAGCATGGTTTCGGGTCGGAAGACGGCCCTTATTATTAACAATTTAATCTTTTTGCACTATGGCTGAATATTTGGCAGCAGAGAAAAAGCAAGAGATTTTCGCGAAGTACGGAAAGTCTAATACTGACACCGGCTCTCCTGAGAGTCAAGTTGCTCTATTTTCCTACCGTATCGCTCACCTTACCGAGCACCTCAAAACCAACAAGAAAGACCACTCGACTCGTCGTGCCTTGTTGATGCTCGTAGGTAAGAGACGTCGTGTCCTTGATTACCTCAAGGAGATTGACATCGAGAGATACAGGGCTATTGTCAAGGAGCTTGGTCTCCGTCGATAGTTTTCATATAGGAAAACTTAAAGGGGGAATCCGCATTGGGCCCCCCTTTTTTGTTTCGCAGAAAATCCGGACGTGTCTTCAAACATCAACCTGCGGCACGGAAGGAGAAAAATATATAGACGTATCTATATGTAGGGACCGGTGAGTTCCGTATGGATGGAAAATGAATTAATAATCGACTTCCAATGGGGAAGGCAGGTTGAATAGTACGCAATGAATATAATTAACAGAAAAATTGAATTGTCCGACGGAAGGACAATCGAGATTGAGACCGGCAAACTCGCCAAACAGGCTGACGGTGCGGTCGTTGTCAAAATGGGTGGCACAATGCTTCTCGCCACTGTAACCTGTGCAAAAGATGCCAAAGAGGATGTGGATTTCATGCCTCTGCAGGTGGATTACAAAGAGAAATTCGCTTCTGCAGGCAGGTTCCCGGGCGGTTTCATGAAACGTGAAGGCAAGGCTTCGGATTATGAAATTCTTATTGCCCGTCTTGTCGACAGGGCACTCAGACCGCTTTTCCCTGAGGATTTCCATGCGGAAGTTTATGTAAATGTAAATCTTATTTCAGCAGAAAAGGACATTCAGCCGGATGCTCTCGCCGGTCTTGCAGCATCTGCAGCTCTCGCTGTGAGTGACATTCCTTTCGAGGGGCCTATCTCTGAAGTAAGGGTTGCACGCATCAACGGTGAATTCAGAATCAACCCTAATTTCAGTGAAATGGCTGATGCTGACATTGACATCATGGTGGCTGCAACTTACGACAATATCATGATGGTTGAGGGTGAAATGAAGGAGGTCAGTGAGCACGATATGCTTGAGGCCATCAAATTCGCCCATGAAGAGATCAAGAAACATTGCAAGGTCCAGATGGAACTTACAGAGGCTGTCGGCAAGACTGTCAAGAGGACTTATTGCCACGAGGAGAACGATGAGGAACTCCGCAAGGCAGTTGAGGAGTTCTGCTACGACAAATGCTATGCTATAGCAAAATCAGGTCAGGGCAAACACGAGAGATCAGACGCTTTCGATGCCTTGAAGGAATCATTCTATGAGACTATTCCTGAGGAGGAAAGGGAGGCAAAGACCATGATGGTCGAGAGATATTACCACGCTGTCGAGAAAGCCGCAATGCGTAATATGATTCTTGACGAAGGCCAGCGTCTTGACGGCCGCCACACTACTGAGGTGCGCCCTATATGGTGCGAGGTGGGATATCTTCCTTGCGCACACGGTTCTGCAATCTTCACCCGTGGTGAGACCCAGTCACTTTCTACCGTTACTCTCGGTACCAAACTCGATATGAAAGAAATGGACGAAGTGCTCGTGCAGGAGACTCAGCAGTTTGTCCTTCACTATAACTTCCCGCCGTTCTCGACAGGTGAGGCAAAAGCACAGCGCGGTGTAGGCCGTCGTGAAATCGGCCATGGCAACCTCGCATGGAGAGCCTTGAAGCCGATGGTTCCTATGGCTCCGGAAAACCCTTATGCAGTCCGCGTGGTCTCAGACATTCTTGAGTCAAACGGCTCGTCATCAATGGCTACTGTATGTGCAGGCTGCCTTGCTCTTATGGACGCAGGTGTGAAGATCAAAAAACCTGTCGCTGGTGTTGCGATGGGACTTATCACAGACAAGGACAGACCTAACGAGAGATATGCCATCCTTACCGATATTCTCGGTGACGAGGACCATCTCGGAGATATGGACTTCAAGGTGACAGGCACAAAGGACGGTATCACTGCAACCCAGATGGATATCAAGGTTGACGGCCTTTCATACGAGGTTCTCGAGAAGGCTCTTGAGCAGGCGCGTCAGGGCAGGATGCATATCATGGGCGAGATGATGAAGACTATCAGCGAGCCTCGTGAGGACTACAAGCCGTTTGTTCCGCGTATCGTCCAGATCCGTGTTCCAGGCGAGTTTATCGGTGCCATCATCGGAAAAGGCGGAGAGACAATCCAGAAAATCCAGAAGGAGACAGGCACAGTCATCACTATCACTGAGGAGAATGCCAACGGCGTTGCTGAGGGCGTAGTTGATATCTTCGGTCAGGACAAGGATTCTATGGACAAGGCTCTCAACTGGATCAAGAGCATCTGCGCAGTGCCTGAGGCAGGTGAGGTTTACCATGGTAAAGTGGTTTCTATCCTCGAGTTCGGTGCTTTTGTCGAGATTCTTCCTGGCAAGGAGGGCTTGCTCCACATCTCTGAGATTGACTGGAACAAGACCGAGAAGGTTGAGGATGTGCTCAATATCGGTGACGAGGTGGATGTGAAACTCCTCGAAATCGACGCCAAGACTGGCAAGATGAGACTTTCACGCAGGGCTTTGCTCGAAAAACCTGAGGGCTATGTAGAGCCTGAGCGCAAACCTCGTGCTCCGCGCAGCGATGACCGTCGAGGAGGCAATGGCGGAGAGCGCGGTCCGCGCAGGGATGATCGCCCACGTCGTGATGACCGCAGAGGACGTGCTCCACGTCGTGACAACAGGGACAATGCCCCTGAGGCAGACAATACTCCTGAAAACGAAATGTTTTAAATGACCCTTACATTATAATTGAAAGGTGGCCCGAGTTGATTCGGACCACCTTTTTTACTGACAGGTAGGGCGGGTTTGGAGGGATTCCGTATGAACTGCGTTCATACGGAATCCCTCCCACCACTTTGTGGCGGGCCCCTCCCTCTAACGAGCCGAGGGTGGCTGGCCTCTCCAAACCCGCCCTACCTGACAGTGCCATTCTCTGTCATCCCGACCAGGCGTAGTCTTCCATTTTGTCACCCTGAGAGTAGGCACGTAGTGCCGGAGTCGAACGGGTCTTGTACATATTACAGAAGTGTTTAATATCACTGAATAAAGTGTATCTAAGTCGTATTATTGTAATTTTATGGAATAAATATTGTATCTTTGAATGAATTAAACGGAAAAGGAATGAAACGTATATTATTTGTCTTGATCTTTGTTTTTGGGCTTTCTGCTGCAGTTGTGGCTCAGGAGAGGGCAGTGGGAGTGAGAATCGGAGCCTTCGGTACTGATGTAAGTTATGAGCAGAACATCAAATACCATCAGTTCATAGAAGCGAATCTTGGTGTGGATTATGGCTTTATTTCCGACAGACAGTATCATAAGCCGTCTCCGGGTTTCAAAGTGGCTGCGACCTACAATTTTGTCTGGGCTACGCCTGCATGGACACGCAAGGGTACCTGGGCCTTATATGCCGGTCCCGGCCTGGCCATGGGATATGTCGAGGATATGTTCGGCTACAAGATAGGCGAGGACATGCTGCGCTTCTACAACAACGGTTTTATGCTTTCTCTCGTCGCTCAGGTAGGTTTGTCGTATTGTTTCGATTTTCCTTTGCAGCTTTCCATTGACATCAGACCTCTTTTCGGCTTCCATGTTCCGTCACGTGACTTCCTTGAGCCTGGCGGTGAGTCCCTGAAACGCCATGATGACGTCAAAGCAGGCTTCTATGAATCCGGTCTCTTCGGCTTCATCCCTACCATCGGTGTCCGCTATTGTTTCTGATTTTTACATAATTGTAGGTAGAGTGGGTTCGGAGAGGCCAGCCACCCTCGGCTCGTTAGAGGGAGGGGCCCAAAGCTCTGCTTTGGGAGGGATGAAGTATGAACGCAGTTCATACGGAACCTCTCTGTAACCCACTCTACCTACGATTGGCACAAAATTGTAGTGAATACCCATGTGTTTTCACCCCTATATATTGAAATTAGACGCACAGAAGGCTGATTTCTGCCACATTTCAACATTTGTTTCGCCTTATTTTTGCCGGATGTAATATCTTTGCAGCGTTAGAAACAAATGATTATGGAAATCAAAAACAGCAGTGTACTGATTACCGGAGGCGGTTCCGGAATCGGAAAAATCATGGGCCGGATAGCCCTTGAAAAAGGTGCGAGATGTGTCATCATCTGGGATATCAACCAGACTAACATTGATATCACTCTTGAGGAATTCAACAAAATCGGCAAAGCCTACGGATTCAGAGTGGACGTATCAAAGAATGAGGAAATTGAATCTGCCTATAAGCAGGTGGTCGCCCGGTGTTCAGGCGTTGATATTCTTATAAACTGTGCTGGAATCATCACAAGCAACAAGACTTTCGATAAGATGACTCCGGATGAGATTACACGTACTATGAATATCAATGCCATTGCTCCTATGCTTGTGACACGCGCAATGCTTGCAGATATGATAGGCAGAGACAAGGGACACGTCTGCAACATCGCTTCAGCTGCCGGTATGCTTGGCAATCCTCGTATGAGTGTGTACGGAGGCAGCAAATGGGGCGCTCTCGGCTGGAGCGATTCAGTCCGTATCGAGCTTGAAAGTCGGAAAAGCAAGGTTCATGTCACCACCGTGGCTCCGTTCTATATCAGTACAGGTATGTTTGAGGGGGTAAAATCAAGGTTTTTCCCTATTCTGAAGCCGGAATACGTGGCAAAGAAAGTCATCAGGGCTATCGAGAAAAACACCCGCTTCAGCGGTATACCGTTCGGCTGGCATTTCATCCGTTTCTGGCAGTTCCTTCTGCCGACAAAGATTTTTGACTGGTTCTTCGGGGAAGTGATGGGGATATACCATACAATGGACGATTTCACCGGCAGGCGACCGGTAGCACAGACTACGGCTCAACACAGTGGTAAAGCCGCCTAAACCGAAATTATTTCAGACCGTGTGAACGGTCGGTCCGCCCCATAGAGGAAGAATTGCACACGGCTTCCCGGGGCGGATTTTTTCTTTTTTACAGAAGTTCCTTCAGTTCGTCAATGTCGGGCAACGCCTTTTTTAGCCGTTCCGGCATTTCGTTTGATGTGCTGTATGTCGCCACTCCCATGGGCTTGTCATAATCCTGAATTACGTATTCCACATACTTCTTGTTTGCGCTCGAGCAAAGCACAATGCCGATAGAAGGATTCTCGTGTGGCTTCTTCATCTGGTCATCCGCTATTCTCAGGTAGGTACACAGCTGACCAAGATATATCGATTTAAACGGACCTTTCTTCAATTCAATGATAACTAAAGCATTGAGCTCTCTATTGAAGAACACCAAGTCCGGAAAATGATCGACACCGAAAGCTTCCAGATGATACTGATTTCCGATAAAGGCGAAATCCTTTCCGAAAGTCATAATGAACTGCTTGATATTCTGCACAATCTCTTGTTCGACAATTTTCTCGTCAATGTCAGCAATATCTCTTGCGCCAAGTTCCTCGGTGTTGATGAAATCCAGGAAATATTCATCCTTGAAGGCCATAACCGTGCGCTTGGCCAATTCAGAAGAAGACAGCTTCTGCAAGAAATTATTCGGCATCTGCGATTGATGATTGTAGTCATCATCCGCAATACTTTTCTTCAGACTCTCAAAAGAAAAGTGCATCTGTGAGCAAAGTCTGATATAGAAAAACAATTCGTCTCTGTCCTTTGCTTTAGATAATATATAGTAATGATGTGTAAATGGGACATTCAGAAAATCATCGAAAGATAGCCCTGACAAATTCGTTCGTTGCAATGCACGAATTACTTGAATTCCTGAAGTAGCTAAATTAAGATGTTGATTATCAGGTGGTAATGCTAAATCGTGCATCGCAATGCACGTTTTGTCAATGAGTTTAGCCCACTTTTCATAGAAGATTCTCATTTTCTTCATATGTCCTTCTGAAAAACCTCTGAGGCCAGGTAAAGATTTTTGCAGCCTTTCACTGATAACAGCCAGCGCCCCGCTACCCCAAAATCCGTCCCTCGAATTTACTGAAATATACTGACCAATGCCAAAATAAAGCGATAGCTGCTCTGCATTAACCTTTTTTGAAGCATGATACTGACTTTGTAAAATGGCCGTCTTGATAACTTCAACCGCCTCAAGATAATTATTGTTGAAATCTTTAATGTACATCATATTCAAATTTCTTGTAAATATATAGATTTTCCACAACATCGCCTTGTAAATCACCAAAATTTGTAGCTTTATTCAACTCGCATTATGGCTTGAGGTGAGCCAAGAGGCGTAGGCAAAATGTCTGCGCTTTTTCTTTTGGGTAAAGTGCAGATGTTAGACAAATAGAGCTGGCAATATTGCACAAAACTTTTTATTGAAGATTACTTAGTCGAAATGGAGGAGAAGAAAAAGAACCGACTGAAAAGCCGGTTCCAAAATGATGTATGTAGTGCAGATTACTTCGCGTAGGCGACAGAGCGGGTTTCGCGGATGACAGTGACTTTGACCTGACCCGGGTAGACCATTTCGTCCTGAATCTTTTTGGCGATCTCTGCTGAGAGCTTCTCTGCATCCTGATCGCTGACCTGGTCGGCTCCGACAATCACGCGAAGCTCACGGCCGGCCTGTATGGCGTAGGTCTTCGTAACACCGTTGTATGACTTGGCGATGTCCTCCATGTCCTTGAGCCTCTTGATATAAGACTCGATAACTTCGCGACGTGCACCGGGACGTGCACCTGAAATGGCATCTCCGACCATTACAAGCGGTGAAATAATCGAAGTCATCTCAACCTCCTCGTGGTGGGCACCGATGGCATTGCAGATCTCCGGTTTCTCTTTGTACTTCTCGGCAAGCTTCATACCGAGAATTGCGTGTGGAAGCTCAGGATCCTCATCAGAAACCTTACCTATGTCATGGAGCAGACCGGCTCGTTTTGCCATAACCGGATTGAGTCCAAGCTCGGAAGCCATTGTAGCACAGATATTTGCAACTTCACGTGCGTGCTGCAACAGGTTCTGGCCGTAAGAAGAACGGTACTTCATACGACCGATCAGCTTCACAAGCTCGATGTGCATGCCGTGAATGCCGAGGTCGATACAAGTCCTCTTACCTGTCTCCATAATCTCGTCATCAAGCTGCTTCTGTACCTTGGCAACCACTTCCTCGATACGTGCCGGGTGGATGCGGCCGTCAATTACAAGCTGGTGGAGCGCAAGCCTTGCAACCTCCCTGCGGACTGGATCGAAAGCAGAAAGCAGGATTGCATCCGGAGTGTCGTCAACCACGATTTCAACGCCTGTGGCAGCTTCCAAAGCGCGAATGTTACGACCTTCACGACCGATGATACGGCCTTTGATCTCATTACTCTCAATATTGAAGACAGTCACTGCATTCTCGATGGTAGTCTCAGAGGCTGTGCGCTGTATAGTATTGATGATGATGCGCTTGGCTTCCTTGCTTGCGGTAAGTCTCGCCTCGTCCATTACATCATTGATATATGACTGGGCCTGAGTGCGTGCCTCCGCCTTCATATTCTCCATCAACTGGTTCTTGGCCTCCTGGGCGGACATTCCTGCGATGTTTTCAATCTGCTTGTTGGCCTCGTGACTAAGCTTTTCATATTCCTCGGCCTTTCTCGTGGCAAAATCCACCTGAGCCTTGAGGTTCTCCCTGATGGCGTCATTCTCCTTCAGTTTCCTGCCAAGTTCCGAACTCTGCTGATTGATCTGATTCTCCCTCTGCTGGAGCTTGTTCTCTGCCTCGTGCAGCATCTGGCTGCGTTCATTGATGAACTGCTCATGCTCGCTCTTGAGCTGGAGGAATTTCTCCTTGGCCTGGAAAATCTTCTCCTTCTTGATGTTTTCGGCCTCAACTTCAGCCTCCTGAAGGATTTTCTCTTTCTGCCCCTTGAGCATTGCTCTGTGGACAAGTATGTAAATTGTGAGCGCGATTGCGGCTCCAACGATTACAAGTAAAGCGTAAATTAAAAGTTCCATAGTATATATATTGTTTAAGTGTTCAACTTTCAAGTCCTGCATAAAAAAAGCCGGTCGGCACGGAAACCGATCGGCGTCAAGAGTATAAAAAAGCCGTTAGTTGTTTGACTTGAAAATCTTAAAAAATAAGATTTGAGCTCCGAAACAGTTCAGACTTCCTCCGTCCCATAATGGAATCCCTTGCGGTCACATAGGCCTGTCATCCCTTCTCGAGTAGTCCCGGTTACTTGATTGATGTTCTTTTCAGCAAAAATAAAGTAACTAACGGCTAAATTTATTCGTTTTCATTCAGATAATTCTCAATTTCATACGCGAGTCCGTCTGCCTCCGTCTCCATCGTCTTCAACTGCCCGGCCAGTCCGATATTCTGCATAAACGCCCTTAGTGTCACTAAGCACATTATGTCCGAAGCAGGCTGCGACGGGTTTTTCTCCTGAAACTTCCTGAACTTCTCGTTAATCTCGCCAGCAGCCTTTCTCATCAGCTCCTCATTCTCCGGCGATGAAACCTTCAGTTTGAAAGATCTGTCGACAATTTTCAGCGTAATGTTCTGGTCCATAATCATCATCCCTCCATCAATGAGATACACTTGTCTATCTCTTTAATCAAACCGTCAATCTTCCTCTTCGCGCCGGCATTGTCTCCACTGGCTGTAAAAGCCCCTTTCAGTTTGAGATTATCCAATTCTCTTTCCAATTCCACAATCCGTTTCCCGAATGCGTCATTCTGCTCTTTCGCGACGCCCAACTCTGCCTCGAGTTGCATTCTGCGTTGCTTCTCCGACTCATAAGCCGCAATCAGCCGCTTTAACTGTGTCTTTACATTTTCGAGCATAATTCACATTCTATCTTTTGCAAATTTAAAAAATATTGCTGAAACCGCAAAGAAAATTAAAAATAAATCTTAACTTTGAGAAATTTAATCTTTGCGATATGAGTGAGATTTTACTAAGGAATATAGTGGTCGACGGCAAGGAAGTTGACCTTTTGATTCAGGGAGAACGCATTGCGAAAATCGCTGAACACATCGAACCGGGAGACGAAACGGAGAGTCTGAACTGTTATGGAATGACTGCTGTTCCGTCTTTTGTGAATATGCACGTGCACGCCGGAATGGCTATGTTCAAAGGTGTGGGCGAGGACAGGGCCTTCCACGAGTGGCTCGACAGAATCTGGAGAATCGAGAAAAATATCGATGACGAATATGTCTATGTGGCTACGAAATTGTCTGGCGTGGAGATGATTAAATCGGGTACCACCACATTCAATGACCATTATTGGAGGACTCCTATGGCATATCAGGCTGCCAATGAGATGGGCATGAGAGTCACTCTGTCTGTTGTCATCTGCGACAATTTCAACGAGGAAAAAAGCAGTATGCAACGTGAAGAAGTGGAGGATGTCTACAATCAGTCACTGTCTTGGTGCGACAGGGTGAAATTTGCAGTAGGATTACATTCGGTCTATTCAGTGATGGAAAAGAACCTTGTCTGGGGAACAGAATTCGCACGCAGGCATGGTCTGAAAATCCATATCCATCTGTGCGAGACGGAGAAGGAGGTGCGTGACTGCAAAGCTGCGCATGGCGGACTCACGCCTGTGGAATACCTCAACGAACTCGGAATGCTCGGTCCGGACCTTATCTGTGCCCACACGCTCTGGCTCGGCGAACATGATATCGAGCTTTTGGGCGCTAATCATGTGAATTGTGTCCACAACATCAATTCAAATCTCAAATTGGCTTCCGGCTACAAATTCCTCTATAATGAGCTGAGGGACGCCGGGGCGAACATCTGTCTCGGTACTGACGGCTGCGGTTCGTCAAACAATATGGATATGCTTGAGACGATGAAGACTTCAGCCATGCTGCAGAAGGCCTGGAGACATGACCCTACCGCTATGCCTCTCGAGGAGCTCTTCAATGCCGCTACCATTAACGGGGCACGCGCCTTAGGGATTGATTCCGGAGTCCTTCGTGAAGGTGCGCTTGCCGACATCAATGTGGTGCAGACCAACAACTACGCCTTCCTGTCTCCCGGCAGCTTCCTTTCCAACTACATATATTCGGCACACAGCAACACCATAAAGCATTCGATCTGCAACGGTGAGTTCGTTATGAAGGACCGTAGGGTGAGAAACCAGCCGCATATCGAGGAGGAGGCGAGGGTCTGTCTGCGAAAGGCTTTGAAAAACAGGTAATAACACAAAAAACTGAAGAAATATGGATGAAAGAGTAGAAAGAATCAACATTGCCGCTACATATATTGCGGAGGAAATCAATGGCAGAGAGCCTGTCGTGGGCATTGTGCTCGGAAGCGGTTTGGGAAAGCTTGCAGAGAAAATAGAAAATCCTATAGTCATTCCTTATAAAGAAATACCCGGCTTCCCTGTGTCTACAGCCGTGGGCCACAAAGGCAATTTCATCGCCGGAGAACTCGGCGGCAAATTCGTTGTCGCAATGCAGGGACGTTTCCACTATTATGAAGGCTACCCTATGGAACTTGTGACTCTGCCTATCAGAGTGATGAAAGTATTGGGTATCAAGTATCTGTTTGTGTCGAATGCTGCCGGGGGAGTCAACTTCGACTTCAAGGTGGGCGACCTGATGATAATCAAGGACCATATCAACCATCTTCCGAATCCGCTTGTCGGTCCAAATATGGAAGACTTCGGTCCGCGTTTTCCCGATATGACACGTCCATACGACAAGGGGTTGATAGCCAAGGCAAAGGAAATAGCTGCCGGACTGGATATCGAGTTGCGTGAGGGCGTTTATTTCGCAGGCACCGGCCCTTCGTACGAGACTCCTGCCGAATACAAGTATTTCAGGCTTATCGGAGCGGACGCCGTCGGTATGTCGACAATTCCTGAGGTTATTGTAGCCCGTCATTCATCAATCCCTGTATTCGGTATGTCCGTGATTACTAACGAGGCTCATGACGACTACGCCGATGATTACGTCAACGACGGTGACGATGTCGTCGTAGCCGCCGATGCCGCCGCCACCCGGATGACCACACTCTTCACGGAGCTCATCCGCTCGCTGTAGCACCGAGTATAAGCAGAGAGCAGGGGTTGTTAAATCTTGTGCAAATCGTAATATATCCGTAAAGAATATAGTTTGATAAGGGCTGTCCTCATAGGGCAGCCCTTATCAAATTATTACTGTATAGGATAGCTTTGAGCTTGTGATAATTTTTATTCTATTATCTCATATTTGGCATCTTTTTCAAGTATGTAATCTATGTTTGTGTGGCCTCCGTAGTCAAATCCTGGATCTCTTGCAACTCCTTCTCGATGTGGTCTGGTTTCTGAGTAAATATTTTTTTTACCCATATTTATTGATGTTCCCTTTTGGGTGTTATAAAATGAATGATACTGATAGGTAGTGTCACGTCGAATTGGTGCATTATTTACACTTATTTTCTTTTCAATCACTTTGAGTTCTGTGGGTAGGGGAGCAATTACAGGTATTTTACTCCGATTTTTATAAAATTTAATTACAACATTTGCATATTTGTCGATATTAAAACCATGTTGCTCTGTACTTTCATTCTCATAGCATATTTCAACAAATAGTGGGTCTTTTTTGATTGAAAATACAAAATCAACACTAACAGGGGAATGGTCTTTTACGTGATTGAATGTACAGAATATTGGTGCACCGGGTTCATCGATACTAAATGATCCTTTTTTTATATGCTGCAGAAAAGCCTCCAGCCCACTAAATGTTTCAACAGAAGTAGAACCATTCCCTCCTATCAGATATACTTTAAAACTGCAACTCTCCAGAAATTTTTTTTCTTCGGTAGACATTGTGTATGAGGAACTTGTAAAAATTCCTTTATATATCTTGTTGATATATCGTTGTGCGGATTCGAATGACTCGTTCGTCTCCAATGTCATTATCCCCAGACGTCCATAAGTTATTGAGTTTACATATACGGCAGAATCTAATAAATTTTCTGGTAAATTTTCTTCAATATCAATTGGATAGTCGATTATTGCTTTGAAGCTGCTTTGATAAAATTTTACATAAAGACCTGTTGCTTTACTTATGTTGGTGTTGTTGGATTGTTCAGAATTTTCCGAACTCCAAAATAGTGATTCTGTGTTGACATTGCTTCCAAAAGCGTATTTCAACTCTTTGTATGAGGTAAATTGTTCTACTGTATAATTAAATTCACCATTTTGTGCGATTTTTCCATTTGCAACTTGATCCTGTATAAACATCATATATCTGCTTTGAGACGGGGATGAGAGGTCGAAAGGTTCAGCTCCAATAATTGTTGTTGAAGCTGTAATTGGATTTCGGCTATATAAAATGGGTCTATAAATGCAGTTGATTATTGATTTCTTCATCAGTACATTTCCGAGCCAAATGTGGGGTTGCAATTCTGGTAAAACAACTGATTCAAAACACGACACTTGTCTGGTTATGGTAACAGGGTCGTTGTCGGATGCACTCTTGGTTTCTGCTTCCCAACAGGGAAATTCGGATGAATTGCCTGCACTTCTATAGGTCTCTATCAATATAGGACCATCTTCATTGAGGTTCACAACTGTGTTGTTGAATTCTTTTGTGCAAGCTGTCATCAAAATAATTGTTGCGACAATAATTGAAAATCTCATTATATATTTTTTTAAAAAGTAGAGCTAAAAACCGAATTATCTTTTACATAGTTGGCTGTAAAGAAAATAGGTACGCCTGGTACATCCTCCGTGAATTCACCACCGTTAATTATAAAATTAGTGAATTCGTTATATCCTTCAACAATTTTTGCGACATCTTGTCCAGCTCCTCCTGATACAAATATTCTCATCGTAGATTCCTGTAAAATCTTTTTATGTTCAGCTGAAAGTCCTAACTCACCATTTACGATTTTGGCTGTGAAAGAAGCCTTAACAGCTGCTTTCAATTCATCATAACTATAGTCGCTTTCAATTGCAAGTATGGCCATACGTCCAAAAATTATTGAATTAATGTAAAGAGGTTCTTCCTCTTGGACATCATTAAGGTCATCATTGTTCAAAAATATGTTCCCGTCGTATGGATAATCCATTATTAATGAGAAGTTTTTTTGTACAACGCGCGCAAAGAGGCCTGATTTACTCTTGATGTTTGTGTCATTAAATGATGCCTCGAGTTTAAAAATGCTCGCTACATTAACTTTTGCACCAAAGGCGAGTTTTAGTTCACTATATTTCATAAATTGTCTCATATCATATTCAAATGACAAAGACTGTTTTCCTGAAAACTGAGGTGAACTTATTGCTTTGTTCAATGACCTATACATTGATGAAACAGAAGGCCTTTGAATCTCGTCAAAATAGTACCTTGGAAAAGTATAAGATACATATATCGGTTCAACTGGTTTTGATATCCAGTCAAATGTCAAATCATTAACAGATTCTTTGGCATAGACAGCTCCGATGTAGATGTTGCTGCTGGTAACTGCCATTTGGTCACTTTGGTTTGTAGCCGTTGTTTTTGTTTCGGTATCATATGGGTGGAATGATTCATCCCATTCTAATACTTCGCTACTAGTAGTTTTTTCTTCATTGAATCCGGATTCTACGTTGTCCTTGGTACAAGATTGAATACATGTAGTAATCACAAATAGTAATAAATTGATTTTCAGAATGATAATAAACTTTTTCATTTTTTAGATTTTAAATTTGAATGATATATTTCCAGTAGATTTGTCATTAAATTTGTTTGTAGTAAAATTTAAAGGAATGATAGGCGAGCTGGAGACGCTTGCACGATATGATTCAATCAATTGTGAAGAACCCTTCGTAGAATGTAGTGCGCCGTTCGGTCCAAAATATAAATACCAGACGTGGATGGAAGAAAGGATATCCATATCTTTAGAGGTTTGCTTTTCTTTTTTTAAGTATCTTCTTATGGAGGATTCGACTTCAATGCGATTATAGTTCGATTCAATAATTAGAAGTGCTGAACGCCCATAAGATATACTGTTGATATAAACCATCCCTTCTCCATTTTTAGCGCTGATGTCTTCTTCAACCTGCTTTTCTTGATAATCCATAACAATTGAGAAAAGTTCGTTGCAATATGCGTAAATTAGTCCGGTCCGGTTTTTCATCTGATCTTTTTCTGCTGTCCTTCCGGTTGCTTCGTCTAGTGGAATGCCAAGATTTCCATATCCTATTGCCTTAAGCTGTCTCAGGGAAGTATATTGGAGTGGACTTCCGAGAGATAGGTTCTGGTTTTGCGTGTCTTCTGAAAGTGAACCGATAATTTCATTTGCCATTTTGTTTGTGGATTCCTGATTCGGAAGACTTTCTGAAAAGTAGTACTTTCCACCTATAAAAGCTGACATATTTATTGGCAAGAATGTGAACTGACGGAACGATTTAAGCGAATTAAAGTCATCCGCCTTGTTCTCAAGAATGTTACCTATATATACTTTAGAAGCATTTATAGGGCTAATGAACATTTTTTCTGCGCAGATTTCCGCTTTGGAATCGTTGATAATCAGGTTTTTATAGGTGTTCATTGGCAATACTTGAAAGAACTGATTCCCAGCTTGTATTACTTCTAAGTTTTCAATAACGTCTTCATATTCCAATGACAGGATACATCTTCTGCTTTCTTCGCCATCATTTGGATTTACAGATATCGCTATCTGTCGGAATTTGTCTTGTGATACAACTTTTGCTTTGCACCATAATGGAATGTCCGGATTTAATTTCCATCTGCAATTTGAGTTGATTGTTATGGTTTCATTAGAGCCTTCCGTTGGTATTGAAATTCTGTTTACTTCTGCACATATAAAGTGATTGCCATTTTGTGATGGTAGTGGGCCACAACTACATAATATAAGTGTTGCCGTTATATACCACGCTGTTTTGTGAGTAAGTTCAAAGATGGACATAATAATTATAACTCGAATTCTCCAAAATATTCTTTACCGTCAGAAAGAATGAATGTAACTGTATAGTATCCATCTGTTCCTGATATTGGGATTAAGGTCATTCCCATCGTTGCATTTATCATACCTTCTATGTATTCACCAGTTGAGTGATTCATAATGTTGATTTCAACGTTTTGGAGGTTTTCCATAAAATTAATTGCAACACTAGAAATTTCAGATGAATAAAAAACTTCAATTGGAGTTTTGGCCGGACTTCGATGTGTGTGCGTCTGATTTGTTTTTCTGTCTTTCAACTTAATGTTGATTTGTACATTTTCTCTTTCGTTTTCAGATAGAGGTTTTGCAAAAACTGCAAGATTGCATACTAATAATGCTGCAATCATAATTAAATACTTTTTCTTCATATGATATAATTTTTATTTGCTTGCAAAGTTAGGTATAAGGAATTGTCCAAAACAAATTTTTGATAAAAAACAGTCTTGCAGTTTTCTTTTTCAATTGACTGGAAATCAATCATTTAACGCGCCGAAAGATTTGCAAATCTTGCAGCGCGTTAAATGATTGAAACTCACGGGTTTGTAGTTCAGGTGATAGAATTTGTGATAACTCGTTGAGTTATAATAATTTATTTTAGACAAATCCGATATAGTTGGACGTTTTCTGTATTTGCAGACAATATTTTTTCTTTCATCCTGCATTTCTTAGAGTACACGTTACTTGTGGAAAGGTCCATAATTATCGAAATAGTTTTTGCCTCAAATCCTGCAATAACATATGATAAAAGACGAAAATCTTCTTCTTTGTATTTTGGAAAGTCTGTTCTCAATTTTTGCATTACATTGTTAAGGCATAAATTAATTTTAGCTTCGAATTCGGAATCCTTTCCGGAACCATCATATATTACGGATACTATTTTTTTCACTTTATTATATATCCTATCTTTGTCACGATTTCGTTCAGACATCCAATATTCTGCACATAGCTCGTCTATTAGCTTGAATTGAGCCCTGTAGTTTTGAATATATGATTTATTTAAGTTAGCTATTACGTTTTCTCTATGCTCAATCTTTTCTTTAGACATTTCTTCTATCCGTTTCTCTAGTTCTTTACTGTAAATGCTTGATTCAGATTGTATTGTTGCGATTTTATCTTTTGCTGCCTGAAGGTTTCTCCGTATAGTGAATACAATGAGAACAGATGTTATAATAATGAGTAGTGATACGAGAATAGCTATTGTTTTTACCGCTTTTTGGTGATTTCTATCTTGCTCAAAAAGTTGCGCTTTTGCTTGAAAATAGTCTCGTTGAGTTCGTGATATAGATTGTGATAGAATACTATTAATTAAATTTTCCTGATTGTGAAATATCATTTCAAGTTCATTTAAGGCTTTTTGATATTCTCCAAGTTTCTTAAATATATCATATTTCCATGTGTATGCATTATCTGGAATTTCTTCTGTTTCACAATATGTCAAATATTGGTCATTTACTGAATAGTCTTTGAGTAAAGTATGGGCGTATGCATAAACTCCGAAATCATATACGGAAAGTTCCGCGTCAAAGTTGTTAATCGCGTCTTCTATTAATCCTATTGCCTTTTTCGGGTCGGGCTCTGGCTGTCTTACTAATTTTGACGCATATGAAAGTTTGTAATATGGTGTTTGATATGAATCGATTATCCCATATGAAAAAAATACGTTATACAAAGAATCTGCTTTATCCCACATCTTTGTGTTGGTATATGCTTCAGCCAATACGCCAATGGCAATCCAGCAGTTAAGTGTATCGCATGATTCTTTGTAAAAATTATAAGCCTCCTCAGCATAGAAAATATGTTCTTCATCATTATATGTTTTTGCATATAAATCGGACATACCGGAAGCTAGCAGCGCTTTAAATCTTGTGTCATCTGTTTTTTCCGCAAATTCTTTTGCTTTAGTGTATGATACAATAGCGTTGTTATAGTCTCCACTGTTTTCCTGCTCACGTCCAAGGTAGAACCAAGCTTTCATGGCTTTTTCGTTAGGCCCGTGTTTGTCATAGTATTTTACAGCAGGCATTGCGATTTCGATATTTGTAGTGTCTATGAAATTTTTATCTAGAGCGATTGAGTAAAGAAGAGAGTATTCGGCTTTGGACTTTTGTGTAGTAAGGGAATTCTTGTCGATGCTTTCCAATAATGACAGTGCCTGTTCTGGATCGCATTGAATATATTTTTCTGCTGTGTGAATATCTTTAATGATGATATCCTGACTGCAACTATGTAGAAATACTACTAAAAGGGATTGTATAAGTATAAGAAAGATGTGTTTCATAACAAATAACCCTAATAATGACAATGAGACAAGTCGGAATGATATCCTTTCTTGTCTCATTGTGGAGTGGTACATTATTAATACAGATGGCTATTCTGCAAAAAGAGCAGCCATCTGTGTTTTACTTCAAGGTAGAGTAGACATTCTGTACGTCGTCGTCATCCTCGATTTTCTCGATAAGCTTTTCGACGCTTTCGCGGGCTTCACCCTCAAGCTCTTTCAACTCTACATTCGGAAGTCTGGTGAACTCTGCTGAGATAATCTCGAAGCCGTTGTCTTCAATATATTTCTGAAGACTGTTGTAAGCTGTGAACTCACCGTAGATAACTATCTCCTTAGTCTCGGTCTCCTCATTCTCCTCCTCGAAAATTTCCTCCAGGCCGAAGTCAATCATCTCAAGTTCAAGCTCCTCCAAGTCGTATGGTTTGTCGGTCTTGATGCGGAACATGCATTTGCGGTCGAACATATAGTCCACGCTGCCTGATGTACCGAGCGAACCGCCGTGCTTGGTGAAATATGAACGTACATTCGCTACAGTACGGTTGTTGTTGTCGGTAGCGGCCTCCACAAGGACGGCGATGCCGTGAGGACCGTAACCCTCGAGTACGATCTCCTTGTAATCAGCCTGATCCTTCTCGCTTGCACGTTTGATTGCCCTTTCGATATTGTCTTTAGGCATATTCTCGCTGCGGGCAGTCTGGAGCAATGCGCGCAATCTCGGGTTACCTGTCACATCAGGACCTCCCTGCTTTACGGCGATTGTGATTTCTTTTCCGATTTTGGTGAATGTACGGGCCATGTGCCCCCATCTCTTGAATTTTCTTTCCTTTCTGAATTCAAATGCTCTTCCCATGTTTTTTCTGTTTGGTTTTACTTGAATTGTTATTTCGCTTCGAGGCGGCCGATGTATTTGTCGATTTCGTAAGCCTCCATTGAAGTAGGGTACTGATCCTTGATGGTCTTGTAGCACTCTAATGCCTTGTCGTTCTTGCCGAGTTTCTCAGCCACTGCACCTGCTTTGAGAAGGTAGCCTGCCGCATACATGTTGTCAACGACATTTGCTGCCTCTTCGAAGCATTTGAGCGCCTTCGCATAATCCTCGAGACCTACGTAAGCGTCGCCGAGACAGGCTTTTGCCCTTGCTGCAAGAATCTCGTCAGAGCCTTTGTAGGCATTGAGGTGCTTTACGGCTTCAGCGTACTGGCCGAGCTGGAGTTCGCATACGCCTGCATAGAAATACACTGATTTGCCTGCCTTTGAGCCGTACTCGTCAATAATCTGGATGAAGCCGAGTGCGTTGCCGTCGCCGTTGAGAGCGAGCTCCCAGTCACCTGCGCGGAAATTCTGCTCTGCTGCAGCCATCTGGCCCTGGCCCTCAGCCACTTTAGGCTGATAAGCGAATTTGTACCAGCAGAAACTTGCAGCACCTGCCACGAGAATGACGCAAAGTGCGATCAGAAGCGCATTTTTGTACCTGTTCAGGAAAATTTCGGTCTTTGAAAGTGTAGCTTCTTTAACTTCAGCCACTTCTTTTTTGTTTTCTTTTGCCATAATTCTATCTGTTTTTTATATTTCCTTTATAATGTAGTCTTTCCATTAAATCCCCATTTCCAAACTGAAGTAATTTATTTTCGGCTTACCTTCAACTTGTCATAATGGAAAAAGCATTCATAATAGCCTGCAAATTTAATAAATTTTACAGAGACTGCAAAGTATTTTTTCAGCTCTTGGGTTTTCGTGTCAAAACCCGGCCCGGAAGTGAGAAGCAAATTTGCCTTTGTGGATTTTATGAATTAAATTTGTAGGTTAGTTTAAAGCAAAAAAATGCCGACAATAGATAAAATAGTCATTCAGAATTTCAGAAATATTGAACTTCAGGAACTTGATTTTTCGCCCAATGTGAACTGCATCTGCGGTAATAACGGGGAGGGAAAAACCAATCTTCTTGATGCAATTTATTATATGTCAATGACCAAAAGTGCGTTTTCGTCGACGGACAAATTCAATTTCAGGCACGGCTGCAGCGATTTTGCGATTTCAGAGCAGTGTTCCATGGAAAACGGCACCAAATCCCGTTTCAGCATACGCGTGGAGGCGCAGGGCGAGAAGAAAATCCGCAGGGACGACAAGGCATACGGGCGGATTTCCGGGCATATAGGCGTGCTGCCTGTGGTTTTGGTATCTCCGTCGGACACTTCGCTGGTGAGTGAATCCGGTGAGGAACGCAGGAAGTTCGTGAACGGGGTGTTGTCGCAGATGTCGGCGGAATATCTCAGCAATGTGCAGCAGTATCACCGTCTCCTTGCTATGCGCAACAAACTTCTGAAGGAGATGAATGCCGAAAGGGGACTCTTTGAGGCCATTGATTTGAAGATGTCTCTGTTGGCTGATATGATATATGAAGCCCGAAAGGCCTTTGTGGCCGAGCTGCTGCCGGTTGTGGCCCGTTATTATGCCGTGCTGTCAGGAGGGGCGGAGGAGGTCTGCATTGAATATGTGTCGGATCTGGCGAAAGGGGAACTGGCAGAGCTTCTGGCGGCGAATTTCGAGCGGGACAGCGTGCTGAAATACACCGGGGCGGGCGTTCAGAGGGATGATTTCATCTTTACGATGAATGGTTGGCCAATCAGGAAATGCGGGTCGCAGGGGCAGCAGAAGTCGTTTTTGGTGGCTTTGAAGTTTGCTCAGTATGAAATAATGAAGAAAAATTACGGTTTTGCACCTATCCTTTTGCTTGATGATGTGTTCGACAAGCTGGATATGGGCCGTATTTCGAATCTGCTCGGAATGGTGTCGGGCAATGATTTCGGCCAGATTTTCATCACTGACAGCAACAAGGTGAGAATGTCCGGAATTGTGGACGGACTGACTTCCGACAGGGCATATTTTGAGACGGTAAAGGGACAATACAGACGATTGTAGTATGGCTTACAGCAAGGGAAAAATCAGAATGCCGCGCCAGCAGGCCCAGAGTATGGATGAAGTGATACGCGAATATGTACGCTCTCTGAAAATCGCGTCAGGCTTTGCCTACAGGCGGGTCTTCGAGGCATGGTACAGGGCTTCGGGCGCCGAGGCCTACACTTCGAATATCTTTTTCAGGGACGGAAGCCTGTTCTGCACCATGACGTCCTCCGTCGCCCGCACCCGGCTGATGTTTCAGCACGATGCCCTGATAGAAGCAATGAACCGCATCCTTGACTCCGACGGCCTCTGCCCCGAGGATGTCAGGGTTAAAAAGTTGATATTGAGGTAGATATGAAGCTGGATATGAAAATCTTTGATATATATTCGCCCAAGGGCGATATCAAATGATTTTCATCGTGAGAGTGAACAATAGCGAATGGCTGTCATGTTCTCATAATAATTTTATAAATGTAAAAATTCTTGATAGAATGAAAATAGTAGCAGACAGGAACATTCCGTTTTTGACGGGAGTTTTCGAGCCATACGCGGAAATCCGCTATATTGACGGCAAGGAGATTACGCACGAGGATCTGATTGATGCGGATGCGCTGATAATCCGCACGAGGACGAAGTGCGGTGCGGCAATGCTGGACGGAACGAAGGTTAAAATCATCGCCACGGCCACGATAGGTACGGATCATATTGACCTGGATTATTGCAAAGAGCGCAACATCTTGGTACACAATGCGGAAGGCTGTAATGCAGGAGGAGTCATGCAGTATGTTTTCTCTTCGCTCTACGGCGTGGCTTCGCGCAAATTCATCAAGTTGAATGAAGGGGACAATTTCGGCATTATCGGTGTGGGCCATGTGGGGTCGCTGGTTGAGAAGATGGCAAGATACCTCGGCTTTAATGTTATGCTCTGCGATCCTCCGCGTGCCGCTGCCGAGGGACCCGAAGGCTTCTGCGATCTGGACACCCTGCTTACGTCCTGCCGTATCGTGACCATGCACACGCCTTTGGATGAGACAACTAAAAATATGGCTGACGAAGAATTTTTCACCAAGATGCGTCAGGGGTCGCTGTTTATCAATGCTTCCCGCGGGGAGGTTGTGGACGAAGAAGCCCTGATTGAGGCCATTCCGAAACTCGGAGGTGTGATTATCGATACATGGCGTCATGAACCGTATATAAACCAGCGGCTTATGGATTTGGTTGATGTGGCAACGCCTCATATTGCCGGCTATTCATACCAGGGAAAGCAGAACGGTACGGCTTCGGCGGTGCAGGCTGTAGCACGCTGCTTCGGCATTCAGGAACTCTACAGTTTCTATCCTGTGGACAATGAGGAACTGCACGAACCGGTGAAATTGGACCTCAAAGGCAAAACTCAGGGTGAAATTACCGCGGTTTTTCAATATAATTATCCTATCTTTACGGACGATTTCAGATTCCGTATGGATCCGGCCGGTTTTGAGACTATGAGATCGGAATATCAGTACCGCCGTGAAATTTATGTAGAATAAAATACACTAAAAACTATAATTATGTTTACAAAAGAAGACATTGCTCAAATTGAAAAAAGAGGCTCGGATGCAGTCGTGGTCAAAGCTCAGGTGGAGCGTTTCAAACAGGGATTTCCATGGCTGAAAATCGTAGCTCCGGCAACTCCGGAAAAGGGTATTCTCGTTCTTGACGGGGAAGAGGAAAATGAGGCTATCGCTTATTATGACAATGCTGTCGTTGACGGCAAATGCAAATTTGTCCCCGCTTCAGGTGCGGCTTCACGTATGTTCAAGGATCTGTTCAGCGGACTTGACAAATTGGAGAACGGTGCGGAACTTCCTGCTGACAGCCCCGCTGCAAGATTCGTCGCCAGAATCTGTGATTTCCCGTTCTATGACAAGGCCCTTTTCGGCGAGCCTGCAGAAGGCGCTGAGTATCAGAAAGCTACACTTGCAAAGACTTTGACTCCTGCCGGTTTGAATTACGGAGCGAAACCTAAAGGCGTGCTCAAATTCCATAAATATGCTGACGGGGAAATCCGTACTGCAATTGCCGAGCACCTTGTCGAGGCTGCAAATTATATGAGAAATGAGGACGGTACTGCCAACCTTATGGTGACTATCTCTCCTGAGCATAAGGTTCTCTTCGAGGAGGCTCTCGCTGAGGTCAAGGCTGCATACGAGGAGCGTTACAATGTGAAATACAATGTCACTTTCACATATCAGGACAAAGGAACTGACACTATCGCGGTGGATGTGGAGAACCGTCCGTTCCGTACGGAGACTGACGAGCTGCTTTTCCGTCCGGCAGGCCACGGTGCGCTTATCCACAATCTCAACAAACTTGACGCTGAGCTTGTTTCCATCAAGAATATTGACAATGTGGCAAATGAACGTTTCCTTCCTGTCACTGCAAAATACAAGAAGGTGCTTCTCGGCAAGGCTTTGGAGCTTCGCGACATCATTTTCGGTTATCTCAGCGAACTTGACGCGCGTTTGGGAGCAATCGAACTGCTTAATTCCGCCTATATTCCAGCCCATACTCCTACATACGATGAGGCTTATATGAGCAATGAGGTTCAGCTGCTCTGCGATGAAATCGAGGAATTCCTTCTGAATACCCTCTGTGTAAGTCTGCCTAAGTCAGGCAATTGCAAGGACAGAGTGGAGATGATACGTGCAAAACTCAACCGTCCTATCCGCGTCTGCGGTATGGTGCGCAATCAGGGTGAGCCGGGCGGAGGTCCTTTCGTTATCGAGGGCAAGGACGGAGCGACTTCTCTGCAGATTCTCGAGAGTGTGCAGATCAATATGTCTGACGAGCATGCCGCCTCTGCGCTTAAGGATGCAACCCATTTTAATCCGGTTGACCTTGTATGCTGCCTGAAGAACTACAAGGGCGAGAAGTTCAATCTTACTGATTATGTGGATGTTGATGCCGGTTTTATCAGCTCTAAGAGCTATCAGGGCCGAGAGTTGAAGGCTCTTGAGCTCCCGGGGCTCTGGAACGGCGCCATGAGCAACTGGAACACTGTTTTCGTTGAGGTTCCGCTCGAGACTTTCAACCCGGTGAAGACTGTGCTTGACCTTCTCCGTCCTGCACACCAGAATTAGAGGTTTTTTGCAAGATATATTGAGAGTCGGTTTTGTGAACCGGCTCTTTTTTCAAATTACTAAAAAAAAGTTTGTATTTTAAATTTTTTCATGTACATTTGCAGTGTATTAGATTTGTAAGACACTATGAATGTAAGGAAAATTATTTTGATGGTATTCGGTCTGGGCTTTGCCGCGGCTGTTGCTGCGCAGGCTAAGACAAAGTCGGACGATGGTTTCGGTACAATACACGGCAGAGTGACTGATGTCAATGGCGCGGTGGAGTTTGTGACTGTGGTATTGAATGACGCGGACGGTAAAATACTTGGCGGAGCTGTTTCCGGCAAGGATGGCGTATATATTATAGAGGGGGTGGAATTCAGGGCTGCGGCTTTGCAGAATATGTCACAGGATGACGGGCAGACGGGTGCTGAAGATGAAAAGCATGGTCTGCGTCTGACCTATTCTCTGCTTGGCTATAAGGATTATACTGTGAATCTGCAAGAGCTTGTCGAAAAGAAAGACGGTCCGGCACTTGTGCTGAAGGATGTGTCTTTGGAGGCTGACAGCGAACGTCTGCAGAGTGCTGTGGTGACCGGCAAGAGGCCTCTTTTAGAGCATAAGTTCGACAAGATTGTGATGAACGTAAGTGAGCTGGCCATTGCCCAGACGGGAAATGCAACTGATGTTCTCAGAACGGCTCCCGGCGTGACCATCGACAAGGACGGCAACGTCAAGCTGAACGGCAGGACAGTGGCTGTGTGGATAGACGGACGTCCTTCGCAGATGTCGGGCAAGGATTTGGAGAATTATCTCAACGGAAGTGCCGGCAATACCATAGAGAAAATAGAGGTAATCACTTCTCCTTCAGCAAAATATGACGCTGACGGCAGTGGAGGTATCATCAATATCAAAATGAAGAAGGGCTCGCTGAACGGGCTGAGCGGTTCATTGAGCGTCGAGGGAGGGGTGAAATTCATTCCTTTCGGATGGGACACGAGGTTCAGTGCCAATCTGATGTACAAAACCAGAAAAACCAATACTTTTTTCAGCATTACTCCGAGCTACAACAGTATGAAGCAGAGTGCCGGTGAGGAAAAACGCTTCGGTACTGATTATGATCGCTTTTCCAAATCGGATATAGGGATGAAAGCAAATTCCCTGTATGGTAATCTGCGTCTCGGAAATGATTGGTACATAAGCGATAAGGATGTTTTGGGCGTTATTTTCAATACCAATATATACAATAGCCATACTTTTTCGGAAACTGGCACTTTGAGGGAATGGAGGGACTATAACAGTCCGGTGCCGAGGCTATGGTCGGATATTGAAAGTCTGACGGACGATAGGGGAGGAAGCCAGTTCTACAGCGCCAACCTCAATTATACCCATACTTTCGATGAGGCCAAAGCTCAGGAACTGACGGCGAACTTAGACTATAGCAGAAGTCACAACAATTCCAATGATATATTGACGAATGTATATAAGGCAAGGCCGGAAGACTCGGACATTATTGCTGACGGCGGTGTGCCGGAAGATTATGCCGACAACGGCTGGAACGACCGTGCCCGCAGGGTTCTGGATCTGTATTCCGCCAAGTTGGATTATTCCCAGATTTTCTGGAAGAATACAGGACGAATCGAGGCCGGAGCGAAGGCTGCGGTGTCAGTGACTCACAATATCTTCAATAAATATGATTATATCCCGTCAAGCGGCGAGGTCGCGGAGACTCCTAAGGAGAATGATGATTTCACCTACACGGAGCAGATTTATGCTGCCTACGTCAGTGTGGCAAAGCAATTCAATGAAAAATGGAATGCCCAGCTCGGACTTCGCGGAGAATTGACAGTTACCGACGGCGACTGGAAGGGAACTTCGACACACAGGACATATTTCGATGTCTTTCCTAATGTCTTCCTTAATTATATGCCGTCGCAGAAGGCAATACTCAGCCTGAATTACAGCTATAGGCTTGGCCGTCCCGGTTATTGGCAGCTCAATCCGTTCCGCTCGTATGTGAATGCCACGACATACACGGAGGGCAACCAGTTCCTTAATCCGGATTACAGTCACAGACTGAGCTTTTCGGGAGTGTTCTGGAGCCGTTTCACTGCCAGTCTGTCATATTCCCATGTCAAGGATGTGTCTGATATGCAGCTTCCTGTTATGAGCCAGGACGGAGTAATGGCATTGAAATTCAAGAATTATGGACGTCAGAACGGTGTGAGCCTTGGCCTCAGTCTTTCTGAGCAGCCGATATTCAAATGGTGGAACATTACTCTGAATACAAATTTCATGTATTATGGTTTCAAGGCGTATGATAAGCTGGAGGAGGAGGGGATTTATCTGACTCCTGAGCAGAAAAAGAAGGACAGTTTCATTTTTTATGGCTATGCGGCGACTACGTTCTTTCTTCCTAAACAATGGAAAATCACAGTTGACGGCTGGCTTGCCACACCTCAGGATGTCGGTCTGTTCCGTCTGAACACTATGGGGTCAGGAAACATTACGGTACAGAAGGCTCTGCTTGACGGTAAGGCCAATCTCGCGCTGACGGTTACGGATTTCACCAATTCATTGAGCAATACGATTTTCATCACTGCCGGGGATGTGACCACATACAAACTCTCCCAGAGATATTCCGGTACGGGGCTCAGACTTTCATTCCGCTGGAGTTTCGGCCAGAACACTGCCAAGCAGCGCCGCAATGTGGGTGTCCTTGATGAAGCCTCACGACTGCAGTAAAGAAATGTCGAACTGAACGACCGTTTCCAAATTGTCATTTCGAGCGCAGTCGAGAAATCTTGTACATCCGGCTTCTTGCAGTCGCTCAGGATGACAGTGGCAGAAGTGTGGACTTCAGAGTGGAAGGGACGCTATCAGCAAGTTGCCAGAAGAGTCGGATTTGAGGGCGAAAATATGGGTGCTGTCCTGCGGGGCGGCACTCTTTTTCTTGCCATACATTTTGGCGCGGAGCGTGTCGGTGTCGAAAGGCAGATTGCGTGCAGTCAGGTCGGCGGCAGGGTAGTGTGCGGCGAAATCTCTGATGCTTTTATTGTTCAGCGGGGCGGCTTTGATTATTTTATACATTTTGCCGAAGGCAGTCAGCTCATGAGCGGTACTCACGGACTCAACGAAGTAGTAATGTGTTGATTTACCGATTTTTGCAATACCGAATTTTTCCGAAAGAAGATTGAAGGCTCCTGCTTTCATCAAAGCTTTCCCGGGTTCGAACAGAAATGTCCCGGCTGAGGGCAATTCCGCGGCATAGCGGGCCTTGGCGGATTTTTCATCAGCAGGTCCGAAGCGGAAACATGCCCCTTCTTCGCATACGCAGATTGAATATTCCCCGGACCATTCCCTGTCGAGCCAAATCAGCAGTTCCTTGCATTCGCCTCCTGTAGCCACGACGTGCACTTCACGACAGTGTCCGCCTAATTTTTCGCATACCATGCTGATGTCCGCCATAGGGGAGAGTTTCAGCAGAATATGCCTGGCGGCCTTTAAAAGTTCTTCGCGAAGACTCAGCACGTCGGGTGAACAGTCTTCGAGCATGAAAACCTTGCGGCCGCCCTCTCCACGACGTGCCGGATCAAGGAAAATCAGTCCGGCCGGGAAGTGTTGCAGGAGTCCGGCAATGCTGATGTCTGTGCCGCTGTCCTCAGTGCTGACGGCTCCGCTTTGTCGGGGATTCTTTTGTGCCGCAGCCCCGGAACAGCCGGTGATGATTCTATGATTGGTAACTGTGATATTCTCCGCGCCCAAGACAGCGAAATTGTGCTTCGATGCTTCTGCCAGACGCGGCTTCATTTCGTTGTAAAGCACGTCAGCCACTTTGCTGAAATACCAGCTGTCCACTCCTAAGCCACCGGTAAGGTCGGCAATTCCGCATGGCTTTCCGCTTTTGCGGCTCCCTTCTTTGTCGGAACCACACTTGCCCTGACCGCCTGTCCCGTTGGAGGCACTGCCGGATGAGGCTATTATTTTTGCCGCCAAACCGGCCTTGTACTGTGCTGTAAAGCTGCTGCTGCATTGCTCGGCTGACAGTTTGAATGGAAATCTCAGCCCCGGAGTTTCTGCCCAGAGCTGCACTTTGCCGCGCAGTTTCCTTCGGCTTTCTATGGTGTTGACTGCCAAATCCATATCAATTCCCGCCCATTTTTCCCTGTTCAAAATGAGCTTTGTCACATCGTCATTGATGTGTTCTTCAATGAATTTGTCAATATTCTCCATATTTCTCCGGGCCTCGCTAATTCTTTGCAAATTTAGTCTTTTAATCCAAATTATTTAGTAAATTTGTAGGATTGAATATGGAATCTAATTATAAACATAATAAAAACACTAATATTTTATGGAAAATTATCAGATTATTGCTCAGAGCTGGCTCGACGGAAATTTTGACGAGCAGACCAAAAACGAGATCAGGGAGCTGATGGCCAATGACCAGGCTGCTCTTGAGGATGCTTTCTACCGTAATCTTGAATTCGGTACAGGCGGACTCCGCGGTGTGATGGGCGTAGGTACCAACCGTATGAACAAATACACTGTCGGAATGGCAACTCAGGGACTCGCAAATTACATCAAGGCCAATGTCGAGGGCGAACTCAGCGTCTGCATCAGCTTCGACAGCCGCAACAACAGCCACGATTTCGCGAAAATCACTGCTGACGTGCTTTCTGCCAACGGTATCAAGGTCTATCTTTATGATGAGCTTCGTCCTATTCCGCTTCTCAGCTATGCTGTACGTGCAAAGAAAGCCACTGCAGGCGTGATGATTACAGCTTCCCACAACCCTAAGGAGTATAACGGCTACAAGGTGTTCTGGTCAGACGGAGCCCAGGTGAAATCTCCTGTTGACAAGGATATCGTTGCCGAGGTAAGCAAGATTACTGACCCTTCAATGGTGAAACTCGTTCCGGGTGAGGGCGCTGCCCCTATCGAGATGATGGGCAATGAGATGAATGAGGCATATATGAATGACGTGATGACTCTGACTCTGTCTCCGGAGGCCCGCGCAAAACATGCTGACCTGAAGATTGTCTACACTCCTATCCATGGCTCTGGCGTGCGTATCGTGCCTGCGCTTTTGGACAGAATGGGCTTCAAGAACATCTATCATGTACCTGAGCAGGACATCAACGACGGCAATTTCCCTACAGTGCAGTCACCTAACCCTGAGGAGCCTTCTGCATTGAAGATGGCTCTCGAAGTCGCTGACAGAGAGGGTGCCGACCTCGTCATGGGTACAGACCCGGATGCGGACCGTATCGGTATTGCTGTTCGCGACAATGACGGCAAGATGGTGCTTTTCACCGGCAACCAGACCGGCGCAATGCTTACATATTATATCCTTACCCGCTGGAAAGAACTCGGCAAGCTTGATGACAGCAAATATTGCGTCAAGACTATCGTTACCACCGAGCTTATCCGCGCCATCTGCGAGAAATTCGGCGTGAAGGTCTATAATGTGCTCACAGGCTTCAAGTTTATCGCCGACATCGTGAAGAAGAACGAAGGCAAGGGCGAGTTCATCTGCGGCGGCGAGGAAAGCTACGGCTTCAATGTGGGTGAGTTTGTGCGCGACAAGGATGCTCCTATCACCTGTGCTATGGTTGCCGAGTGTGCGGCCTGGGCAGCGGAGCAGGGTAAGACCCTCTATCAGCTGATGCAGGACATCTATGCCGAGTTCGGCTACTACAAGGAGTCGCTCACTTCATTGGTACGCAAGGGCAAGGCCGGTGTCGAGGAGATTGCAGCCATCATGACAGATATGCGCAACAACCCTCCTAAGGAGCTCGCAGGTTCTCCTGTCGTGAAGGTCATCGACTACAACAAGCCTGAGGAAACAGGACTTCCTAAGTCAAATGTGCTCCAGTTCTTCAATGAGGCGGGAGACGTGACGACTGTACGTCCTTCAGGTACCGAGCCTAAGATCAAATTCTATTTCGGTGCACACGGCTCTGACGCCGACGCCAAGGTCGAGGCTCTCCGCGCGCAGTTCATCAAATAAACGATAAATCTGTCGTTACGACAGTGTTTCCGTAACTTTTTGGGTCAGGCTGATTCCGATTTTTGGAGCCGGCCTGATTTTTTATGCCGTTCGGGAGGTATCTATAAGGACTTTAAAATAAACTACTGCTATTGTAAGTGTTTGAAAATTATGTAATTGTTGTTTTAACAAAGCGTTGAGATAATAAAAGTAGCAATAATATGGTACATCACGGCAAGGCGAGTGGAAATTTTTGCTAATTTTGTATCTTTGTAAGAAAGAAAAGAATTCCAACGTGGCAAATATTACAGCACCGCAGGCAAAGTACCTTGCAAATTATTTGACAAGGCGTTTACCTGCTAATGACTTAAATAAACTGACAGCATCCCTGCAGGATGCTCAAGTCGATTTGACTCCACATCAAATCGAGGCTGCTTCATTTGCCTTTAAGTCACCACTTTCCAAAGGTGCTATTCTTGCAGACGAAGTCGGTCTTGGAAAGACTATTGAAGCCGGAATTATCCTATCCCAGAATTGGGCGGAACGAAAAAGAAAACTTCTGATTATCTGCCCTGCAAATCTCCGAAAGCAGTGGTCAAGCGAGCTGCAGGAAAAGTTCTTTTTGCCTTCAGTAATTCTTGAAACAAAGAGTTTTAATGCTGCTGTTGAGAACGGAAATCTCAATCCGTTTGACTCTGATAAAATAGTCATCTGTTCTTATCAGTTTGCAAAGTCAAAAGCCCCATACTTGCGTCACACACAATGGGATTTGACGATTATTGATGAAGCCCACCGCTTAAGGAACGTCTATAAACCGACAAACAAGACTTCCAATGCGATAAAGAATGCCCTTTCAGAGAGAAAGAAAATACTGCTGACAGCCACTCCGCTCCAGAATTCTATTCTCGAACTTTACGGACTCGTCTCGATTATTGACGATTATGTTTTCGGAGACCTAAAGAGTTTTAAGACTCAGTTCAGCCACAATCTTGACGAGGAGGACTATGCTGACTTGAGAAACCGCCTGCAGCCTGTTTGTAAAAGAACATTGAGAAGGCAGGTGCTGGAGTATGTAAAATACACTAAGCGAATAGCTATTCTTGAGGAATTTTACCCAACCGAGCTTGAGCAGAAACTATATAATCTGGTTTCGGATTATCTTGCCAAACCAAAGCTGTACGCTCTGCCGAACAGCCAGAGACAATTGATGACATTGATTCTCCGAAAACTCCTTGCATCATCAACATACGCTATTTACGGAACTTTTTGCAGTCTTATCGCTCGGCTTGAGGCAAAGATAAGTGAGCATCCAGCACCGGATTGGGAAGCTGTAGAAGCAGACTATGAGACGGATGATGAATGGCTCGATGATGAAGAAGTAGAGGAAGATAGCGATTCTGAAGAGTTGCATCCATCCGACATAGAAGGAATAAAAAAGGAAATTGAGGAACTTTCGTCTTTCAGAGACCTTGCTGCTAAAATCAAGAAAAACAGCAAAGCCGAACATCTGTTCGTTGCATTGGAGAAAGGGTTTGACCAGCTGGAACAATTGAATGCTCCGAAGAAGGCTCTTATTTTTACGGAGTCAAGAAGAACACAGGAGTTTCTGTTTGAACTGCTCGAAAAGAGAGGCTACAAAGGAAAGGTCATCCGCTTTAACGGAACTAATACAGACAAACAATCAACCGCTATATACAAGGCATGGCTCGAAAAATACAAAGGTACTCCAAAAGTTACCGGTTCAATGACTGCTGACAGAAGGGCAGCCATAGTAGATTATTTCCGTGATAAAGCGACCATTATGATTGCCACCGAAGCAGCTGCTGAAGGAATAAATCTTCAGTTCTGCTCGCTCATTGTTAATTACGATATGCCTTGGAATCCGCAGCGAATTGAGCAGCGCATCGGACGATGTCACCGTTATGGTCAAAAGTACGATGTAGTTGTGATTAATTTCCTCAATAAGGCAAATGCTGCCGACATTCGAGTGTATGAACTTCTTGACCAGAAATTTCAACTTTTCAGTGGCGTGTTCGGGGCAAGTGATGAAGTCCTTGGCAGCATCGGAAATGGAGTTGATTTCGAGAAGAGGATAGCACAGATATATACTGAATGTCGAACTCCGGAAGCAATTGAAGAAGCGTTTGATGCCCTTCAGGAAGAACTCAAAGGTGAGATTTCTGATAAGATGTTGAAAGCTCGTTCAACACTGCTTGAGAACTTTGACGACTCCGTGCAGGAGAAATTGAAAATCAATCTTGCAGTGAGTCTGTCAAACCTTGATGTGTTTGAGAAGAGGTTGTGGATGCTTGTGGAATATGCATTGAAAGATAAGGCGGTATTCGACAAGAACAGCGAGCAGTTCATGATTGCAGATGGCAGCAAATATGACGGTATATACAGACTGACTTCCGAAAGAGAATATAAAAGCAATGTCCAGCTTCCGTATAAAGTGCAACCATTTCGCATAGGACATCCATTGGCTCAAGCCATTGTGCATCAATGCAAGGATGCTGAAATTCCGGCAGTGGAAATAGTATTTAACTATTCCGGAACAGAAGGAAGAACAGCCTTGCTGGAGGAACTTATCGGCAAGTCCGGCTGGATGAGAGCTGACAGGCTTTCAATAGACTCATTTGAGCAGGAAGACCATCTGATTGTTGCCTGCGTAGACAAGGATGGTGGTACTGTATATCCGGAAATCGCTGAACGAATGCTTATGCTTTCGGCAGAAGAAAAGGTAAGTGCAGAGATTCCAGCAGAAGTCATTACAACATTGGAGACCGGAATAGAAGCAGAGAAAGTTCAGATTCTGTCTGATTCCGCTCTTCGCAATCAGAATTTCTTTGATGAAGAGATGGATAAGTTGGACACTTGGGCATCTGATATGAAAGTCAGCCTTGAGAGAGAAATCACCGACCTTGATGCCGAGATAAAACTCAAAAAGTCAGAGGCGAAGAGGATTACCCGGCTGAAAGACAAGGTGGCTGCTCAAAGGGTAATTAAAGACCTTGAGAAAAAGCGAGCCGAGAAGAGGCAGAATCTTTACGAAGCGCAGGACGAGGTTGACGATAGAAAAGAGGCGTTGCTCACAAAGGTGGAAGCAATGCTGGAACAGAAGACAGAGCAGACGGAATTGTTTACAATAAAATGGATGGTGATATGATATTGGGGATTACTTGGAATTTATGCACAATAGATTGGACAGCTGTTTCTGCGATTATTTCTTTTTTGATGGTAATTGTTACAACTATTTCGATTATATGTAATAACTACCAGAGTAAAAAGAATCGAGAGCAGCAAACTGATATATTAAGACGCCAACTTAAGCGTAGCAAGCTGGAGTCTCTGATATCTATATCATCTAAACTTATTAGTCACATGAATCCTATCAATGTAAAAATTCTTTGTCAAAAGATTGGGCGTAATGAGTTTGATGATGAAATGAGACAAATAATATCATCGTTAGAAAATGTTTATCAAGAATTTTGCTTAATAATAGGAAATGATTTGAGTGAGATGACAAGCATTGATTCGGAAATAGAAAAATTATATAAAGATTATAGTGATGCTCTCTGTGATATTAAGAATTTATCATTGATAGCATCTATGGGCAAATTACGGAAGGAGATCACAATAGAAAATATAAAAAATCGCAAAGAAGCGCTTGATCAATTTTCTACACCTATACGGGAACTTATTATATCAAGTTTACCGGATAGTTCCTTTGAAAGTATTGCGATTGCTCGTTTAGATCAAGTAAGTAATGCATTTGTAAGAGTCCATGGACTTATAGAGCCGATAATACGCAAAATAGAACAGAATAGTGAAATATAATCATTATGGCACAAAATACATCAAATAAACTCGAACTTACTTGGATTGGGAAATATGACGAGCAGAAACCGGTGGAGCCTCGAATACTGATTGAGAATCCGGAGTATTCGTATGGAGAGGTTGAAACTGGCGTTTTGCCGAACGGGAAACCGTGGAATGGCAATATGCTCATTCATGGCGATAACTTACTTGCTTTGAAGGCTTTGGAACAAAATTATTCTAATGCTGTTAAATGTATTTATATAGATCCTCCATATAATACAGGTAGTGCTTTTGATAAATACGATGATGGTCTTGAGCATTCAATTTGGCTTAATTTGATGAGGTTTCGTATTCAACTTCTAAATCGTTTACTTAAGGAGGATGGAGTAATCTTTATTTCGATTGATGATCATGAGGTGGCATATTTGCAGGTGTTAATGGATGAAGTATTTGGAAGAAATAACTTTATTGCTAATATTCCTACAATTATGAACCTAAAAGGCAATCAAGATCAGTTTGCCTTTGCTGGGACGCATGAGTATACTCTTGTATATGCGAAGGATAAGTCGCAAGTAAAAATCAATAAGTTTCCAGTAAGTGATGAAGATATTGCTGAAGAATGGTCGGAAGATTCTATCGGTCTTTACAAGAAAGGTGCAACACTTAAAAGTACAGGAGAAGAGTCTTCGCGAGAAGATCGTCCCAAAATGTTCTATCCAGTCTTAATAAAAGATGGTTGTTTTGAATGTATTACTGATGAAGAATTCTTTTCTTTGTATAATATTGAAACTGGTCTATTTGATGATGATAACCTTAATTCAATAGTTGCCATATATAAGAATAAAGGTTTCGATGTTGTCCTTCCTTATAAAGATACAAATTCCTATGGAAGATGGAGATGGGGGTTCGAGACTTACAAGGTAAATTGTAAAACAGAACTTTTATGTACAAAAGGAAGAGCAGGATTGTCAGTCTATAAAAAACAGCGTCCTGAATTAGGAGATATACCGACAGCTAAACCGAAAAGTTTTTTCTATAAGCCAGAATATTCCAGTGGCAACGGTACAGCACAAATAAAATCCCTGTTTGGTTATAATGCTTTTCCGTACCCTAAACCGGAAAATCTTATTCGTGATTTTATTTATCTGGGTAGCAATGAAGGAGATGTAGTCTTAGATTCTTTTTTAGGGAGTGGGACATCAGCAGCAGTCGCACATAAAATGCGTAGACGATATATCGGTATAGAGATGGGCGACCATGCTTATAGTCTTTGCGTTCCACGTTTAATAAAAGTAATTGACGGCAAAGATAATGGTGGAGTTACGGCTTTGGAACATTGGACACAAGGCGGCGGCTTCAAGTTCTATGAATTAGCTCCGTCTCTTCTTAAGGAAGACAAATACGGGCATCTCGTCATAAACAAGGAGTACAATGCAGATATGCTTGCCGCAGCAATGGCAAAGCAGGAAGGATTTACATATTCCCCATCAGAAGAAGTATATTGGAAGCAAGGCTTCAGCTCCGAAAGTGACTATATCTACACTACCACCCAGTTCATGACGGTGGAAGCACTTGCCGGAATAGCAGAACAAATGGCTGATGGAGAGTCCCTCTTGATATGTTGCACTGCATTCCAGAAGGAATGTAAGAACGCATTTCCGAATATCACTATCAAGAAAATACCTCAGACTCTTCTTGGCAGATGTGAGTTCAATCATGATGACTATTCTCTGAATGTCATTGAAGTACCGGATGTGAGCGAAGACGAATTCAATTATGAGGACGAAGCGGATATTCAGGAGGCAAACGATGGTAACGAACATCAATCTTCATTATTTGATTAATTATTAAGCAATTGCATTATGGATAGCATTTATAACATATATTGTGACGAGAGCTGTCATTTGGAGCATGACAGGGAGAAAGCAATGGTGATAGGTGGCGTCTGGTGTCCGAAAAATAAAAAAGACGAAATTTTCCGAAGAATACGGGAAATTAAAGAAGAGCACAACCTAAATCCTCGTTTTGAAATAAAGTGGAACAAGGTCTCAAAAGGTCATCTGGCATTTTACATGGATATAGTAAATTATTTCTTTGATAACAGCGACCTGCACTTTAGGGCTATTATTATTCCGGACAAACGCTTGCTTGACCATGAGGCGTTTAATCAGACTCATGACGACTTTTATTACAAATCGTATTTCAATATGCTCAAGACTGTTTTTGAGCCTACGAATGGATACAATATCTATATTGACATCAAAGATACTCGGGGTCAGAAAAAAGTTGAAAAACTGCATGATGTTTTATGCAATAATCACTATGATTTTAATAGGCAGATTATTCAGAATGTGCAGCAAGTTCGTTCGCATGAAGTTGAGTTGCTTACAGTTGCGGATTTGCTTATAGGAGCAGTCTCTTATATTAATCGTGGGTTGAACCAGAGCGAAGCGAAATTAAAACTCATTGACAGGATTAAGGAGAGAAGCGGTTATTCTCTGACATCAAGTACGTTATATCGTGAGTCTAAGTTCAATCTGTTTGTTTGGAAAAGTGGATATGGAAAATAATAACTATTTTGAACTGCCGGAACTTATTGAGATGACAGAATATGGTGGAGATTTCCACGCATATCTCGAAGCCGTGTATGAGTGTTTCAAGCAGGATTTCATATACAGGAAACCAAATTTCAGAGGCATCCGTCTCGGATTAAAGAAATATCCTCTTTTTCAAGATAAAGAAGCAACTTTTTGGCATATGACTTCTGAAGGAGAAGATGAAGCCAACAGGCTTCCGGATTTAAGGAGATTGGAAAGAATCAAGTGGCCTGCAAGTATGATTAATGGTTCTGAACATCCGTATCTGAAGGTGTGGGAAAACACCCGAGGAAATAAGACGAATATATTAATCTATCATGAAGGTGAGGATTATTTAGTCGTGTTAAGAAAGGCAAAGGATTATATTTTGCCATGGACAGCATATCTTGTCACTTATAAAGCAAGAAAAGAGAAACTGCTAAATGAATATGAAGCATATATAAAAAGCAAGGAGCGATAAAATATCGCCCCCGTTTCTCCTTCAACACGTGGTTGCTGAGATGGTGCAAAGATAATTCATTTATTTATAAATAACAAACTTTTTTGAATTCATATTTGAATCTAAGAATGAATACAACGTTGAATAGCATAAGGCAACGCCTATCGCTTCGAGAGCCATTAGCTGAGGCTCTCGAAGTCGTTACACGCCTTGCGGATAAGCTCTCTCTTAAAAAACCGTCTGAAGATAGCGAATACGATGCTTATCTTCGGGAACAACTTACTATTGCACAGGATGTTTGCCCGACTTGCAAGAGCTTTGAGCGTGAGTTCCCGTCATTTGCTTTCTCCATTGCCACCGGCATAGGCAAGACCCGTTTGATGGGAGCCTGCATAGCATATCTATATCTCAAGAAGGGTATCAAGCATTTCTTTGTTCTTGCTCCAAACCTCACCCTTTATGAAAAACTTAAGAGGGATTTTGGAGACCCGTCTTACGAGAAATATGTATTCAAGGGAATAGCTGAATTTGCCAATAATGCTCCGGTCGTTATTGATGGAGAGAATTACAATAACTTCCACGGATTTCATGATACCATCTTTGGCAGCGTTGAAATCAATATCTTCAATATTGCAAAGTTCAATTCGGACAGCAAGGAGGGAGGAAAGAAAGGAGCCCCTCGTATGAGGCGTTTGTCCGAGTATCTCGGTCAGTCATATTTTGACTATCTTGCAGGATTGGAAGACCTTGTAATCCTTATGGATGAAGCTCACAGATACCATGCGGATGCTTCAAAGAAAGCCATCGATGAACTCAAGCCAATTCTCGGTCTGGAAATGACAGCGACGCCAACTGATGAAAAAGGAAAGTCTTTCAAAAATATCGTGTACGAATACAACCTTGCTCAAGCTCTCGCTGACGGGAAATATGTCAAAATTCCAACCGTTGCCAAACGAAAGAATTTCAAGAAGGACGGAATTCCGGAGAAAGAGCTTGATATGATTAAGATTGAGGATGCCATCAGTATCCACGAACAGACGAAAACTCATCTTGCGCTATATTCCAAACAGCACAATGCTCCGCTGGTCAAGCCGTTTATCTTGGTAGTTTGTAAAAACATCCAGCACGCAAGGGAGACATTTGAGCTTATTGAAAACGAGATGTATGACGGCAGATACAAGGGTAAAGTTCTGCAGATTGACAGCTCTACAAAAAAGGATGAAGAGATAGACCGCTTGTTTGTATCTCTTGAGAAACCGGAGAATGAGATTGAAATTGTCATTCATGTCAATATGCTTAAGGAGGGATGGGATGTCACCAATCTTTACACTATCGTACCTTTGAGAGCTGCCGATGCTCCAATTCTTGTGGAGCAGTCAATCGGTCGCGGACTGCGCCTGCCTTTCGGAGGCAAGCGAACCGGGTATGATGATATTGACAAGTTGACCGTTATCGCACACGAGAATTTCGAAGCTGTCATTGCCAAGGCAAAAGACCCGAATTCTGTTTTGAGCAGATTCTCATACATAGAGTTGGATGAGGAAGAGTTAAAACCGGAGCCTACTAGGATTGTCACGGCCGAAACATATCTCGACCTTGAGGAGAAAACTGCCATAGATGAGTCAGGCCCCGAAATCGAGTACGGAAAGAGTTCTGCAAAAGAAACTGCAGATGCAAAACGCGCTGTATGGAATGTTATTGCGGATATGCCAAGACTTATGAGCTCATCATCCAAGGGTAATCCGATAAAGTCGATGAAAGATCTCGATAGTCCTGAAATAATTGAAATTATCAAAGAACGGACAAAGCAGGTAATCAGGAAATCCGCTGCAATCGCAAATCCTATGTTTGCCGAAGAAGAAGCAGCACCGCTTATCGCAGCAGTAGATAATGTAGTTGAGGTAGTTTTGCATAATTTCAAGGAAAATATTATTGAAATTCCACGAATGACTGTGCAAAGAGAAGCATATAAGTCCGAATATAAGTGGTTTGACCTTGACACTCGAATGGGCTTTGATTTGCCTGCGATGAAACAGGAAATCATTCGAATGGGACTTGTCGATAATTCTGTGGAAACTATTAAAGTGGAATCCGGAAGGACTTTTGAAAATCCTGTTGACCAAATAGTTAGTATGCTTCTTGATTATGACGAGATTGATTATGATGAAAATTCAGACCTGATCTATCATCTTGCTGAACAAGCAGTTGAGGCCATTTCTAAGAGGAATGATTCTGAGGAAGATATTGCCAGTGTCGTGTTCAATTTTAGAAAAGCTATAGCAGCAAATATCTATGACCAGATGAAAGCTCACTTCGTTATGACATCTTTAGGATATACTAAACCTAAAGTCTTACCTTTTTCCGGTATAGTGGAACAGCATTTGGTAGAGAATCTTGCCTATGGTAGAATAGATTACAGAGCTTCTGTTCCACCAAAATTGGTTCCAAAATATATTTTTACTGGATTTATTAAATCATACTATACAGAGTGTAAATTTCAGAGTTCGACAGAACAAGATTTTTCGGTGGTACTTGAGACTGACCCAAAGGTTCTCAAATGGTTGCGTCCGGCAAGTCAACAATTTAATATTTATTGGTCAAATGGTTCAAAAAGGTATGAGCCGGATTTTGTCGTTGAGACCGAAGACTGCATATACATTGTAGAGACCAAGGCGGAGAAAGAAGTATCCGCAGCGGATGTCCAAGGGAAAAAGAAGGCTGCGGAGGAATATTGCAAGAATGCTTCTGAATACACGGCCAGTGTTGGTGGCAAGCCGTGGAAGTATCTGCTTTTGCCTCATACGGCTGTCGAGCGTACTTCAACATTTGAATATTTGAAAGCTTTGGCTTTATAAACGATAGCGGTGGATTTTCAGGATAGTCTCCTTTGCGCATTGGAAGCCGTACTTGCTGTTTTCCTCATTATAGCAGTTGGATATCTTAGTTGTGAGAAAACCGTCAATTGCTAATGCATTATCGGCAGTATGAGTCTGGAGGCGGCGGAGCGTTGGTGGCAGATGGTGATTTCGGATGGGGTGAAGTCTTCCGGGCGGGCGTGGTAGATGTTGTCTACCCATTTCTGGGGGTTGAGGTCGTAGAGCGGGAAGGCGGAGCTTTGTACAATGACCATCAGTTTGTGGCCGGGCAGGAAACAATGCGCCACGTCATTCATATCGAAGCCGATTTTCGTGACCTTGCCCGGGACCATTTTCACAGGTGAAGAGAAATTGTTGCCCCTGTAGCGTGCACGGCAGATTTCTCCGCGGACAAGCATCTGGTAGCCGTCCGGCAGTACGTCCACAAGCCGTACCACAAAATCCGCGTCCTCGGTCGTTGCGCTTGCATAAAGCTCCACATGGATGGGACCCTCCAATTTGAGGCTGTCTTCGAGAGGCATTTCAAAGCGCAGAACATCTTGGCGTCCCTCGCTGTATCTCTGGTCTGCGACCATGTAGGCCTTGTTTTTTTTCTTTCCGCCTTTGCCCCAGTACGGTACGGGATTCTCCGGATCCGAAATGTATGAAGTCTGCGCTTTTCTTGCACGTGGCTTTTTCCATGAGAGACTGCCTCCTTCTGCAAGATACAGCGGCTTGAATTCAACTTCGGCCGGCGTCCATTCGTCGTAGTATTCCCATTCGTTTGTGCCTGATACAAGGATGTTTACCTTATGTGCGGGAGCATCGCCGGCTCCACGGAGATAATGCTCGAAAAAAGGAAATTCGATGTTTTCGCGATATTCGAGAGACATCCCTTTGCGGAACTCGATGTCGCCGAGTCTGTAATAGTCCGTGTTGTTCCATCCGCAGTGATACCACGGTCCGTAGGAAAAATACAGCGGAGTCTCAGGAGAATTATTCTTTATGGAATTGTAGGTCACGAGCGCTCCGTAAGTGTTGTCAGTGTCGTAGGTGGCTCCGACAACAAGAACGGCCGGCCTGATGTTTTTCATGTGTGGGCCCAAAGCGCGTTCCTGCCACCATCCGTCATAATCCGGGTGCTCCATCTGCTCGTTCCAGAAAGGTAGTGGGGAGGTGAAGGTCGAAGTAACATTCTCAATGGTCTTTTTCTCCAAAAACCACGAATAGGCGTCTTTGTCGAGCTCGAGTTTTGCGCTTGGAATCTTGTTGGCAGGCTGCGGGAACATTCTGTAGAAACCGCCTCCGTAAAAATAGGTCTCAAGCAGTTTGAAGACTCCGTTGTTGTGGGAATCCTCTCTGTACCAGTCCATAAGCGGAGCCTGGGGACAGACTGCCTTAAGAGCCGGATGTCCGCAGAGGGCTGCAAGATTTGCATGATAGCCCGAATATGAACCGCCGATGACTCCGACGTTTCCGTTGTTGTGGGTGTTGGCAAGCAGCCAGTCTATAGTGTCGTAGGTGTCTGAAGCTTCGTCGAAGTCCTCCGGTTTTTTGTTTTCGATGTAAGGACGTACAAGCATGAATTCGCCTTCGCTGTGCTGGCGTCCCCTTACGTTTTGATATACAATAATATAGCCTTTTTCTACGTAGAAACTCCATTCGTCGGTCAATGCGCCCGCCCAGCCTTTTTCTCCATAAGGTGAGATGGAATAAGGCGACCTGAGCATGAGTATCGGATGGGTTTCGCTGCTGTCTTTAGGTGAATAGACTATAGTGCAGAGTCTGGTTCCGTCTCTCATTGCCACCATGTTCTCGCTTTTGTTGTAGTTGGCGTCAAGCCATTTATTGTCAATGTTTTGTGCAAGGACGAAATTGAATGATAGGCAGACAAGGAGAACGGATATTATTGTTTTTTTCATCTTTAGTGTTCGTCAGCGAAGGTTTTGATGATTTTTTTTGATGATTTGCTGTAGGTGTGCGAACCGTTGTCATTGCTCAGACTCAGGGTGTCGTCATCCAGTTCAAAGATAAAGGTCCAGGATTGCTTGTTTTCCGTTGAAGTAAATGTAATTTCTTTATTCTCAATGGTATAAATGAAATCATGAAGGGTCTCGAGTCCGTCCTGGGTGGCTTTCCCTGTACCGTTGGTCTTGAAATTCAGGATTTCATTTTCGTCCTCTACATTGATCCAGTCGCCTTTGAGCATCATTTCTTCTTTGGAACAGGAGCAGAACAAAAATATGGCAGCCAAAGCTGTCAGTATCAGTGCTGTTGAATGTGATTTTTTCATTTAGTCTAATTTTATATTTCACAAATATAGCAAAAAGCCGAGAGCAAAGCCAAATTTATTTGAGTTTTGCCGAGGCGCCAGCGTATATCTGCGACCAGAGGGAGCAAATATATGAATTTATCTTGAATTATATGCATTTCATCATTATTATTCCGCATTTCATCTCTTCATTTTTTATTCATAAGGGAGATAATCATTATCTTTGCTTCAGAAATTGAAGCCCATAATTGAAACAACAGAACTATAATTATATGAACCGCTTTGTTTTTTCTTTAGTTACAATCCTGATTTTGGCGTCCTGCGCCGGGAAAAATACGGATATTCACCCGTCGTGGTCCTACGATGCGGTGGTCTATGAAATGAATGTTCGCCAGTACACTCCGGAAGGCACTTTTACTGCGGCCCGGGCTGAACTTCCGCGTCTGAAGGAACTTGGAGTGGATGTGGTCTGGCTTATGCCGGTCTATCCGATAGGCGAGAAAGGCCGCAAAGGTACTTTGGGCTCGTATTATGCAATCAAGGACTATAAGGCTGTGAATCCGGAATTCGGTACCTTGGAGGATTTCGACAGTTTCGTGGCCGAGGCGCATAGGCTCGGGCTGAAAGTGATTATCGACTGGGTTGCAAACCATACTTCGCCTGACGCTCTGTGGATTGACAGCAAGCCTTTGGACTATTACGAGAGGGATAGTTTAGGAAATACCATTGTGGAATATGACTGGACGGACATCGCTGCGCTGAATTATGAGAATATGGAAATGCGTGCGGACATGATGGACGCGATGCAGTTCTGGGTGGACAGGAAAATTGACGGTTTCCGCTGCGATATGGCTTTCCTTATGCCGGAGGATTTCTGGAGTGAGGCTATAGCCGGGATCAGGGGACAGAATCCTGACTTCTATTTTCTCGCTGAGGGCGAAGAACCATGGCTGCATGAAGCCGGTTTTGACGCAAGTTATTCCTGGGAGTTCCATCATCTGCTCAACGACATGGCGCAGGGTAAAAAAGGTAAGGCCGAACTGCTTGCCTATTTGGATAAGAATGATGCAAGCTATCCGGACACTGCTTTCCGTCTGATGTTCACTTCCAATCATGACGAGAATTCTTGGGCCGGTACGGAATTCGAAAGAATGGGAGATGCCGTGAAGGTGATGACCGTGCTCTGCTACACTCTTCCTCAGTCGCAACCTTTGATTTACACCGGTCAGGAGGTCGGCTGGAACAAACGTTTCGAGTTCTTCGAGAAGGATGTCACTCCGGATTGGACTGCAAATGAATGGACGGCTTTCTATAAGGAAATGAACGCTTTGCGTCATGAGAATCCGGCTCTTGCTTCCGGGGAAAAGGGAGGAGCTTTTGAAGTGGCAAGCAGCGACGACAATACTCTTGTGTTCACCCGCAGCCTGCCTGAAAATGTGGTGAAAGTGAGCGTACAGCTTGCAGCTCCGTGGAATTATAGCATAGAACGGATAAAGTAAAATTTTTGATAGTATGAAAAGAGTAATAATGATTTTAGCCTGTATGGCGACCCTTTGTGCCTGCAGCAACTTTGCGCCGGAATCAGTGGCAGACGCTACTGCCGCGCAGGTTACAAGAGTTGAACCTTTGTCATGGTGGGTGGGGATGCGTACCCCTCTGCAGCTTATGGTGTATGGAAAAGACATTTCAACTTATGAGCTGAGCCTTGAAGGAGGCAGCGGTGTTTCCATCAAAAATGTCACTCCGGGCGACAGTCCCAATTATTTGTTTGTAGATGTCAGAATCAGCGCAAATGCCAAAGCCGGCACCTATTACCTGGTTTTCAGCAAAGACGGGGAAAGTTTCAAATATCCATACGAAATACATTCAAGGGCTGAAGGCTCGGCTTCGCGTGAAAGCTTCACCACTTCGGATATGATTTACTTGATTATGCCTGACCGTTTTGCCAACGGCGATGCTTCGAACGATTCGACAGACTGTACTGACGAAAAAGTTGACCGTTCTGCATTTTTCGGACGTCACGGCGGTGATATCCGTGGTATTATGAATCATCTGGATTATATCTCGGATCTTGGAGCGACCGCCATCTGGTGTACTCCTCTGCTTGAGGACAATGCCCCGGATGGTTCATACCACGGCTATGCCTGCTCGGATTATTATCATATCGACCCACGTTTCGGCAGCAACGAACTCTACAGGGAATATGTGGATGCAGCCCACGGAAAAGGCCTGAAAGTGATAATGGACATCGTTACAAACCATTGCGGTACAGAGCATTGGTGGATGAATGATCTGCCTTTCAAGGATTGGATTCACATCTGGCCTGAATATACGGGTTCCAACTGCTGTTTCTCCACAAATATGGATTTCAATGCTTCGCAGAAAGACCAGTACAATATGGAAAGCGGTTGGTTCGTGCCTTCTATGCCTGATATGAACCTCAATAATCCGTTTGTACTCAAATACTTCCAGCAGTGGGCAGTGTGGTGGATAGAGTATGCCGGTCTTGACGGACTCCGCGTGGATACCTATCCTTACAACGAGCGCGAGCCTATGTCGCAGTGGTGTGCATCTGTCCGCAATGAATATCCCAACATCAATATTGTGGGCGAGTGCTGGACTTCGTCCATCCCTCAGCTTGCCTACTGGCAGGGTGACAATGACAACTGGGACGGCTTCAATTCAAATCTGCCCTCAATTATGGATTTTCCTCTTTTAGATGCCATCAGCGCTGGTTTCAACGAGGAGGAAGTTAACTGGAATCACGGTATGGTAAGGATATATGACTGCGTGGGACACGATTTCGTTTATCATGATATGTCCAAGATGATGATTTTCCCAGGCAACCATGACACCGAGCGTATTGCGGATGTGCTTGGCAAGGACCCGCGCAAGGTGAAGATGGCTATGGCTCTGATGGCTACTATGCGTGGTATTCCTCAGATTTTTGCAGGTGATGAGCAGATGTTCGTTTCAAAGGACAGGTCTCAGGGACACGGCGGTCTGCGTGTCGATTTCCCGGGCGGCTGGGAAGGCGATGCTCTTGACCAGTTCACTGCTGAAGGTCGTGCTGCCATGACTGTCAATACTGACGGACAGGCTGTGGCTCAGGGACTTGCGGCTGATATGTATGATTATGTGTCAAGGCTTTTCCAGTGGAGGAAGACTTCGCTTGCCGTGCAGAAAGGCAGGACTATGCATTTCCTTACCCGGGACAATACGTATGCTTTTTTCCGCTACAATGATCTGGACAAGGTGTTTGTCTATGTGAACAACACTTCTGAGCCTAAGAATATTCCTTGGTCTTATTATGATGAGATGAATGAGGGGCTTGGCGAGGGTCTCAATGTGGTTACAGGTGAAAAAATCACTCTGAGCGACGCTACTGTCGTTCCTGCCAAGACCGCCCTCGTGGTTGACTACCGCCATTAGTAATTGGCAATTTGCAATTAGTAATTAGTAATGTGAAATTAGCAATTTAGGGAAATGTCGTTTTAAAACCTATTCGAAATATGTACAAGATTTCTCGACTTCGGGCTTCGCCCTTCGCTCGAAATGACAAGGATTGTAGCTTGCAATGACTTCCTCGGCTCGGCAATGTTCATGTAAGCATGACACTGCTCTCGCCTCGTTGTCATTTCGACCAAGGCACATGGTGCCGCGCGGAGAAATCTTGTACACTTTAGATTTTTTTGCAAACAATTATTTAAAATATAATGAAACCGAACATGAAAATCTTTGATATATATTCGCCCAAGTGCGATATCAAATGATTTTCATCGTGAGAGTGAGCGATAGCGAACGGCTATCAGACTCTCATAAATTTTTATAAATGTAAAAATTTTTGATAGTATGAAAAGAATATTAATCGCTTTATCCTGCATGGCTACACTCTTTGCCTGCACAAAGCCTTCTCCGGAGGCGCTTGACAGCATTTCTTCTCCGGACGGAAGACTCAACGCCTCATTTTATCTTGCAGAGGACGGTACCCCTATGTATTCTCTCAACTTCGACGAGAAGAAGGTGATACTTCCTTCTGCTCTCGGATTTGAACTCCGCGGTACCCTCAAGGCTGAAGAAATCGTTTTCGACGGAGACAAAGTCAGTAAGAAAGACAGGAAACCGGCCAATTCGCTGCACGACGGTTTCGAGGTTCTCAACGTCTCAAAAGACAGCTTTGACGAAACCTGGACTCCTGTATGGGGTGAGGAGGACCACATCAGGAACAACTACAATGAAATGCTTGTGGATATGGTACAGGGCGTTACAGGCAGGAAAATGTCAGTGCGCTTCCGCCTCTACAATGACGGTCTCGGCTTCCGTTATGAGTTCCCCGGCGAGCAGTCTCTCAACTATTTTGTAATCAAGGAAGAACTGACTCAATTTGCTCTTGCCGGCGACCATACCGCCTGGTGGATACCCGGCGATTTCGATACCCAGGAATATGAATATACCAAATGCCGTCTCAGCGAGATTTCAAGGAATTTCACCAACGAACTCTGCGGAAATTCATCCCAGACTCCTTTCTCTCGCAACGGCGTGCAGACAGCTCTCATTATGAAATCCGATGACGGCCTGTATATCACGCTTCATGAGGCAGCGCTTGTGGATTATTCCTGCATGCATCTGCTTCTTGATCCTAAGACGTTGACTTTCACTTCTTTCCTTACTCCTGACGCTGAAGGGATGAAAGGCCGTCTCCAGACACCTTGCCACACTCCATGGAGGACGATCCAGGTGACAGAGAGCGCTACGGAAATGCTCTCGTCACGTCTCGTGCTCAATCTCAACGAGCCATGTGCCTACGAGGATGTAAGCTGGATCCAGCCTGTGAAATACATCGGTGTCTGGTGGGAGATGATTTCAGGCAAAGGCACCTGGAGTTATACCAATGACTACAATTCAGTCAAACTGGGCATTACTGATTTTGCCGCAAGCAAGCCTAACGGCACTCACTCCGCAAACAACGAAAAGGTGCGCCGTTACATTGACTTTGCTGCCGAGCACGGTTTTTCACAGGTTCTTGTTGAGGGTTGGAACATAGGCTGGGAAGACTGGGCCAACTGCAACAAGGATTATGTCTTCGATTTCCAGACTCCTTATCCTGATTTCGACATTGAGGCCCTTAATGCCTACGCCCATTCAAAAGGCGTCAGACTTATGATGCACCACGAGACTTCTTCATCTGTACGCAATTATGAGCGTCACATGGAAGCCGCATACAAGCTTATGGAGAAATACGGCTACAATTCTGTCAAGAGCGGTTATGTGGGCGATATTCTCAACGGTGAGCACCATTATAGCCAGTGGATGAACAACCATTATCTCTATGCCTTGACTGAAGCCGCAAAACATCATATCATGGTAAACGGGCACGAGGCTGTGCGCCCTACGGGTCTCTGCAGGACTTATCCTAACCTCATCGGCAATGAGGCAGCCCGAGGCACTGAGTATCAGGCTTTCGGCGGCTCGAAACCTATGCACGTGACCGTGCTTCCGTTCACCCGTCTCAACGGCGGTCCTATGGACTATACTCCTGGCATTTTTGAGCAGGACCTCGGCAAGGTTACTGGCGGCAAGAACAATTCACACGTAAATGCCACTATCTGCAACCAGCTGGCGCTTTACCTCACGATGTATTCTCCGCTCCAGATGGCCGCAGATCTTCCTGAGCATTACGAAAGGTTTATGGATGCTTTCCAGTTTATCAAGGATGTCGACATCGACTGGATTCAGAGCAGATACCTCTTTGCCGAGCCTGGCGATTATGTAGTTGTTGCGCGTCAGGGCAAGAAGGCCGGACAGTGGTTCCTCGGCGGCGTTACTGACGAAGAACAGCGTAGTTTCGATGTTCCGCTTGACTTCCTTGAGCAGGGTGCAAGCTACGAAGCGACAGTCTATGCAGACGCTGCTGACGCACACTACAAGACCAATCCTCAGGCCTACGGGATAAAGACAGTTTCAGTGACTGCCGCTGATACTCTGCCTGTCACCCTTGCTCCCGGCGGCGGTTTCGCAGTCAGCTTCGTCCGAAAATAATCCGGCGTTTTGACTTTTTGAATATGAATGCCTTTTAATTGAAGTGCATAAATATGTGGGTGTTCCTTTTCCGGAACATCCACTTTATTTAATATCAGGTAAATTGATTAAATTCAGTTGTAAGTCTTTTGTGGGTTTTGAACTGGCGTGCAAATCCAATGTAAACAAATAATAGCTATCTTTGCGCCGGCAAATTATCCAATGGCAAACTAAAGGTATAAAAAATGACAAAGCAAAATGTGTTCTTGGCATCGAAGCCGCGCTATGAAATCCTGGACGGACTCAGGGGAGTGGCTGCACTCATGGTGATATTATTCCATTGTTTCGAGACTTACATTCCCCGGTTCGGGACTCAAATCATCAATCACGGCTACTTGGCGGTAGATTTCTTCTTTGTATTGTCAGGTTTTGTAATAGGGTACGCCTACGATGACCGCTGGGACAAAATGACCACCTGGGGCTTCTTCAAAAGACGTCTTACCCGTCTGCATCCTATGGTGATTCTCGGGACGGTGGTAGGAGCGTCGCTTTTCTTTCTGACAGATGCCGGGATGTTTCCCAACATACTCACGAGCGAAGCCTGGAAGGTCGCACTGTGCCTGATAATGGGTTTGCTGATGATTCCTTGCGGCAACGGCCTTGACATACGCGGCTGGGGCGAATTCAATTCGTTCAACGGTCCCCAGTGGTCACTGACTTTCGAATATATAGGCAATATACTGTATGCATTGATATTCAGAAAATTGCCAAAGGCAGTCCTCGCACTTCTCTGTGCATGTGCCGCCTTTCTGACTCTTGACCTGACCCTTGGATTCGACATTTTCGGCCTGTTTCCGGAAGGCGCCCGTTATTGTGTAATCGGAGGCTGGAGTCTTACGGCGCAGCAGCTGTATATAGGTTTTACCAGGCTGCTTTATCCTTTCCTTTGCGGCCTGCTGATTTCCCGTATTCTGCCGTCTCACAGGACTGAAAGCAATCCGAGCGGAAGTCCTTTCCGTGTCCGCGGCGGTTTCTGGTGGTGCTCGCTCATTCTTGTCGTCATTTTCTCAGTACCGCAGATAGCCGGACGGAATTGTCTTGGCGACGGTATCTATCAGGCCGTATCAATCCTGCTGCTATTCCCTCTTGTCGTACTTATGGGCGCGGGCAGCCGTACCACTGATGCATTCAGTACGAAGCTCTGCACTTTCTTGGGCGAGCTTTCGTATCCGTTGTACATCACCCATTATCCTTATATGTATCTGCAGATGCAATGGGTGGAGAAACATCCTTGTGTTCCGGTATGGATACACATTGCGATGAATGCAGGTGTCGTTGTAATCTCGATTCTCACTGCCTGGGCATTCTACAAAGCCTATGATGTCCCTGTCCGCAAGTGGCTTACCGAACATTGGCTCAAACGGACTTCGAAATAAGTAATTTCAGTTCCGCAAATTCAAGACCCGAGTAATATGTATCCGAAATTCATTATAGCAGGGGATGTCAGGACCGGAAAGGGTTTCCTGAGAATGGGGATGGCCGTAAACCACAAGGATCTGCGTGTCGGCTATGAGAAAATCTGGGGCGGAGGCTGGTGGGCCCGTAACGACGACAGCAGGACAATTACCCTCTACGGTTCGTCGGGGGATTTCGGCCACCCGGATTTTGCTTTCTGGAAACAGGCTCCGCGGGAGTTGCGGGACTATACTTTCATCTATACTCCTCACGCCAACCTGCCCGGAAATGTGCTTGACACTTCTGAGATGGAGTGGATTTGATGTCTCTGCCTGTCACTCTCGCTCCGGGCGGCGGTTCCGCAGTCAGCTTCGTCAGAAAATAATCCGGCGTTTTGACTTTTTGAATAATAGACTTATTCCTTTACGTATAGCGTGCAGGTACAGTCATTTTCTTCCCTGTAAGCCTTGCATGGGCAGATGTCGTCATCGGTTCCCCTGTATTTGTTTGCGCAGGGGCAATGACCGCCGTTACGTTTGATTGCTTTTACGATGTTCGCCACCACTTTCTCATTGGGATTCAGTTTGAAACCCTCTAAAACGGTAAATTCAAAATCCAGGTTTTCCATATCTTTTTAAACTTGTTTGATTGTTTTCCGAGACACCAGAGTGTATCTGCGACTCTATGAGCAAATTTAGAAAAATATTTGATTAAAGCAAAGGGGTTGTATCAAAATGCAAAATTTTGTACAACTCTTTTACGGTGTGTAAGAATTGGTTTGCAATTATGACACACCGTCGAAATTATTTATTTGCGGGTAAGCCGCAAAGAATGGTTCCCGGCGCGTACTGTTGTCACTGTGACTATTGTCCTGCCATCGGAATATCTGACCTCAGGGCGGCATGGCCCGGAATTGTTGACGGCGCCTGAAGCCTTGTGTCCGGCTGTGATTTCCTCCACCTCAAAGAGGCCGTTCAGTGTGATTTCCATTTTGGCCGGGAGCTCATCGGCAAGTACATCCTCCATGGTGAGTTCGCCCATGTGATGCCTTTTCGTGCCGCGTCTCATGTCAGGTTCGCAGAAATGCAGAACGCTTGATTCAGAGCCGTTTTCGAGCACGTATGCCATAGGCAGGCTCACTTCTGACACCAGGCAGTCCGTTAATTTTTCGCCGGCTGCAAAAACGGCTGCTGACACATAATTGCCATAGCTTACGATATGTGCTTTGCCGTCCTGCCTGAGCACTTTCACCGGCGATTTTCTGCCGAGAAGCTGCTTGGCCCTTTTCTTTCCGGATTTGACGATATAATACTCGTATGCAGCGCCTGCAGGGCTGTTCCCGTGGTCAATATATGCTCTTGTATAATTGTTTCCTGCATTTTCATAAACAAGCCGGCCGCTTTTGACCGCATAATACAGGCTGCCGTCCGTGCAAAGCCCCGTCTTGTCCGCACGCCGGGCTTCCCTGTCGAAAGACTGGAATAGGGTAGTCACCATTTTGTGCTCAGTATCAGAGCTGCAGATTCCGCTGCCGAGGCAGATTGCGAAATCGTCAAAAAAGAACACGGACTTGTCCGCACGCAGGGAAGGGTCGTAATTGATGTCATGCAGTCTGACTGAAAACATCGAAGCTTCGTCGCAGCCGTCCACACCGGCAAGGAAAGTCTCGTCGGAGAAATTCCTGTGGCCTGCAAATGCCCCTCCCTTGCCTTCCAGTTCTTTGTAAAGCAGCACTTTGGATGTGGTGCCCGGTATGTAGTTCCAGTCGAAGTCCTTGTCTGCAGGATTGAAAGACCTGCGTCCTGTTTTGCTGTCGATATATTCAATCTGGCCGTATGAAAGATAGCGTCCGTAAAGATTTTCACTTGCCGATGATTCGAAATCCCAGATATAGGCGCTGTAGCCCTTGAGATTGAAATGGAAACGCTCATCCTTCTCGACAAGGAGACCGGAATATGGCATAAATACGTGACCTACAGGAGTTTCAGCAGACAGAGAAGCGGTGTCCTTCATGGCTTCGGCTACAAGTTCCATTTCTCCGACAGAGCTCGTGTAGGCCAAAATGGAATTCACGTCCCTGACGTATTTGTCGAAAGCCTCGCGCACTCCGTCGTCTTTCAAGACATTTGCCATTGTTGTCAGCAACTGGGCGTCAGGCTCGTCATAACTCAAAGCCGCGTAGGCAAAGGCTGGAAGCAATTCGGCGAGTACACCCGTACCTTTCGGAAAACGTCCGCAGGTACCTGCCGGCGTGTCATTCCCGGCGCAGATAAAGGCGAAGGCCAAAAGTCCGTTCCTGATGTTGTCAAGCACTTCGGCATCAAGTGCATACGGAGTGCCATGCAGCAGATAGGCAATCAGAGCTCCTGCATACAGGGCATGAGGATAGTATGCGGAATTGTATGGACCCCTGTGATGGTAGCCTGAATAGTCCTTCTTGAATGTGCCGTAATATCCGGAAGCCAGTCCGAGTGCACTGTCCATATATTTCGTGAAAGCGCTCATCGCAGCCTGTCTTTCTCCGCTGTCCCTCAAAGAAAGTGCGTATGCGAGTTTTGCCAAAGCTGTAGCACGCAGATTGTCAGCGACTTCGCCTTTGTATGGCTCAATGCGATTGCACATTCCGAAAATGCTGTACCAGCTCATTGTGGCGGCTTCGCGTGCGGCTGTTTCCTCAGGAAGCAGACCGTTGAGCAGGGCGTATGAATGGTAATAGCCAGTACTGCGAAGTTTCTCGAAAGTCAGCGTACCCATGGCGCTGCCGTCAGCCCAGCCCTGGTCATTGTACCAGTCGTAAATCTCAAAAACGCGCTTCAGACTTGCCTCATTCCCGTTTTTACAATAGTCCAAAGCCAAAGGCAGCAGGATATACTCATTTATTTCCCTGAATTTCTGAACCTTTTCCCCTTCAATCCTGTCCGGTACATACATGGGGAACAAAGCCCTGCCCGGAGTGAGTGCCTCTGCCCTTTTCACCCCTTCGCGTATAAAACGTTTCTCAGCTGCAGTGCGGGCTTTCACAAAGGCATTGTCAGCGTGGAGCCCTGCACCGAGATACCAGTCACGCATGCGCTTCTGGATAAGCTTGATATCATCATCGGACGCCGCAATGACATTTTCTGCCTCAGGGACTGCATTCCTGTAGCCTATGAAATCCATCACAAGGCTGAAATCTGTGCGTACAATGTCGTATTGTGCGTTTGACATGATCTGCCAGTTCACCTTAGGCGTGAAATTCAGCATGTCAAAATACGTACATCCGTCCACGGTTTCAGGGAAAACAAACTCGACCCCTGCAATTTTTCCCGCCTTCCTGTCATAGCCCATCTCATCAGCAAAACGCGCCCAGAGACATCTCCAGCCGGTGAAATCCAAGCGGTAGGCCATTGCTCCGAGCTGCTTTCCATCCTTTCCGACAAGTCTGACTGTGGCCGGCAGCTCTGCAGGAATTTCATTGTAAATCCACAGTTCAATGCCTCCGTTACGTGATTTCGCAGCCTTCTCCAAGTCCTCGGCAGAGCAGAATTTCACGACGGCTCCGCCCTTCCAGGCTATGCGTAAAGCATTTTTCCCCAATTTTGCGTGCGCTTCCGACAATTCCAATGAGCCATTGTCAATTTTCCACGAAGCAAGCTCACATCCTTTTTCGAATGACTCCGCCTTGAGCAGCAGCGGGCAGAGTGTCAGCGCCACCGCTGATAACAGTTTATTTATTGATTTCATACTATCAAAAATTTTCATATTTATTTTCATAATTAGTTGATTATTAATTATTTATTTCTAATCTAATCTGGGATGCCTAATCCTCTTTCAGATATCATGCAAATTTAAGAAATTCTTTGCTTGGAGCAAAATGGAATATATCATTGAAATTTTATAACTTTGTCCCTGCTTTTGCCTTGAGAAAGTAATTGTATAATAAATAGGTATTTATGAGAAGAAATTTGTTTTTATCGTTTTTAATGGCTGTGGGCATTGTTGCGACAGTGGATTCCTGTGTGTCGTCGGAGAAAGATCTGCTTAGTGACTGGAAAGCGGAGGATGCTTCCGGCAAAGTGCGGATTTCCGTAGCCGGGGACACTCTCGACATCGTGTCTCCCGACGGTTTGACGCTTTGGTATCTGCAGCGATTGACAGGAGATTATGAAATCTCGTATAAAGCCTGTATGGTGATGAATGGCGGGGAAACGGACAGGTTGAGTGACTTGAACTGTTTCTGGGGCGCCAATGATCCGGCCAATCCTGACGATTTGTTTGCGAATGCGGAGTGGCGCAACGGCATCTTTCCGCGTTACAAGAGTCTGAAACTTTTTTATGTGGGCTATGGCGGCAATCACAATACCACCACCCGTTTCCGCAAGTATTACGGACAGGGAGCGGAAGTCCCTGATGAAATCGTACGGCCTGTCATTGCCGAATATACCGATGCCGGACACTTGTTGCAGCCAAACAGATGGTATAGTGTACGTATCGTTGTAAAAGATGGTATGACAGCATTTTATGTGGATGATGAATGCCTGTTTTCCCGTAAGGTCGAAGCTGGCGAAACTGACGGCAATTTTGCCCTCAGGCTGCTGCAGAACCACGTTCTCATTGCATCGTTCAAGGTTTCATCCTTGCAGTAGAGACATAAAGTCTTCCGTCTGGGAATGTGGTTTTGTATGACAATCGAGTCATGGCAGTTGGGAATGACAAAAGCCCCGAAAGTTTCATATTTACTTTCGGGGCTTTCGTCTGGAATAGAACGTTATAGGTTCTTTTTGAAAGTGATTTCCGATCTATCGGTGTTGACCGTTATTGTATAATTGCCGGCTGCGATGACTTTCCATTTGTTGTCGTCTCCTCCTTCTCTCATTTCAAAGCTGACCGTTTCTTCCTCAAGGCTGCCGATTTCCTGTCCGTTGGCGCTTGCATAAATCCATTTGCCTCCCCAACTTGTCCGCAAATCCGTCGAAATTTTCAGTTCACCTGTATTCATTTGTCCTGTCCATGTGAATACTGTGTTGCTTTCGTCAGTGGCAGTGAGCACTGCATCGTATGCATTGTTGTTTGCGAGCCAGCCGAACGGAGACGCGGCACCGACAAGCCACATGTGGTTTTCCGGAGCGATATACTCGATTGTATGGGTCATTGTGTTGAGGTCAACGGTAACCGTGTATGCGTTGTCATCGTTGACATTGAATTTTATGTCTCCGGCTGACGGGGCGCTTGTGTAATGTCTGAGTCTGTGGTTTTCATCGCCTCGGACAAAGGCAGGCCACCAGTTTGTCCGGTCAAGTACAAATTTATATCGGCCGTTGTCACCTTCTGTACCGCCGATAAGTCTGTTTCCGTACTTGAATACTCCGTCTGCCACTTTATTCATCCTGACAGCTTTAGAAATCTCCCAATTGTTTTCCGGCACGGCATGACCGACTATATAGAGTTCGTCTGCCGTGATGGCAGTGAAGCTGTCGGGACTGAGTGTGCCGAGATTCAGGACGACTCCTCTTTTGATTTCATTTCTGTTGCTTGAACTCTTGCTGTAGGTCTTGCCGTCTTTGCAATGCACAAGTACAGTGAAGCCGGATTCCAATACTTTAGGAATTGCTACCATGTAATACATGGTTCCACCTGTCAGGACTGCACCTTTCTCCGCATTAAGAACAATGGATTTTTTCTGGTTCTCCTGGCTTAGGATTTCCAAAGTATTGAGGTCGATTTTCATCCTGCCGGCGAGATCCTCGCCTTTGTTGCCGTAGAATTCCACACTTTCGACATTGCCGAAATCACTTCCGAGGCTGAAACTGAGCACTCCCGTCACATTTTTGAAATAAAGGTTCATGGACTCGTCGGCTTTTGCAACAGATATCATGGTTTTGTCGGCAAAAGAGCCTGCTTTGGCCGTCTGTTCTGCAGCAAGGTCTTCGTAAACAACAGTTTCACCAAGGTCAAACCATGGATTTGATCCGGGATAAATAGCGTAAATGTCACCTGACCATTCAAACCAATTACCTGAAAATTCGGCGACTGCATTGTCAGACTCTCCGTCTGTCCTGGTAAATTCATCACCGTTGCCGGTTTTTGCCGTCACTTTGATGCTTTCCTTTCCGCTCCAAAGCACCTTTGCCTTTCCGTCTGCAATTTCGCCTATAACTGTCTTTGACTCAGGCTCGTAACTTGCGTGGAAAACTACAAGTTCGCCCTCTGGCTCATTTTCAATCTGATTTCTTTTTTCACATGAGACGCTTACAATCAAAGCGGCAGCCATTAAAACATAAGAATAAATTTTTTTCATTTTCTTTAATTTCAACAGTTTAACTTCGATTACCAAATAGCATCTTCGAATGTAAGTTCCTCGTTTGCTGCCTGTCCTTGCCCTTCGCTTGCGCATAACAAGCCTTCGCCGAGCATTTCAATCTCCCCTATGCGGGGGGTGGTATAGTTTCTTTCCATTGTAAATTAGTGTTATTGTTTTATAATTTTTAAATATTTTCTCCTTTCTGTGTAAATATAGATATAATATTGCTGAAAAACAATAATAAACTGTTATTTCAGTTTCGGGAGTTTCCGGTCAGCGGGAGCGGCTTCGCGGAAAGAGATTGCATAGCCTCCTCCTTCGACCGCCTTCTGTCTGAAACGGCTTCTGTCTGTGCAGCGGTATGAGCGTACTGTGTAGCTTTGGGCGTTGGTCTTGTAGTTGGCATCGGTCCCGTCTGCATAGACGGTCGCCACGTATTCCCTGCCAGGTTCGAGAAAGTCGAAGACGAAGTCGGAAATGTGGTCCTTTTCTCCAGTACAGTTGCCTACGAACCATTGCCCCGTGCCCTTTGCCTTGCGTGCCACAGTCACATATTCTCCAGGTTCAGCCTCGATATAGCGGCTTTCTTCCCAGTCGACAGCTACGTCCTTTATGAACTGGAACGCATCCATGAACCTTTCGTAATTTTCCGGAAGGTCGGCTGCCATCTGCAGAGGGGATGACATGACCACATAGATGCCTAACTGGTTTGCAATCGTGCAGTTGGCGTGGGAATTGTTGCCCGGGTTGAGTTTGCTGATGTCCTGCTCGAAAATGCCCGGCGTATAGTCCATAGGACCGCCTATCAGTCGTGTGAACGGAAGCACTGTCACGTGGAAAGGTTTCGAGCCTCCGAATGACTGGTACTCCGTGCCGCGGGCCGACTCGTTGCCTATGAGGTTGGGGTAGGTACGGCAGATTCCGGTAGGACGCACGGCCTCGTGGGCGTTCACCATGATATGGTGCTTTGCTGCCTGTTCTACGCAATACTGGTAGTGGTTGACCATCCACTGGTTGTAGTGGTTGTTGCCCTTAGGGATGATATTGCCTACATAACCGCTTTTGACGGCATCGTAGCCGTGTTCGTTCATAAACGTATATGCCGCTTCGAGATGCCTTTCATAATTGCGCGGTGAAGCGGAAGTCTCGTGGTGCATGATGAGTCTGATGCCTTTTTCACGGGCGTAGGCGTTCAGCATTTCAACGTCAAAGTCAGGATACGGAGTGACGAAATCGAACACATATTCCTTCATGTTGCCGAACCAGTCTTCCCAGCCTATGTTCCAGCCCTCCACAAGCAGGGCGTCAAAGCCGTGCTCCGAGGCGAAATCAATGTAGCGCTTCACGTTCTCATTGTTGGCTCCGTGACGTCCGTGGGGCCTTACCTTCGTGAGGTCGTCGGTGTCGAGGTGGACGCTCTGCAGGTCATGGGTATATGACCATTCGCTTTTGCCTGTAATCATCTCCCACCACACACCCATGTATTTGACCGGGTGTATCCAGCTGACATCTTCAAGGGCGCACGGCTCGTTGAGATTGAGCGTCATGCGGCTTGCAAGTATGTCACGTGCGTCATCGCTCACTATGACAGTCCTCCATGGTGTGCTGCATGGTGTCTGCATATATGCGGCATCTCCGTTCGGGTCCGGTGTAAGATGCGCTTTGAAGACCATTTTCCCGTCATCGAGCACAAGGTGCATTGCAGGGTAGTTGATCAGAGCGGCTTCGTGGAGGTTGATGTACAGCCCGTCATCCGTCTTCATCTGTAGTGATGTCTGTACTCCCGTCTCGGAAAAAATTGTCTGCGAAAGATTGTCGCTGATTGCGCTGTGCAGCAGACCTCTTATTTCACTAAGCCTCGAACGGGTATAGTCGTATTCCTGGGTGTCATAGTCTCCGGGTATCCACCATGCCGTGTGGTCTCCGGCCATCGCAAATTCGGTAAGTTCGTCGGTGATGACGAAATATTTCAGCCTGTCCTGTACCGGAAATTCATAGCGGAAGCCCAGCCCGTCATCGAAAAGACGGAAACGTACGGTCATGCGGCGGTCACTTGATGTCTGGCGGAGTGTGACAGCCATTTCGTTGTAGTGGTTGCGTATATTGGCTTCTTCACCCCATACGGGCTGCCATGTACCGTCAAAAGCCGATGTCTGCACGTCAATGATTTCAAAATAATCGTGCAACCCGCATTCCCCGATCTGGAAGCCCATGCGGCTCGGCAGAACGACAGGGAGGTCTTTGTATGTGAGGCTGTACATTGGGATGTTGCCGTCCTTCAGCTCGAAGTCAAGGGTGAAATTCCCGTCGGGAGATTTCAGGCTTTCTGCTGCGAAAGAACCTGCAACTGCAGCGGTGCACAGGATTATGGTCAAAAGTATTCGTTTCATAGTCGTTTAGTATTCAAGTACTATCATATCCCAGTATTTGAGTGAAGGAAGCGAGAGTGTCACTCCGTCATTGCCTTTCATTATATTGAGCTCCTTGCATGCTCCTCCGTCTACGTCAGGCGAGGCGAACCATGCACGTTTCGGAGTGCCCGATGTCTTGATTTCCACACTTGGTGAACCGACGAAAGCAGGCTCGGGCATTGTGCCGTCAAGGTCCCTCCAGCTGGTGGAATTTGCCTGCGAGAGGTTGATCAGATGAATCACTTCACGTGTACCGACGGTCTTCTTCAGAGCCAGCACGCTGCCTGTCTGAGGCTCGCTGCTGTTGAAAGACAGCTTGTCGTCCTTGCTGCTGATTTCCACATCCGAGAAGCTGCCGCCGTCCCGGAGCAGGTTTTCGTAGGCAGTCATGAAGTCGTAGTATTCCACGATGGCGTTCTGCAGCTCGTCTGTCATGCCGAGATTGTTGTTCGGGAAATATTCCTTGCCGAGCATGTGCTCTCCCATTTCAAGATGGGATCCTCCGAGGGCGAACATCATTGCGTCAGTCAGAAGTACGCCCGGAGTGTTGAATACTCCCACACCGTTTGCCTTGTCATAGTTCATATAGGCTGCAAAAACTGTACGTGTCTTGTCTGAAACAGCATAATTGTTCTCGATGACTGTCCTCAAATCCTTGAATTCGGACTCGCTGTCCCACAACTCGTTATAGGCGAAGGCCACCTCGCCGGTCCCGACTATCTCGCTGTAGCCATAGCTGCCTACTGCGTTCATTATCAGGTCTTTGTCCGGGTGAGCCTTTTTCATTGCCCGTATGAAAGAAGCATAGGCTGCTGTCAGATTGACTTCATTGCCGTCGTAGTCGTATCTTGTGCCCCTATAGCCGAGCTGGTCAATCTGATAGCCGTCGAAACCGCATACTTTGTAGACCATGTCGTTTTTCTCCGCAATATATTGCTGCCAGTCGGCATTGCCCGGATTTACAAGATAGATGCTGCTTTTGAAAGGAGCGCCGAGACCGTGGTAATCCTTGTTCTGATGTCCTTTGTCGGAGAAAAGGTACCATTCATCCTTCACGCCGTCCTGAGCGGCATCGTCAAGGGCACCGAAGCAGAGATTATAGAAGATGGCTTTCATACCATAGTTGTGGCAGGCATCGACATAGCCTTTCACTGTGCTCAGTGCTGTAGGACGGCTTGCGATGTCAAGATATTCTTCCATCGGCGCGGCAACTGTGCCTCCGAGAGGAAAATGGTGCTTCCAATGCCAGTCCTGGAACTGGACTCCGTTGATATGCAGTCTGTTGAGCTTGGAGATAATGCCGTCAATGGCTGTTCCGCTCATTTTTGCATAGCTTGAAAGAAAGCCGTAGCGCGGGAATCTGCTCCAGTCGCTGCTTACGTCAACTGCGACAGTGGCGAGAATGGTCCCGTCTGAAAGGCTGATTTCCACCATATATCCCTGATAATCTTCTGCCGGAGCCGTCCATGTCCATTCCTGTGTATTCTGGCTGTGTTCATAAACTGTTTCTCCGAGGTGGAGATAGCGTACATCCAATTCTCCCGAAGGGGTTTTGCTCAGTTTGAAACTTACGGTTTCTCCCGGTTTATACGAAGCTTTGTCAGTGATGACTTCGAGTTCTGCCCGGTTCTCTTCTCCCGGAGTGACAAAACCGGTATAGCCCGCCTCCTTACGGCAGGAGGTACAAGCGATACATCCAGCCAAAAGAGTGCTGAGGGATATTATACTAATCAAATGTTTCATATCTATTTGTTTTCAACGGTAATTGTAAGATTTTTGACGTCAACAATGATTTTGTAGTTGCCGGCAGTCCCGACCTTCCATTTTGTGTCATCGCCGTTAAGCACTATACTACCGTCTGTCAGAGGAGCGTCAGCCGTCTCAGGATGGAACCAGTCACCTCCGAAGTCTCTCTGCAGGTCGCAGGAAATTTTGAGTTCATCTGCCTTCAGGCTGCCTTCCCAGGTGAATATCCATGAATTGTCTGCAGCCGGCATCATTTTGTATTTGTCGTCTCCTGCAATGTTATCGAGTGAGTAACCGTAGTCTGTCGCGCTTCCGACAAGCCAGAGATAGTCATAAGGGCATTTGTCCGGGTCCGGTTCTTCGGCTTCAGGTCCTGTGACCGTCATTTTTGAAGTCTTGACATTGATTGTGATGCTGTATTCACCTTCAGTCGTGACATTCCATTTGTAGTCTTTGTTATCAGTTGTTCTGATTTCCACGGCCTCGTCAGTTACAGTGGTGAATTCCTTGCCGGATTCAGTTGCAAATACCCACTTTCCGCCCCAGTCTTTCTGGAGATCGCAGGAGAATTTCAGTTCTCCCTTGACGAGTTTGCCTGTCCATGTGTATTCATAGATGTTTTCCGCTGAATAATTCATAGTCGCGTCATTCCCGTTCTCAGCGTCATCAAGTGACCATCCGTAAGGTGCGGCGGGACCTACAAGCCAGAGGTGCTCATAGAGAGGATTGTTGTTTTCAGTGATTACAATGGAGTTGTCCAGAAGGTTCACTTCGATTTTGTAGTCACCGTTTTCAGCTATTTCAAAGCATTTGTCCTCCTCTCCGGCATCTTCCGCGAAATATTTGAGCCTGCCGTCGGAGTTGACATAGCCCGGCCAGAATTTGCCTGGTTCTGTTATGAAGCGGAAAGAGCCCTTTGTGAGTGTGCCGAGCCAGCTGAATCTGCCTGCTGACAGTTTGTCCATTGCTGTGGCATTGTCCGCCGCCCAGCCGTTCGGAGTCGCGTCTCCGATAAGGTAGAGTGCAGAAGGAACCGGTGCATAAGTAGTTGCCTTGAATTCGACTTCGCTGGTCTGTATGTCGTCCGTACCTGCCACGATGGCTGAAATGCGTGCTTTGTATTCGGTTTCCACTCCGGCTTCCGCTCCGAGCTCTTCAGTCAGAAGGGTGTTCAGTTCCGCCACCTTATAGCTTTTGCTGTATACTTTCTGGCCGAGCTCGAGGTAATATGCGTATTCTTCGGCTTTCGGGGCGATTTCGAGTTTGTACGAAATGGCATTGCCCGTGCCGTTGTTGCTTCCTGTAGTCCAGCTGAAATTCAGGGCTTCTACGGAAGCATTTTCTTCAGTAAGGGTAATCACATCGTTGGAAATGCTGAGCTTGAGAGCTTCGGCAGGTGGGACTATTTCCTTGTTGTCCGGTTTTTCGCAGGCTGTAATGCCTAAAATTGCAGCAGCTATCACTGCCATGCTTTTAAATATTTTTTTCATTTTCTCAATTATTTTTCAGTTTCTGATAATCATTATGATAAATCCGTTAATATCCCGGATTCTGTTCCATCAGTTTGTTTGATTGTCTTTCAGTTGCGGGAATAGGTAGCAGAAGACGGTTCCTGTTGGGATTCTTTCCTATTTTCGTGAGGAAGTCGAGTGCGTACTGGCCGTCGTCAAGACGCAGCATGTCGAACCATCTGTGTCCTTCGAAGGCAAGTTCCATCCTTCGTTCATGGATGATTATTTCGCGGAGCTCATCACGTGAAACCGTATTTGGCACTGCGCCCAGACCCGCACGTTTACGGACTATATTGAGCGGTACCACAGCTTTCGCGACTTCGCCGAGTTCGTTGAGCGCTTCAGCTTTTTTGAGCAGCACGTCGGCATAGCGGTAGACCACGAAATTAGCGGGGTTGGTGTTGTATTCCGGTGAATCAGACTTGCTTACAAGGAATTTTCTTACATTGTAGCCTGTGTATGACCATGCAGGCTTGTATTCCTTGCCTTCATATTTGGGGCAGTCCTTGTAGAATACCGTCACATCCTTGCGTTTGTCGCCGTCTTCCCACTGGCTCATGAATTCCTCGGTAGGCTGGTTCCATCCGTATGCTCCTGCCACAAGACCGGAGTTACGTGGGCCCATAAAGGTGGACAGCCATGAAGACTGGTTCTCTCCGCCCCAGAAATCGTGCTGGGTACTGCCTGAATATCCGACTGTGAAGAGGGCTTCCTGTGAATTTTTCGCCTTGATGCCGAAATTGTCGGCAAAATCGTATTTCGACAGGTCATAGCCGAGGCCGGCGATTTCATCGCAGAGACTTACCACTTCGCTGTAATGGCTCTGAGGCCGGTAGGTGAGATATACGTCAGCAAGCATACATAATGCGGCTTCTCTGCACACTCTGTTGTGGTCATCCCTGCCGTAGGTTGCTTTTTCGGGCAGCAGGGACATCGCTTTCTTGCAGTCAGAGATGATGAGGGCATATACCTCATCAACGCTGCTGCGCGCAATCGCGGTGGATTCGGATGCCTCGTGTGGAACTTCCCTGATAGGTACTCCTCCGAAAAGTCTGACAAGGATATAGTAATAGTGGGCTCTCAGGAAATAAGCTTCGCCGAGACTTCTGTTTCTGATGGCTTCGGAAACGTCTTCCGCTTTGCCTAAGGATTGGATTACAAGGTTGCATTGTCCTATGCCTACCCACGGTGAACGCCAGATGTAAAGGGCGAAGCCGTTGGCCTCGTCAGCCTGGAAATTGGCGCATTGTACTGTCTCAATGCCGTCGTCTCCGCCACCGGCTCCGACTTCCGAATTGCCTGCGATAATGTCAAGCGACCATATTCTCTGGTTGTACAGATTGGATGACTGGAGCGGAGTGTAGCAGGCGTTTGTCATCGCTATCGCTACGGAGTCCGTCACATTTACATTAGGGTCGACAGCGTATGGCGGAAAGCTGTCCAGGAAACCTACGCAGGATACTGACATCAGCAGAGCTGCAATTATTGCGCATATATTAAATTTTCCCATAATTCACCTCCTAAAAATTAAAATTGACTCCAAGGCTGAAAGTGCGTGCAAGAGGGTAGCGGCTCTGGTCGAGACCATCCACTCCGACTTCCGGATCGAAGCCGAGATATTTTGTCATTGTGGCCACATTCTCGCATGAAAGAATGACTTTGATACCGTTGAAATGTATTCTGTCCATCCATTTGCGTGGGAAATTATAGCTCAGTGAGATGTTTTTCAGACGGAGGTAAGAACCGTCTTCCACGAATCTGTCAGAGATGCGGGCGTTGTGGTTGGGGTCTCCGTAGACCGCGCGTGGAACGACCGTGGATGTGCCGTAGCCTTTCCAACGGTATTTTGCCGCTGCAATCTGGTTGTTGGCTGACGACATTCCTATATTGGTCAGATTGTTGACGTTGAAAATGTCCAGCCCGGCCACTCCCTGCAGGTAAATGGAAAGTTCGAAACCTTTGTATGAGAAATTGTTGACCATTGAGAACATCCAGTCCGGATTAGGGTCTCCTATTATGGTGCGGTCTTTCTCGTTGATGACACCGTCGGAGTTGAGGTCCTTGAAGCGGATGTCACCCGGCGCAGTGGATTCTTCCTGGAATGCGTGGGTTTTCACTTCATCGATGGTCTGGAAAAGTCCGTCGGTCACATAGCCGTAGAATACGTTGATCGGACAGCCGTTGCGCTGCATCGTGACGTATGCCCCGTTTTTCTCGTTCTGGTAGAGAGGAGTGTCGCTGTTGAGGCTGACAATGCGGTTTTTGTTGTAGGTGCAGGTGAGGGTGGTCTCCCATCTGAAACCGTCCGAATTGCTGTCGAAGTTGACACTGTGAATGCTGAATTCAGTTCCGACATTGCGTACCTTGCCTGCATTGGTGAAGGTTGTGGTGGTGTCCTCGAAACCGGAAGTGATAGGTATGGCGGCTTTAACAAGCATGTCCTTTGTGTTTTTGAGGTAGGCATCGATGGTGAAGTCGAGTCTTGAATTCCAGAGTGAGAGGTCGATTCCGACATTTGCCTGATGCACTTCCTCCCAATGTATTTTGCCGTTTGCCATTGATTTTGCGATAAGTGTGGTGGAAACGCTGTCTCCGAAAATGTAGGAGCCTGTGTCGTATGTAGGTATATAGGCGTATGAGCCGATTTTGTCATTTCCTGTGACTCCGTAGCCTGCCCTGATTTTGAAATCGTTGACGACGGAGTCTTTCTTCCACCAGCTTTCTTTCGACATTCTCCATGCAACAGAAGCTGAAGGGAAGAAGCCCCAGCGGTTTGACGGACCGAAACGTGACGAACCGTCGGCACGGAAAGTGGCTGTGATGAGATAGCGCTCGTCGTAGCTGTAATTGGCTCTTGCCATATATGAAAGCATCGCCCAGTCGGAAGCCGAACCGCCTATGGCCTTTTCTGTCGTGCCGTTGTCAAACTCATGTACGTTCTTGAAAAGGAATCCGGCTTTTGTGGCGTTGAAATACTTCATGTCGTTCCACTGGGCTGACATACCGGCCATTACATTGATATAATGCTTTTTGCCCACAGTATAGTCAAAGGTAAGGTAGTTGTCCCACAGATAGGTGAGGGCACGGTTGACTCCCTGATAACGTGTAGTCTCCTCGACAGGGGTCGGCTTGTAAGGATAGGCTTCGGTGAAATTGTCATCGAACCAGATTTTGGCGTCGAAACCGAAGGTGCTTTTGAATTTAAGCCATTTAGTGAAGGAAATTTCAGCTGAAACATTTGCGAGGAAATTGTAGCCGTTGGTCTTGTTGCTGTTGGTATAGAGCGTTCCGACAGGGTTGCGTACATCTCCGTACCACAGTGCCTGGCCGTCAGGACCGCTCCATGAACCGTCCTCGTTCTTCACGCTTTGTGTAGGAAGTGCACGCATGGCATCACCGATGGAATATGAGCCGGATTTCTTGTTGTCGGCCGAAAATGTGATGTTGTTGGTGAACTTCAGCCAGTCGAGGACCTGCGCGTCGCTGTTGGACTGGAAGGTAAAACGCTGATAGCCTACGGTCTTGACGATACCGCTCTGGTCAAGGAAACCTCCTGATACATAGTAATGGGATTTTTCATTTCCTCCGGAATAGCTGACTGTATAGTTCTGCATCAGTCCCGGCTGCAGCAATTCCTGTACCCAGTCAGTGCCTTTTCCGAGTTCCTCAGGCTTGACCCAGAGAGGATTGGTAGAAAGTCCGGCGGCAGAAAGCATATCATTCGAATAATCCGCGTATTCGGCAGCGTTGAGCATTTTAGGAATATACATGGCATTCTGCAGGGCCACGTTGGCGCTTACGCTGACCTGTCCCTTGCCTGTCTGTCCTTTTTTGGTGGTAATCATCACCACGCCGTTAGCTCCTCTTGAACCGTAGATGGCCGTAGCCGAAGCGTCTTTCAGGACGTCAATACGCTCCACATCCGCAGTGTTGATTGCCGAAAGCGACAAATCGGTAGGAACGCCGTCGATAACTACAAGCGGATCGCTGTTGTTGATGGTGCCAAGACCCCTGATTTTGATTGTGACATTGTCTCCCGGTTTTCCGGCATCCACAATCTGCACGCCGCTGACCTTACCCTGAAGAGCCTGTCCGATGTTCGCTACCGGAGCATCCTTGACATCTTTTGCCCCAAGTGAAGCCACAGAGCCCGTGAGGTCTCTTTTGCGCACGGTACCGTAACCGATTACGACCACCTCATCCAGAAATTCGGTGTCCTCGGTGAGGATTACATTGACGGTCTCTTTGTCCCCGGTCTCTGCCACGACGGTAGTGTAGCCCATGCATGAAATTTCCAGGCTGGAACCTTCACTGCATACAAGGCTGAAATTACCGTCAAGGTCGGTGACTGTACCGCGTGTTCTGTCTCCCGTGTCGATGACTGAAGCTCCGACTACCGGAAGTCCCGTGTTGTCCGACACATTTCCCCGTACGGTTCTGTTCTGGGCTAAAACCATAGAGGAAATAAATATTGCCGTAAACAACAATAGATACTTTGTTTGTTTCATTAAATAGATAGTTTAGTGTTTGTTTTGTGACACAAATTTGATTGTTACTTTTCACAAAAACAATCACAAGTAGTGAATTAGTAGTGCTTGTAAGTGGTTATATCTTTGATTGATAGTTATTTAGTCTTTAGGGTCAATGCGGTTTTTAGTAGTGGCCTTTTACTGTTTAAAGAGTGTGGAATCAGAAATTCCTTCCGATTTTCATTATTTCCTTTTCAAAATTATCCCTGTCGTTGAGGGCTGAATTCCTCATCTTTACCCTATAGTTGTATATGGTGGAAACACTTCTTCTGAGGAAGCGTGCTATATCCGCCGAGTCGTTTACACCCAAACGTATCAGGGCGCATATCCGGAGTTCGGTGGTGAGTGCCTTCTCATTTTCTTTGATATCAATGCGTTTGTCTTCACGCAGCAGGGCATTGAGACTGGCGATGAAATCCGGGAAAAGGTCGAGGAAGGTGGAGTCGAATTTCCTGTAGAAATCCTGCAGCTCCGAGTCTATGAATGCTGTGGACCTCAATTCTTTGTGTATCCCCTCCATGCCGGCTTCCTTTGCTGTCTTCCTCAGCTGTGAGCGGTACTCCTCAATATGGCCTATATATTCGGAGCACTGGTCGAGATAGCGTCCTATGTATGCTTCCTTGATGTTGTTTGCCTCCGCAAGGCGGGCAATGTATTTCTGCAGGCGGAGATTTGTCATTTTGATTCTGCGTCTTTCCCTTGTAAGAGAGAAAAGCAGCAGGGCCAGCAGAACTCCGAAAAATGAAATGACTCCGAGAGCCGTGCTGATTATCCGGTTTTTTGCCCGCATCTGTTTGTCGTAAGATGCAGAGATGACCGGCAGCAGGTCGTTGATGCTCTGGATATTCAGTTTTGCTTTTGCGCTGTTGGCGTCGTCAATGGAGCGGGTGATGTACTTGAATGCCCTTTTGATATGTCCGTCATCGTACATCAGCGAAGCCAGTCCGTAGAGTGACTTGTATTCTTTGATTGGAGTGGACAGGTCGCTGATTGAGCTGAGCGCGTAATATCTGATTGCTTCATCGCGTCTGCCGCTACCGGTGGCTATTTCGGCTCTAAGATAATTGACTACCGCCATGTCGTGGATGTTGTCGTTTATCAGTGCGGTGCATTCTTCGAGTGTGGCTGCCGCTCTTGTCCAGTCCCGGTTCTCTATGTATATTTCCGTGAGGACATATTTTCTTGCGATGTCGTCTTCTCCCAAGGTGTTCAGCAGCTGTTCCCTGTAATGCCGTTTCTGTCCTGCGTATTTCTTTGCAAGCAACGGGTCATCGCAGGTCTCGGCAAGTCCGGTGTACAGCGAGTGGTATATATGCAGCATTCTCGGAAGCAGTCCGGTCGAGCACACTGTCTGCATATCGAGGCTGCCTGCTGAAGCCAAAGCCTCGGAATACATACCTGAAAGCACATATCTGTCGGCAAGGTCGAGCTTTGCATCGCAGATGAAATAATCTTCTCCTATCGTCTGTGCAAGTTTTTCTTTTTCATGGGCATAGGCTATTGCCGAATCCAGACGGTATTTCTGGTACTCTTCGTACAGACTGTCGTAGATTCCATATCTTTCCTGCGGACTCATGGCAGGGTGCATTCTCCCTCTGATGTCCGAAATCCTGTCTTCTTTTGTCCGTTCTATTTCCTTCCGGTTTTCAATGACTTTGTCCAGTTCGTCCAGTATAGTCTCCGTCTGTCCAGTATATTCCGTTCCGCTGCAGGAGTACAACAGAACCGCGAGGCTTAGTGAAATTATGTGGCAGGGAAGTTTCATTTGTCAGTGTTAACCCAAGAAGCTGAGAAGTATGCCGGCGGCAACTGCGGAACCGATTACTCCTGCGACGTTAGGTGCCATTGCGTGCATCAGAAGGTGGTTGTTTTTGTCAAATTCGCGGCCTACCACTTCGGACACGCGGGCTGAGTCAGGTACGGCCGAGACGCCTGCGTTGCCGATAAGCGGGTTGATTTTGCGTCCGGGTTTCAGGAAGAGATTCCATATTTTCACAAAGAGCACTCCGCTGAATGTGGCAATGATGAATGAGACGAGGCCGAGTCCGAAAATCAGGACGGATTTGCCTGTGATGAATTCATCAGCCTGGGTCGAGCAGCCGACTGTGACACCGATAAGTATGGTCACGACATCGATAAGCGGACCGCGGGCGGTTTCTGCAAGGCGGCGGGTCACTCCGCTTTCTTTCAGGAGGTTACCGAAGAAAAGCATACCGAGGAGCGGAAGTCCCGAAGGAACGATGAAGGCTGTCAGGATGAGCCCCACTATAGGGAAAATGATTTTTTCTTTCTGGCTGACAGGGCGTGGAGATGCCATTTTGATTCTGCGCTCTTTTTCCGTTGTGAGAAGCAGCATTATAGGCCTCTGAATTACAGGCACCAATGCCATGTATGAATAGGCAGACACAGCGATGGCTCCCATCAGTTCCGGTGCGAGACGGGATGAAAGGAAGATGGCCGTAGGACCGTCTGCGCCGCCGATAATGCCTATCGCTCCTGCTTCATTAGGGGCGAAACCCAAGGCGAGGGCAATAACGTATGCTCCGAAAATACCCATCTGGGCTGCAGCTCCGATAAGCATGAGTCTCGGCTGGGAAATCAGGGCCGAGAAGTCCGTCATGGCTCCGATGCCGAGGAAAATCAGTGGAGGATACCAGCCTTTCTGCACACCTTGGTAGAGTATGTTGAGCACTGAGCCTTCTTCGTAAATTCCTACGTTAAGTCCTTGAAGCATAGGAATATTGCCTATAATCATACCGAAGCCTATAGGAACGAGAAGCAGAGGCTCCCATTCCTTTTTGATGGCAAGGTAGATAAAGAGTATGCCTATTGCAATCATTATCAGATGCTGCCAGGTAACATTGGCGAAACCCGTATACTGATAGAATTGCTGTAAACTTTCCCAGATAGTATTCATTTTTTTAATTTGCAATTAGTAATTAGCAATTGGTGGTTGGCAATTTGTAATTAGCAACCGTTCTGTCATCTTAAAGCCCGTGGCTTTACAATACCTTCCGCGGTTCGGTAATGTTCAAACAAATTTGACATTACTCTCACCTCGTTGTCATTTCGACCGAACGTTCAATTGTCATCTCGACCGAGCGCAGCGAGTGGAGAGATCTTTTAATAGCTTGCAATTGGTAGTTGGCAATCAACTGTTGGTAATTAATGATTTGGAAGCAACGGTTGTCAGCCTCCGGCACTTTAGTGACTGAGTGTTACGATATGAGCACCTTCGAGGACGGAGTCGCCCTTTGACACGTGTACTGCGGTGACAGTACCGGCTGTCTCGGCTTCGATGTCATTTTCCATTTTCATCGCCTCGATGACTGCGACAGGCTGGCCCGCCTTGACTGCATCCCCGACTTTGACTTTGACGTCGATGATTACGCCCGGTAGTGGGGAGTTGATTTTCGTCTCTTCACCGTTTGCTGCAGGTGCCTGAGTCTGAACCGGAGCTTGTGTAGCCGGAGCGGCAGCCTGTACCTGCATAGGAGCTGCAGGCTGTGGCTGTGCCGGAGCATTCTCGATTTCAACTTTATAGTTTGCACCGTTTACATTCACGTCGGCGATGTTCCCTTCTATTGAATTGATGGCTACTTCGTAGTCGTTGCCGTTGATTTTGAATTTGTAGTTTGACATTGTTATGTTATTGTTAGTTATATCTTTATACTCAGTGTGTACAGGACCCATTCGATTTCGCTGCGCTACGCTCAGGGTGACATTACTCCATACGGTCGCTCAGGGTGACAGTCAGTCAATTACTTGGGCAGCTGTCTGAAATTCTGGCCTTTGGCGTTCCATGCCGTGTGCTGCGGGCGTATGGTCAGAACGTAGCTCTCCGTGTCGTGCACAGAGTCCGAGAGGTAGAGCGAGAGTGCCGTCGCTATGGCGACTTCGGTCTCATTGCCTCCCATCGCGTTGAGTGCCATGGCAATTGCGGCGGCCGTTTCCGGGCTGATATCGTTTGCGTCTGCAGCTTTGGCAGCCGCTTCCTTGGCAGTTTTGCCGGCTGTCTTGCGTTCTGCACGCGCCTTGCGCCATGCGGCGATTTTTTCTGCACCCTTGCCGCCGTTGTAATAACCGAGGATGTTGTAGGCTATCGCAAGAATGATGAGCGCTGCAAACACTACAGCCACAGCAGTCAGTGTCATGATCAAGCCGTACGGGTCACGCTGCGCCAATTCCGCGCTGCGCTGATGTATTTTCTCCGCCTGCGCCAGCATCGGCAACCCCGGCAGCAGCATAGCTACTGCAGCGATTATTATTTTCTTTATTCTGTTCATACTCTATTCGTTTGTTGTTCTGTCACGTAGTCCGTAGCCGTGGAATCTACATCGGCAGATTGTCGTGCTTCTTGGCAGGATTCATCACTTTCTTGCCTTGCAGCGACTCAAGGGCACGGATCACGCGGAAACGGGTGTTGCGCGGCTCGATGACATCGTCGATATAACCGTATGACGCTGCCTGATAAGGGTTGCAGAACAGGTCGTTGTACTCCTTTTTCTTCTCCTCAGCCACACGTGCCCTGTCCTCCGGGTTTTCCATTGCCTTGATTTCCTTTGAATACAGGATTTCCACAGCACCCTCTGCGCCCATGACAGCGATGTTTGCAGATGGCCATGCGTAATTGATGTCTCCACGCAACTGCTTGCAACTCATTACAATATGCGCTCCGCCGTAGGATTTGCGCAGAGTCACTGTCACTTTCGGCACGGTCGCCTCACCATAAGCATAAAGCAGCTTGGCACCGTTTGCTATGATTCCGCCGTATTCCTGCTGTGTTCCGCAGAGGAAGCCCGGTACATCCACCAAGGTCACAAGCGTGATATTGAAGGCATCGCAGAAACGCACGAAACGCGCGGCCTTGCGTGAAGCGTTGATGTCAAGCACGCCTGCAAGAATACGAGGCTGATTGGCTACGATACCCACGCTGCGTCCGTTCATGTGGGCGAAACCGATTATGATGTTCTTGGCCCAGCTCTTGTGCACTTCAAGGAACCTGCCGTCGTCCACAATGCTTCCGATGACTCCGTACATATCGTAGGCCTTGTTCGGATTGTCCGGAATGATGTCATTCAACGCGTCATCCACGCGTGAAGCCGGGTCATTTGTAGGACAGAGTGGCGCCTCCTCCATATTATTTGAAGGAATGAATGAAAGAATGTCCTTTATGGTCTGTATTCCTTCCTCCTCATTCTCAGCCGCAAAATGGGCTACTCCGCTCTTGGTTGCATGCACTGTGGCGCCTCCCAGTTCCTCCTGGGTCACGACTTCTCCTGTCACGGTTTTCACCACGCCCGGGCCGGTAAGGAACATATAGGAAGTGTCCTTGATCATGATGTTGAAGTCCGTCAGGGCAGGCGAGTAGACCGCACCGCCGGCGCAAGGCCCGAAAATCCCGGAAATCTGCGGCACCACGCCTGAAGCCATGATATTGCGCTGGAAAATCTCGCCGAAGCCTGCAAGCGAGCAGATACCCTCCTGTATACGTGCTCCGCCCGAGTCGTTGAGACCTATGCATGGAGCCCCGTTCTTCACCGCCATATCCATCACCTTGCAGATTTTCTGGGCCATGGTCTCGGAAAGCGAACCTCCCGACACGGTAAAATCCTGGGCGAAGACATACACGAGCCGGCCGTCAATCGTACCTTGGCCTGTCACTACACCGTCTCCGTCATAGTGGGTCTTTTCCATACCGAAATTGGTGCAGCGGTGCCTCACGAACATGTCGAACTCCTCGAAACTGCCTTCGTCCAAAAGCAGCCCCAGTCTCTCCCTCGCAGTTTTCTTTCCCTTGGCATGCTGTGCGTCAATGCGTTTCTGACCTCCTCCGAGGGCAGCCGCCTGCCTGCGCTCAACCAATTCCCTGATTTTTTCAGTCTGTATACTCATATATAACCAGATTAAATGTTATCCAATTCTTTTAAAAACATCGCTGCAGCTGCGTCAGACGGCATATTCCAGCCTCCTCGAGGAGAAAGCGAAACCTCGGTCACCTGAGGTCCGTCCGGCATACATGAGCGTTTGTACTGCTGCGCGAAGAACCTTCTGATGAAAGTCTTCAGCCATTTCAAAATCACCTCTTCTCCGTACTTTCCTTCGAAAGCCTTTGTGGCGAGGAAATAAATTTTCGCAGGGCTGAATCCGTTCACCATGAAATGGTAAATGAAGAAATCGTGCAGCTCGTATGGGCCGACCAGATCCTCAGTCACCTGCGCAATCTTTCCGTCCTTGTCAGGCGGCAGCAGTTCCGGGCTGACAGGAGTATCTATAATGTCGAGCAGGACGTCCTTCACGCTGCGTCCTGAAGCTGCCGTGCCGGCGAACTTGTTCTCGGCGGCCCAGCGCACCAACGGACGGATGAAAGTCTTCGGCAGACTTCCGTTCACGGCATACATGCTCATGTGGTCTCCATTGTAGGTCGCCCAGCCGAGAGCAAGCTCCGACAGGTCTCCGGTGCCGATGACCAGACCGCCGATTTGGTTGGCGATATCCATCAGAATCTGTGTCCTCTCGCGAGCCTGTGCGTTTTCAAAAGCCGCATCATGTATGGACTTGTCCTGCCCGATGTCAATGAAATGCCTGTCGCAGGCCGCAACAATGCTGATTTCGCGGCGGGTGATGCCCAAAGCTTCCATCAGGTCGCCCGCATTGTCCTTAGTGCGGACAGAAGTGCCGTAGCCCGGCATGGTAATTCCATAAACATGAGTCCTCGGAAGTCCCAGTCTGTCACAGGCGAGTGCGCAGACCAAAAGGGCGAGTGTGCTGTCCAGGCCGCCTGACACTCCGATGATCAGTTTCGGCAGACCGATGTGCTGCATCCGTTTGCAAAGTGCAGCCACCTGTATGTCCAGCGCATCCTTGAATACTTTGTCCTCACGACCCTCCGGAACGAAAGGATTCCGGCTGACTTTTCTGAACCATAGTCCGTCGCTTTCATGAAAGTCGTCTTCGCGTATATCCACCACTTCCGGCTCATCATCATCCATCAGCGGATTGTCGTCGTAGAAGAAATTCTTGCGTCTGAGCGCATCGATATGCTCCAGGTCAATTTCGCTTACAATGAATTTCTCCTCAATGCCGATTTCATTGTCTGCAGCGAGGCAGATGCCGTTTTCATAAATTCCTGCAGCTCCGCTGTACACTCCGTCTGTGGTGGATTCACTTGCTCCGGCTGATACCTGCAGCACGGCACATTGCAGCCTTTCGGACTCATAACGTGCACTGCAGCGGCACTTTCCTGCCACAGCATATTCTGCGTTCAGATTCACGAGCAGCTGGGCACCGCCTCTGGCAAGCAGATCTGTGGCGGTATCCTGCCTTCCTGCGGTAATTCCGAAACATAAATCATTGAGCATGAAGAGGTAATCCGAAGTCGAATCTGCAGTGAGTATCTGTTTGATTTCCCCGTCGGCGAGTACGAAAATACTTTCTTCCACACTTTCGTGGAAACGGTACGGCGCTGAAAGAACCACAGTCAGTGCTTTGCCTTCAAGAGCCCCGGCAATGCTGTCCACGGCCGTTTCAGCCCGATCCAAAAGCAGTGTGTTGTTCAACAGATCCCCGCAGGAACATCCTGTCAGAGACATATACGGAAAAGCGAGCAGTTCCACCTTGGCTTCCAATGCCCTGTCGATGTCGCGGAGAATCCGTGACAGATTGAAATCTATATCGGCAACCCTTATTTCAGGCACTGCGGCGGCAAGTCTCACATAGCCGAAATTCTGAGAAAAAAGTGATTGTTTCATATCCTGATTTTACATTTTACGCCAAAAAAAGGCGGCAACTGCAAAGTCCACCGCCAAATCTATCATGAAATAAACTAAAGCTCTTCAAAACTAACGTCGGTGAACTGGTTCAATTCATCGTTTGTATTTGTCTCCGGCTCATTGGCCTGAAGTTCCTTGATGTAGTCCAGGACTTCAGTCATCCCTTCTGTGAATTTTTCAAAATCTTCCTTATAAAGGAATATTTTGTGCTTGTCGTAGATGAAATGCCCGTCAGGAGCCACCCGACGCTTGCTTTCAGTGATTGTCAGATAATAGTCTTTCCCTTTGGTAACTTTAACGTCAAAAAAATAGGTACGTTTGCCGGCTCTTACCGGTTTTGAATAGACGTCATCTTCCATACGCTCAAGAGCGTTGTCGCTCTCATAATCCTCTCTGTACATAGCAAATTTTATTAAATCTTCACAAAGTTAAGGAAATTTCTGAAATTGGATGTATATTTGCGGAAAATTTTGAATAAGATCTATGTTAAACCGAAGAATTCTAAGAATAAAGGCCTTCAAAACTTTGTATTCGTCAGTTTTTGTACCGGGTACAAGTCTGCAACAGGCTCAGAATCAACTGAACGACTCATGTGAGGCTACACGTGAGCTGTATGTTTTTATGTTGGGCGTCATTTCTCCGCTTACAAAAATCGCCCGTGAAAGGATAGAGACAGCGAAAAACAAGATTTCTCCCACTCCGGAGGAACTGAATCCGAATATGAAATTTGCTGACAACGCAATAGCTAAAATGCTTGATGAAGATGCCGATTTCCAGAAATGTTTCAACAAAACCATGAAGTTTTCCTGGGTCTCATACGATGTTTTCCTTCGTAAAATATTGAATTCCATCGTTTCAAAGCAGTATTATGCCGATTATATGGCTTCTGAGACGGTTTCTCCGGCAGAGGATGCGAAACTCTGGAGCAAGGTCTTCGAGGAGGAGTTCGTGGATAGCGTTGAGCTTGAGAAAATTCTTGAAGAAAGGTCAATTTACTGGAACGACGATCTGGCATACGCCCTTACGTATTGCTGCACGACGGTGAAAGACCTTGCCCGTGGAAATCATTGGTCGCTGCCGCCTTTGTACAAGAGCGACATGTCCAGAACGCCGGACAAGGAAAGTGACTCGGCTTTTGTCAGGAAACTCTTCCAGGCGGGTTTTGCGAATTTCGGGAAATACTCGAATATGATTGGTGAGGCTGTTCCGCAGTGGGATAGGGAAAGATTGTATTCGACTGATATCGTGTTGATTGTACTTGGTATGGCTGAGGCAGTGGCTTTTCCGGAAATGCCACTTCGCGTGACCATGAACGAGTATGTGGAGATTTCCAAGTTCTACGGCACTCCGCGCAGCCGTGCATTCGTCAACGGCCTGCTCAACGGTATGATTGAGAAGCTTAAGGAGGAGGACGTTATAGTCAAAAGCGGAAAAGGCCTGCTCTAAGCCTTGTTTTTCAGGATAAATTCACTATATTTGTCCTCTTAACTCTCCGGTTCCGGGCATTTGTTTTGCCATCCGGCATTGATTATTAATTTAAAAAAAAGAAATTGAAATGAATTTTTTGACATTTGTTCTTCAGACAGAAGGTGCTGCCGCTCAGGGGGGCGCAGGTTGGTCCATGTGGATTATGCTTATTCTTATCTTTGTGGTGATGTGGTTTTTCATGATCCGTCCGCAGAGAAAACAGCAGAAAGAGCTTGACAAGTTCCGCAACGAACTCAAAAAAGGCGACAAGGTGGTGACCATCGGAGGTATCTACGGTACTGTTGATGAGATCAAGGACAATACTGTCCTCATCATCGTTGACAAGGATGTCAAGATCCGCGTGAGCAAGAATGCCCTGCAGAAGGATTTCACTGAGACTCCGGCCTAAACCGGCCTGCCTGCAGAGACAGGTGATTGAAAATTAAGAAATTATGGGTGGATTGTATCGGAAATTTCTGGAACGGTTCCATATCAACGGGAGAGATTTTGCAGTTTTTCTGCTGGCTCTCCTGTTGGCTTTCAGTATCTGGCTCATCCATAATCTTTCGTTGAGATATAATGATTATATAACTGCTACAGTAGTCGCACACTGCAATCTGGACGGGCATTCCGATGTCTCTTCTGACAGATTCGAGGTCATAGCGAGGTGCAGGGCGACAGGCTATCAGGTGCTTTCTTCACGAATGAGACACAGGAGGTCTGTGGCGGATGTCACTTTCCAGAGCTCTTCGATGAAATGCAAAGGCGGGGATGTGTTTTACGTCACCCAGCCTGACTTGCAGGAGTATGCACACCTCATTTTCGGAGATGAGGTGACAGTGGAATATTTCCTTACTGACACTCTTTTCTTTCATTTCAACCGGGAGGATTTCAAGAAAGTGCCTGTCAAGGCGGTGACTTCGCTTTCTTTCGACAATCAGTACACTCTGCTGTCGGAGGTGGAGACCTATCCTGATTCTGTGATTCTCTATGGGGATCCGTACCACCTGGAAAATATAGATATGGTGCACACAAGGCCGATACGTCATTATGACCTGCGCGGGAGTTTTACCGGCAGTTCGGATCTGGTGAAAATCAAGAATGTGCGGATGTCAGTTGACAATGTGCGTTACAGCGTGCCCGTGTCACGTTTTGTGGAAATGGATGCCGTGCTGCCGGTGGAGGCTGTGAATGTGCCCGGAGGCAAGGAAATGGCGATTTTCCCTTCGACCGTGGAGGTGAAGCTCAGGTGCGTATATCCTCTGAGGGAGGATCCTTTTGAGAATATGCACCTTTTTGTGGACTATAATGAATATATTTCATCGCTCAGCGGAAAATGTGTCGTGAGAGCAGCCAATTTGGCAAGAGGTTTGATTGACTATGATTCTATGCCGAACAGTGTTTACTGTGTGGTAGGTGATAAATTGTAAAATTACGCTTTAGTCTTGTCCGAAGCACTTTGGAGCCATTTTTGTGGTGACTGCCGCGTATATTATAATTATGATGAAAATGTCAAAGAAAAAGATTATTGTAGTAACGGGAGGCATTGGCAGCGGCAAATCAGAATTCTGCCGCGTGTTGGAAAGGAAATACGGACTGCCTGTGTATGATGCGGATTCGAGGGCGAAGAAACTGTACAGCTCTCACCCCACGCTTCTGAATGAAATAGAGGCCGCTTTGGGAGCGGAACTCAGGGACAGCGAGGGCAGATTCGTGCCGAAAAAACTGGCCGGACTGATTTTTCAGGATGCCGATGCCCTGGCGAAGGTTGAGAATCTGCTTTTTCCGGCTTTGATGGAAGATTTCAGGTCCTGGGAAGCGGAACAGCAGTCCGGTACTGTGATTTTCGAGTCTGCGACAATTTTGGAGAAACGCCAGTTCACGGATTTCGGTGACTATGTCGTGCTGATTGACGCGCCTTATCTGCTGCGTCTGGAAAGGGCGAGCCGCAGGGACAATGCTCCGAAAGAAGCGATTATTGCAAGGATGAACCGCCAGTCTCTGATGAACCTTTATTCGCAGCTCAACGCGGAGGACAGTCCGATTTTCGATGCGAATTACATCCGGCTTACTTCCGGCCGCAAAATCGACCGTATCATCAACAATTTCACTGACAACAAAGAGGAATTGGAGGAACTGGCCACTGAATTTTATGAGAATTTAAATAAATAATTGTTAAAGAGATATGAAGACAGATTTGAGAAAAATTATGGCAATTTCAGGTCAGAGCGGCCTGTATCTTTACCTTTCGCAGTCAAGGTCAGGTGTGATTGTTGAAGCCCTTGCTGACAGGAAACGTATGAATTGCCCTGTAACAAGCAAAATTTCAACACTTTCTGATATTTCCATCTATACTGATGACGAAGAAGTGAAACTTAAGGATGTGCTTTTGAAGATGCACGAAGTGCTCGGTGAGGAGGATGCCCCTTCCTCAAAATCGGATGCCGCCACTTTGAAGGCTCTGTTCGACAAGGCCTTGCCTAATTATGACAGGGACCGTTTCTATGTATCCCATATGAAGAAAGTCGTTGAATGGTACAACGCCCTCAAAAATCACGCTTCTCTCGATTTTGAAGAGGAGGAAGATGCTGCTGCAGAATAGTTTATGAAACCGACTTTACAGCTCATAACGCTCGGCTGCTCCAAGAATACCGTTGATTCGGAGCATATTCTCGCATCCCTCAGCCAAAAATATGACATCGTCGACGAAAATACCGGCGACGGTATGGTGGATTACCTGCTGATCAACACCTGCGGCTTCATCGGGGATGCGAAAGAGGAGTCCATTGACTGTATCCTTTCCAATGTAATGGCAAAAGGAAATGAGATACAACATATTGTCGTGTTCGGCTGTCTCGTCCAGCGTTATGAGGAGGAGTTGAAAAAAGAAATTCCGGAGGTGGATGCATGGTTCGGAGTGCGGGAATTCGATTCTATGCTGGCCTATCTTGGCTGTGAGCCTGTCAGACAGACCGAGCGCAGGCAGACTACGCCCCGGCATTACGCCTATCTGAAGATTTCCGAGGGCTGTGACCGCCGCTGCAGCTATTGCGCCATTCCATTCATCCGCGGTGCGCACAAGTCCGTGCCGATTGAGACGCTGGTCAAAGAGGCCGAATGCCTTGCTCTCCGCGGAGTCAAAGAGCTGATAATCATAGCCCAGGATACTACTTATTATGGTCTTGACATTTATGGCAGACGTGCTTTGACCGAACTTCTGAGAAAATTGTCATGGATTGACGGCATTGAATGGATACGGCTTCATTATTCCTATCCTACTTCATTCCCTGATGATGTGCTGGAAGAAATGGCGGCCAATCCAAAAATCTGCCGTTATATCGACATTCCGCTCCAGCATATCTCTGACAGCGTACTGCAGAATATGCACAGGGGTGTGACTTCCGGGCAGACAAGGACTTTGATAGGCAGAATGAGGGAAAAAGTACCTGGCGTAGTACTCCGCACCACTCTTATCGTCGGTCATCCGGGTGAAGATGATGAAGCTTTTGAGGAGTTGAAGGATTTTGTCTCCGATGCTAAATTCGAGCGTATGGGCGCTTTCACCTATTCGGAAGAAGAGGGGACTTTCGGAGCTGAACATTTCAGGGATGAATTCACTCAGGACGAAAAGAATGCGAGACTGGACGAATTGATGTCGATTCAGAGTGTAATATCCTTGAATTGCAATATAGCGAGGGTAGGCACTGTGGTTCGCGTGATAGTTGATTCTTTTGATGACAATGTCTTCCATTGCAGGAGCGAATTTGAAAGTCCTGAGGTTGATGGCGAAATACTTGTGCCGTACAAGGCTCATCAGTTTGGAGGACTTGACCCTTATTCTTTGGCGGGACAGTTCCTCAAATGTGAGATTACAGGTGCGGAACAATATGATTTGGTAGGAAAATTCATTAGTTTTGATTGAAATGAAACCGAACATGAAAATCTTTGATATAATGAAAAACGGAATTCTTGTATTGGCAGCTGCGGCTGCAGCCTTGGTCTCATGTGCGCCTATGACGTACACCACGACAGTGGAAATGCGCTATCCGTCTAAATCGGGTCTCAATCTGCAAGGTAAAAACCTTGCTGTAGTATATCTTCAGGGGGATTCGCAGGCGAAAAACCGTTTTGCCGAGAATCTTGCCGACGGTTTCGCATACAGTCTTGAAGATGACTACGGTACTGGAGATTTGAGTGTGGGGGTGTACAGATTTCCGAAGACTGCCGGTGCGGATTATGCCTCGCCCGACAGCCTTGGCAAACTCATGATTGATACAGGTTCCGATGTGGTTTTCCTGCTTGACGAACCTGAGTTCGGAGCTGCTGTCTACGGTGAATTGAAGGCTTCGCATATTGAGGCGGCGGATTCGGCCTATACCGCCCTTGCCACAGTGCCTTTCGATATCAGGATATGGTGTCTTGACGGAATGGACAAAAGCGAGACGGTCAAGAATTTTGCGGGACGCAATTCCGTTAAGGCTGCTGTCTATATGCCTGAAAATGAAACTCTTGCCGGACGGTATGAGAAGACTTTCCGTTCTCTCGACAATGCGGCATGGAAAGTTGGCGGAAGAGTTGCCGAATCGTTCGTCTCGGTGTGGAAAAACGAAAATTTCACTTTCTATTTCTATGAGAAGGACAAATGGCTGAAGGGGCTCAATTATGCCTATTCTCATGATTACAAGAAGTCTATGGATATCTGGCTCGAACTTGTTGAGTCCGGTTCATCATCAGAAAAAGGCTGTGCGGCCAATAATCTGGCCATCTGTTCATATATGCTCGGCGATTATGGACTTGCTTTGAAATGGCTGGATTTTTCGACCAAATTGATGGACATCAGTGAGGCTCCGTCTTTCCGCCAGCGCATTGTTGCCCGTCAGGCGATGAATTGACCCTGAACCGCCTCCCTGGTGACCGATGGTATGTCATCCTGAGCGACCGAAGGTCTGTTATGCCGAGTGACCGGCGGTCTGTCATCCTGAGCGGCCGAAGGGAGTAATGTCACCCTGAGCGTAGCGCAGCGAAGTCGAATGGGCGAAGGATCCTGTACATATTGCGGATATTGCAGAAGTATTAAAAAAATTGTACAAATCAGTAATAATTGCTACCTTTGTACACTTATCTGAAAAATGGGGATGTTTTGGTTTTGACAGCATCTGACATTGGACAGTAAGCACGCCGAGGGTCGGTCGTTTCCTCGTAAATCTCAGCGGTCAAAACATTAGTTGGCAACAACAATTACGCACTCGCTGCCTAATTTGCAAAGCGAATTGGCTTAATTCCTGCCGCCAAGGCTGCGGCATGAACGAGTATCCCGCCGGGCTTTAAGCCGCTTATGTTCCGGTTTATGGGGTATCATTCAAAGCGGATGCACGGGACGACTCCTTTAAGTCCCGCCAAGATTTAAAGGATAAGCCGCTGATCGCCCGCCCCATGGCAGTCCGCGGTCGAAAACCAAATTGGGACTAAGCGTGTAGAAAGCTCTCTGGTGCGTTGTTTGGACGGCGGTTCGAGTCCGCCCATCTCCACAATATTAATTTTATGTGCACAAAAATATGAAGTTATCAAGAATTTTTGCGATTTTCGTGGTAGCTGTTTCTTTGGCGTCGTGTGGCACCACCAAAGACATTGCGTATTTCCAGAATCGTCTTACGGACTCTCCGGAACAGATTGACAAACACGCCGGTATTGTAATTCAGCCTAAAGACATGCTTTCCATCATCGTATCGAGCCGTAATCCTGAGTTGGCTACAATGTTCAACCTGCCTGTCGTGACATATACTGCGGGTTCTGAAATTCTTTCTGCAGGCGCCAGCCAGAGGATTACAGGTTATGTCGTGGATGCTGACGGCTGCATTGATTTTCCTGTACTCGGCAGAATCAATGTCGGCGGACTGACCCGTTGGCAGCTTTCCAACCTTATTAAGGACAAGCTCGTCAAGGGCGGCTTTCTTTCTGACGCTGTCGTTACCGTAGAATTCAGCAATTTCAAAATTTCAGTGCTCGGAGAAGTTAATAGTCCGGGAACATATACCATTGAAGGTGACAAGGTTACGATACTCCAGGCGATAAGCCTCGCCAGGGATCTCACCATCTTTGGAAGACGTGATAACGTTTCTGTTATACGTGAGCAGGACGGAGTCAGGACCATATATGAGATCAATCTCACCAATGTTGACCTGTTCAAATCCCCTGCCTATTATCTTCAGCAGAATGACATCATCTATGTGGAGCCGAGCGACATCAGGAAGCGTCAGTCAACCGTTGATGACAAGGCTTTGAGGACTACAAGCATTCTTGTTTCATCGGGCTCTCTTTTAGTCTCTATAGCAACATTGGTAACAACTTTAGTTTTGAGAAGTAAATAATTTTATGGAAGAGAAATTCAATTCATATAATTCTGAGGACGAATCTGTCATAAAACTTTCCGACATCTGGTCTCTCATCTGGGAGAACAAATGGTGGTATGTCATTTCGGTGATTATCTGTTGTGTGTTTGCCGCTTTCTATCTCTACAGGACTCCTGTTCAGTATTCCCGTGCGGCAAAGCTGATTATTGACGAAAGTGACCAGGATGCGACCCTGCGTAACCTCGGAGTCATTACCGGAAGTTCCATGCGTATGCGTGGCGGTAATTCCGTTCAGAATGAAATCGAAGCGTTTTCTTCTCCCGACCTTATGCAGATCGTAGTCGAAAGGCTCAATCTCCAGACAAGTTATGTGGAAAAGAAATTCCTCAAGAACGTCGAGAAATACCGCAATTCTCCTGTTGAAATGGTCCTTGCAGGTGACAATCCTGAATATGGCTTCAGTTTCACCGTTGCGAACAAGGGAGACAATCAGGTGGAACTCAGTGATTTCGCCTACAAGGACGTGAAACTCAAATCCACGATAAAAGGAAATTTGGGAGACACTCTCGTCACTCCTGTCGGCAGAATGCTGATAGTGGCAACTCCTTTCATTGAGGAGTTCGATAATGATATTGCAGTGTCCTGGGCAAGTTCCAAGTCCAGAGCCAAAGCTTACTGCGGCAAGATGAACATTTCGCTTTCGGGCAAAGAGTCATCAGTGCTCGTACTTTCTATGAATGATACGTTCACAAGCCGTTCTGAGGCTGTTTTGAGTACTTTGATTGATGTCTACAACGAGGTATGGATAGCCAACAAGAACCGTGCTGCCATCAATACCACGGCTTTCATCAATGACAGGCTCATCGGCATTGAACAGGACCTTGCCGCTGTCGAGTCTGCTTTGAAACAGTACAAGGAACGCAACAATCTTACTGACATCAAGGCCGTGGGCCAGGCCTATCTCAATGAGGCAAGTCAGTATGCTACAAGGTCATTTGAAGTCAACAACCAGCTCTCCATCGCCCAGTTTATCAGAGACTATCTCAACAATCCTGCAAACAGTCTTTCTTTGATTCCTTCGAATATGGGACTCAGTTCATCTTCGGTCGATTCCCAGATTTCCGAGTATAACCAATTGGTACTCAAGAGAGACCGTCTGGTTGCAGGCAGCGGAGACAACAACCCTATCATTGCGGACATCAACAATTCACTTGAAGCTATCCGTACAGCAATCCTCCGTTCCATCGACAACTTGGTTTCCACATTGAAACTCCAGCTTTCTAAAATCGATGCCCAGGAGGCTATAGTCCTTTCAAGGATGTCTTCAAGCTCAGGTCAGGAACTCCAGCTTCTTTCCATCGAGCGTCAGCAGCAGATTACCCAGAACCTTTATATTTTCCTGCTTCAGAAACGTGAGGAGAACGAACTTTCCGCTCTTATCAACGTCGGCAATACCCGTGTCATCATGCGTCCTAACGGAGGCAGTGCTCCTGTCTCTCCGAACAGAAAGATGATAGTCCTGCTTGCGCTTATACTCGGTTTCGGCCTTCCTTTCGGAGTCTTCTTCCTTATCAAGATTCTGGACACCCGTATCAAGAGAAAAATTGATTTAGGAAATCTCTCAGTGCCTTTCCTTGCTGAAATCCCTATGATGGAAGACAACGACAAGAGCATTTTGGGCAAATTCGGAAAATCAAAGCACAGAGACAGTCGCATCATCGTGGAAGCAGGCAAGCGTGATATGATGAACGAGGCATACAGGGTCCTTAGAACCAATGTGGACCTGATTCTCGGCAAGCAGTCGAAGTCGCACGTCGTGATGTTCACCTCTTTCAACCCTAACAGCGGCAAGACCTTCACCATCATGAATATGGCGGCAAGTATGGCTTTGAAGAACAGCAGGACGGTGCTTGTGGACCTTGATCTCCGAAAGGCTACTTTGGGTGCAGCTCTTGAGGTTAACCACTCAGGTGTTGCGGCATACCTTTCAGGAAAGATTGATGATTATCACGGCCATGTTACCCGCATTGCGGACAATCTTGATTTTATCCCTGTCGGTTCTATTCCTCCTAACCCTACCGAGCTGCTTCTCAGTGAGCGTTTCAAAGCTTTGATCGAGAGTCTGAGGGATGAATATGAATATATCTTCCTTGATTGTCCTCCTATTGATGTCGTAGCTGATGCAAGCATCATCACTTCTTCTACTGACCTTACAGTCTTCATGCTTATGGCAAACAACGAGAACAAGCAGATTGTACCGCTCATCGAGCAGCTCTATCAGAGCGGCAAATATTCACACATGGCTTTGATACTCAATGGTGTGGCTTTGAAGTACCGCAAATACGGCTACAACAGGTTCGGCGGTTACGGTTACGGCTATGGTAATGCATAATAGTTTGTATGGGTATATTCTCAATATTCAGTAAAAAGTACAGTCTGTCTGATACAGGCTTTTTTGAGGGTGGCAAGGATTGTCACTCTCACGTGCTTTTTGGGGTTGACGACGGCATCAAAACTCTTGAAGACAGTCTTGCGGTGCTCGATTATATGGAGAAATTGGGCTTGAAGGAACTTTGGTGTACTCCGCATATTATGGAGGATATTCCTAATACTTCAGAAAACCTGAAAATCAGATTTGGCGAACTTTGTTCCGGCTACAAGGGAAAGATAAAGCTTCATCTTGCTGCCGAATATATGATTGACAATCTTTTGGAGACCCGTCTTATGGATGGTGATCTGCTGCTTATGGACGGAGGCCAGCTGCTCGTTGAGACATCTACCGCTAATCCTCCGATTGTGATGAACGAGATTTTTGAGGAAATCCAGAAAAAGGGCTATTACCCTCTGCTTGCACATCCTGAAAGATACCGCTATCTGAAATTGCCTGACTATGAGAAACTTGCCGGTCGAGGGGTGCGTTTCCAGCTCAATCTGCCGTCGCTGATGGGATATTATGGGGAAACAGCGCGCAGCAAGGCCGAGTGGCTGCTTGAACAGGGTATGTATTCTTATGCCGGTTCAGACTGTCATAGATATTCGGCTCTCAAAATGCAATATGAGGCCAAAGAACTGAACAGAAAGATTTTATCAAACTTAAATGATTTGCTCCATGCGGAAATGTAATACCCATCTCGTCATTATGGCGGGCGGCATAGGCAGCCGTTTCTGGCCTATGAGTACAAGCGAAATGCCGAAACAGTTCGTGGATATACTCGGTATAGGAAAAACGATGATAGAAATTACGGTAGACAGGTTCTCGAGCCTATGTCCCGTGGAGAATATCTGGGTCGTGACGGGGGAGTCCTATGTTCCTATTGTGCGTAGACTGCTTCCAGGCATCAGTGCCGACCATATACTTGCGGAACCTGTGGGCAGGGGCACGGCTCCTTGCGTGGCATACGCCTGTTGGAAAATCCGTCTTATTGACCCGGAGGCCAATATCGCTTTCACCCCGTCCGATGCATTTATAGCTGACGTGCCTGCTTTCTGCAGGGTGATGGAGGAGGCTTTCGCTTTCACTGCGGAGCGTCGCGCTATCGTGACTGTCGGCATCCGTCCTACACGTCCTGAGACCGGCTACGGCTACATCCATGTGGCTGATGCTGTAGCGGCCGGCTCCAATGTGGCAAGGGTCGCTGAATTCAAGGAAAAGCCTCGGCTTGAGACTGCCGAAGCATATCTTGCGGACGGATCTTATCTCTGGAATGCCGGTATTTTCGTCTGGAATGTCAACACTGTCATCGAAGAATTGCGTCTTCACGCTCCCGCTCTGGCTGAAAACATGGACAGGATGGCGCTTGACTTCTTCACTGAAAAGGAACAGGAGACTGTGAGCCGGCTTTTCCCTCTTTGCGAGAAAATATCCATTGACTATGCAGTTATGGAAAAAGCCTCCTGTATATTTACGGTTCCTGCCGATTGCGGTTGGACTGATCTCGGCACCTGGGGTTCGCTCCGTCAGCAGCTTCCTTTGGATGAAGCCGGCAATGCAGTTGTCGGGGAACATACAAAACTTATTGATTCCAAAGGCTGCATAGTGCATACTTCAGATTTCACGGAGGTGATTATTCAGGGGCTGGATGATTGCATAGTGGCGGCACACAACGGACGTATTCTTATCTGCCGCCTCGATCATGAGCAGAAAATTACGGATTATATCAAATGATAATGGCTGACAATTATTTGGAAAACAAATTCGAGCGGCTCCGCGAACGCCGCGAAAAGGAGCAGAAAGCGAAACGTCTCGCCTGGCGCAAACGCATGGACGCCTACCGCAAAAAACTCGAAGAACAGGGCGAAAAAAAGTGAATTATATTTGTTCAAAACAAAAAAAGGTCGTACATTTGCAGGCTGAAAATAGTTAACTAATTTTATAAAGATTATGAAAAAATCACTTCATCCCGAAACCTACCGTCTTGTAGCTTTCAAGGATATGTCCAATGACACGGTGTTTATCACCCGTTCATGTGCAAACACCAAAGAGACCATTGAAATCGAGGGTGTTGAGTATCCGGTTGTCAAACTCGAGATCTCAAATACATCTCACCCGTTCTACACAGGTAATATGAAGCTTGTGGATACAGCAGGTCGTGTGGACAAATTCTATCAAAGATACGCCAACAAGAAGAAAAGATAATTCTTGTAAGACATACGGTACAACAACCGCCCGGCAATTTTTTTTGTCGGGCGGTTTTGTTTTCCCCTTGTCATCCCGAGCGGAGGACGAAGCCCGTAGTCGAGGGATCTTGTACATATTATTGATGTGTACAGTGTTGCAAAGAATTATGGAATGCAGTATATAAAAAAAGGAGCGCTGTGGGCGCCCCTTTTTTATTCTGTTCAGTGAACTGTTAGAGTTTCGGACCGGCTGCAACAAGAGCCTTACCTGCCTCGTTGCCTGTGAACTTGGTGAAGTTCTTGATGAAGCGGGCTGCGAGGTCTTCAGCTTTGGTGTTCCACTCGGCTGCGTCCTTGTAAGTGTCACGTGGATCGAGGATAGCAGGATCTACGCCCGGAAGCTCTGTTGGAACTGTGAAGTTGAAGTAAGGGATGGTCTTGGTAGGAGCCTTGTCAATGCTGCCGTCGAGGATAGCATCGATAATTCCACGTGTATCGCGGATTGAGATACGTTTTCCAGTACCGTTCCAGCCTGTGTTGACGAGGTATGCCTTGGCGCCGACTTTCTGCATTTTCTTTACAAGCTCCTCACCGTATTTGGTTGGGTGGAGTGAAAGGAAAGCTGCACCGAAGCAAGCCGAGAATGTAGGGGTCGGCTCGGTGATACCACGCTCTGTACCTGCAAGTTTGGCTGTAAATCCTGAAAGGAAGTAATACTGGGTCTGCTCAGGAGTAAGGATGGATACAGGAGGAAGAACTCCGAACGCATCAGCTGAAAGGAAGATAACCTGATGAGCGTGAGGACCCTTGGAAACCGGTTTGACGATGTTCTCGATGTGGTTGATAGGGTAAGAGACACGGGTGTTCTCAGTTACGCTCTTGTCAGCGAAATCAATCTTGCCATTGGCGTCTGCAGTAACGTTCTCGAGGAGGGCGTCACGACGGATTGCATTGTAGATATCTGGCTCAGACTCTTTATCGAGGTTGATGACCTTTGCATAGCATCCGCCTTCGTAGTTGAAGACACCGTTGTCATCCCAACCGTGCTCGTCGTCACCGATGAGGAGACGTTTAGGGTCAGTTGAAAGGGTAGTCTTGCCTGTACCTGAAAGACCGAAGAAGATGGCTGAATCAGTGCCCTCTTTGTTGGTGTTTGCAGAGCAGTGCATTGAAGCGATGCCGCGAAGAGGGTTGAGGTAGTTCATGATAGAGAAGATACCTTTCTTCATCTCACCACCGTACCATGTGTTAAGGATAACCTGCTCATTGGTCTTGAGGTTGAATACCGTGGCGGTCTCAGAGTTGAGTCCGAGCTCCTTGTAGTTGTCGACTTTTGCCTTTGCAGCGTTGAATGATACGAAATCAGGCTCACCATAGTTTGCAAGCTCCTCCTCAGTAGGACGGATGAACATGTTCTTTACGAAATGTGCCTGCCATGCCACTTCCATGATGAAACGTACTTTAAGACGGGTTGCAGGGTTTGCGCCGCAGAAAGTATCCATCACGTAAAGCTTCTTGCCTGAAAGCTGTTTTACAGCCTTTGCCTTCAAGTCAGCCCAAGCCTCTTCCGAGCAAGGCTTGTTGTCATTCTTATACTCGTCTGAAGTCCACCATACAGTGTCCTTGCTGGCCTCGTTGTAAACGAAGAATTTATCTTTAGGAGAACGTCCTGTGTAAATACCGGTCATTACATTGACAGCGTCGAGTTCAGTAATCTGACCTTTTTCATAGCCTTCAAGGCCTGCTGCTGTCTCATCTGCGAAAAGAACTTCGTAAGAAGGGTTGTGAAGAACTTCTTTCACATCGGTAATACCGTACTTGCTTAAATCAATAGTACTCATAATTTTTTTATTGTGTTTAAAGTTTAAATTTTCCTTTTTCAACCTGCAAAGTTAAATTAATTTTTATGAAAGTACAACATAAAAGCTTTAAATTTCTTACTTTTGCAGTATCGATTTTTCCCTCCTTCCTGCAAGCGAAAATCGTGCCGTATTCCATATTTTCCGGCGAGTTTTTAAAATTTTTTAATTTTGTTTTAAATGGCTGAAAATGAATATATTAGTGCGGTTGATACCCTTAAAGATTATTGGGGGTATGACAGTTTCCGTCCCAAACAGGAGGAAATTGTGAATGCCGCTGTAGAGGGACGGGATGTACTGGCCATACTGCCTACGGGTGGCGGCAAATCCATTTGTTTTCAGGTGCCTGCGATGATGAAGGAGGGGATTGCAATCGTGGTGACTCCGCTGATTGCGCTGATGAAGGATCAGGTGCAGAATCTTCAGGCCAAGGGTATCAAGGCGATGGCAATTCACGCCGGTATGTCTCACAGGGAGGTGGACACTGCATTGAACAATGCTGTGTACGGTGATTTCAAGTTTCTGTATGTGTCGCCTGAGAGACTGGCTACCAAGCTTTTCCGTTCGTATGTGACGGCTATGAATGTGAGCTATATTGTTGTGGATGAAGCGCATTGCATTTCTCAGTGGGGCTATGATTTCCGACCGGATTATCTTGCCGTGGGGCAGCTTCGTGAGACTGTGGACGCGCCTGTGATAGCTTTGACGGCGACTGCGACTCCGAAGGTGGCAGAGGACATTATGGACAAGCTCGCTTTCAAGGAGAAGTGCCTTATAAAGAGCGGTTTCGAGCGCCCGAATCTGACTTATACCGTCCGTAAGTGTGAGGACAAGAAGGGCAAGCTGCTGCAGATTTGTTCGTCTTTGGCAGGTACGGGGATTGTGTATGTGCGCAATCGTGCGAAGACTGAGGAACTGGCTGCCCTGCTGAAGGAAAGCGGCTTGTCGGCTTCGTTCTATCATGCCGGTCTCGGAGGGCAGACGAGGGCTTTGCGCCAGGAGGAGTGGAAGTCCGGAGCTGTGCGTATTATGGTGTGTACCAATGCTTTCGGAATGGGAATTGACAAGCCTGATGTTCGTTTCGTGGTGCATTTTGATGTGCCGGACAGTCCCGAGGCGTATTTCCAGGAGGCAGGACGCGGAGGCCGTGACGGGCTGCGTTCCGTTGCGGTGCTGCTGTGGAATGACAGTGATGTGCGCCGTCTGAGGCAGTTGCTGACGGTTTCTTTCCCTCCGCTTGATGTGGTGGAGAATATCTATCATAAGGTGCACGCCTTCTGCAATATTCCTTACGATGTCGGTGAGGGCTTTCAGACGAAGTTCGATATTGCGGAGTTCTGCAGGGCTTTCAAACTGAGTAAGACAACTGCTTACTATTCAATGCAGTATATTGAGCGTACGGGTCATTGGACGATGACGGACGATCTTGAGATCAAAACGCGTGTGAAGATCATTATGGACAGGAATGCGCTTTATGATGTGGAGTTCGAGACCGTGGCCCACAAGAATCTGTTGGAGTTCCTGATGCGCAAATATACCGGTATTTTTTCTTATCTCGTGCCTCTGGATGAGGATTATATCGCGCAGTCTCTCGGCTTCGGCATTTCCCGGCTTCGCCAGCTGCTCTATGGCCTTTCGCTTGCCCATATCATCAAATATGTGCCTGCAGACCAGGCTGATGTGATATTTTTTGCGCACAACCGTCTGCGTCCGGGCAATGTGAATCTCGAGCCAGAACGTTACGCTTTTCTGAAGAACGAGGCGTCTGAGCGCATCGGCAAGATGATTGATTTCATACGCGAAGAGGATGAGTGCCGAAGCCGTTATCTGCTTCGCTATTTCGGCCAGGATGAGAGTGCAGATTGCGGTACCTGCGATGTCTGCCGTGCGCGTAAGACGGCTTTGGCTGAACCTGCCGCTCCCGAATATGGTCTGTCTGCTGAAATCGTTGATTATGTGAACAATACTTTAGACGGCAAATACACTCTGTCTGACCTCCAGACTCATTTTGACGGTCGTTATTCTGAGCTTCTCAGTCTCGTCCGCTCCCTCATTGACTCCGGCTCCCTACCGCCGTATATCCTTTGATCAGAATGCCTGCCTTCTAAGCCATTCGCTGAGGCGCGAGAAGATTGTGCGCAGCAAAATCTTGTTACTTTTTTGCAAATGCCAAGTTATTCTATGCTTGGCCCGTCAGTGGTGTGGGTTTTGGAGAGGCCAGCCACCCTCGGCTCGTTAGAGGGAGGGGCCCGCGCCAAAGGCGTGGGAGGGATGAAGGCAGGACGAAGTTCTGCCGGAACCTCTCCAAAACCCACACCACTGACGGGCTCGCTCCGCATCATACTCTATGTGACTTCTGTGTTCGGGATGACAGGTTGAAAATAATTTTGTAAATTTGCGGTCGAGAAAAATCTTTGGAAAATGGTGAAACTGACGTTTTTGGGGACGGGGACTTCGCAGGGGGTGCCGATGATAGGCTGCGGCTGTGCCGTGTGCAGGAGTGCTGATTCGCATGACAAGAGGTTGCGCAGCAGTGCGCTCGTGGAATATTGTGGAATGAAAATATTGGTGGATGCCGGGCCTGATTTCCGTCAGCAGATGCTGAGGGCTGATGTCAGCCATTTGGATGCTATCCTGTTGACTCACAATCATAAGGATCATACGGGAGGTCTGGACGATATACGCGCGTTCAACTATCTGGAACGCGAGGCGAGCGAGATTTACTGCGAGGAATATGTCAGGGAGTCGCTGAAAATGGAATATCCCTACGCTTTTGCGGAAGTGAAATACCCCGGTGCGCCTGAATGGAATGTGCATCTGATTGATGATAAGCCTTTTGATGTGGTCACGTATAAGAATAAGGAGAAAATTGAATGGCATTCCGGAGTGGGCTATGAGCATATTTCAGAGGGCGAGCCTGTGCCGGACAAGACTGCGCGGATTATTCCCATCAGAGGTATGCATGGGAAATTGCCGGTGCTCGGCTTCCGTTTCGGGGACATCGCATATTGCACCGACATGAGCTTCATTCCTGAATCTGAGTTCGGGAAGTTGCAGGGACTTGAGCATTTCGTCATCAATACGGTAAAATACGGGCATCATATTTCGCATTTTTCGGTTGATGAAGCTGTCGGAGTCTGCCGTAAGGTCGGTGCAAAACACAGTTGGCTGACGCATTTGTCACATCAGCTGCCTGCCTATGCGGAGTTCTGCAATAAATTGCCGGAAGGTATCCTCCCGGCATACGACGGTCTGGTAATCAGCGATTAAGAGTGTACGGCTTATCTTGATAGTCTTCTTCCCTGGTAGTAGGTGTACCAGCTGTCGGTAGCGTACCCATTGCCCATATACCGGAAAGTGTTTGCGCCGGCTCCCGGGATTTTCACGCCGTCATAATAGACATTCCAATTGTCCTTGGCGTAGCCGTCGCCGAGAATCTGGAAGCCGGACGGGTTTGCGCCTCTGATTACTTCATTTCCGAAATAGACATAGAAACTGTCCATAGCATACCAGTCTGTCAGCACCGTGAAATTGGCTGCATTGGCACCTGTGAGTTTTCTGCCTTCAAAATAAACATTCCAAATGTCCTTTGCATAGCCCCAGGTAAGGGTGGAAAAATGATTGGAACTTGAACCGTCGATTTTCCTGCCGCGGTAATATGCGTACCACGAATCCACAGCATAACCGTCATCGAGGATTCTGAAAGTTCTCGGAATAGCACCCTGTATCGGCTTCCCCTCATAGAAGACTGCGTCGGGACCTATGAAATACGGATTGTGGTGACGTCCATAATTCCTGTGCCCGAATTGAGGAGGTCTGTTGCCATATCCGTGCTGTGGCGGATAGTCTGGATGCTCATCGGGTCTGCGTCCCGGCCGATTGTGTCCCGGCTGTCCGTTAGGAGGAGTGTGCTGCCAGTTGTCGCCGGGTTTGTGACTTGGCTCTGATGGGGATGGCGTTAACGGTCCCTGAGGTTTGTGGTTTGGCTGCGTAGGAGTCGAAGGATGATATTTGTCCTGCTGTATGTAGCCAGGCTGTGCCTGCAATGAAAACAGGCACAACACGGTGCTGATGGTAAGGATGATTCTTTTCATGTTCGGTTTCATATTGCTAAATTGTCACTTCAATGATTTTTCCTATGCTTTCAGGCTCACAAGGACGTGAAATGCGGATGTAATTGCCTGTGTAGCCCTCCATATTGCCGTTTTTGTCGCGTGATTCGAAAAGCACCTTCTCGCGTACCCCTTTCTGGGAAGCAATGAATTCGGCGTGCAAATCATTGGAGAGACTCTCAAGCAGGGCGACCCGCTCGGTTTTTTTGCATTCCTGCACCTGATCCTTGCTCCCGGCGGCAGGAGTCCCGGCCCGGCGGGAGTAGGGGAAGACGTGTATGAAAGCAGGGCGGATGACATCCTTCAGGAAATTGTAGGTCTCCATGAAGAGTTCGTCAGTCTCGCCCGGGAAGCCTACAATGACATCAATGCCGAAGAATACGGACGGCTTGCCCGGCCCTTCCATCGCTTTGCGTATGTAGGCGATTTTGTGGGCGAAATCTGCCGTGCTGTAGCGGCGGCCCATCTGTTTGAGCACTGTGTCACAGCCGGATTGCAGGGGAATGTGGAAATGTGGAAGGAATTTGGTTCCGGAAGCAATCCAGTCCACCATCTCTTCGGTGAGCAGGTTGGGCTCTATCGATGAAATTCTATAGCGCTCAATGCCCTGTACTTCATTGAGCCGCTTAATCAAATCAAAGAAGTTCTCTCCTGTGCTCTTGCCGAAATCGCCCGTGTTTACTCCAGTGATGACAATTTCCTTGACGCCTGCCGCTGCGATGGTCTCGGCTTGGGGGATGATGTCCGCGATAGGGATGTTGCGGCTTTCTCCGCGGGCATAAGGCACTGTGCAATAGGCGCATTTGAAATCGCAGCCATCCTGTACCTTGAGGAAGGAACGTGTGCGTTCACCGGTGGAGAAGGCCGGAAAATATTCAGTGGCCTCAGGCTCGGCGGCAGAGTAGCCCGTATCCGCTAAAATGGAGGGGACTATCCTGCTTTTCTCATTAGCGCCGAATACCTGTCTGACGCCTTCGAGACCGTAGATCTCCGCAGGTTTCAGTTGGGCGTAACAGCCTGTGACATAGATCGATGCTTCGGGATTGATCCGGTGAAGCTTACGGATTATGTTGCGGCTTTTCTTGTCGGAATGCTCGGTGACAGAGCAGGTGTTTACAAGGAATATGTCGGCTCCTTTGTGCCACGCAACGACCTGGAAACCCGCTTTTACGAGGGCCCGCTCGTAGGTGGAAGTCTCCGCGTAATTGAGTTTACAGCCCAAAGTGACAAATGATATACTTGGCATAGCTTTAAATTTCTGCATTGGTATGACTTAATGTGACCCTTGACATTGCGACGGGGCCGGAAACGGGCGGCTGTTTCTTTGCAACGCTGACCGAAAATGAATACAACTGCGGAAAACCTGCAGCAATGGCCCGTACAATGCGTCCTGCAACGTGCTCAAGCAAGTCTGAGTGAACTGCCATTTCGGCCTTGATTGTTTCGTACAGCCGGGAGTAGTCCAAAGTGTCTTCCAATTTGTCGGATTTCATGGCAGCACTCATGTCCAGTGTACCTATGAAATCCACCACGAAGCGGTTTCCTTCGGTCTTTTCGAAGTCAAGGCAGCCGTGGTATGCATGGAATTCCATTCCTATAAGTTCTATTTTACCGTTCATCTTAAATTTCTATTGGAAAAAATTATAACAGCTTCCGGGGGTGGGCATTTATTTTTTCATTTCATTTTTAAGCCAAAAGCAAAAATACACAGGGGCGTTTGCCTATGGTCAGGCCGGTCTTTTTCCACTGTTCCACTGTCCTGGTCCTGATGAAGGCGGTAGGGAGGGTGATGTCAGCGGCCACGCACACGCGGGTTGAGGGACGGCAGACTGCTAAAATGTCGGCAAAAAAACTGTCGTTGCGATATGGAGTCTCAATGCAAATCTGCGTCTGACGTAGCAGGGACGAGGTTTTTTCAATATTTCTCAAAGCATTTTTGCGCTCATCCGACTTTGCGGGAAGGTAGCCGCAGAAGGCAAATGACTGGCCGTTGAGCCCTGAAGCCATGAGAGAAAGCATAAGCGAGGACGGTCCGACTGCCGGGACGACCTCAATGCCGTGATTGTGACAGAGAGCCACAAGCTGTGCTCCGGGATCGGCTACTGCAGGAAGTCCGGCTTCGGAGATCAGTGCGACATTGTTGTCATTCTCGAAAAGTGCAAGATATCCCTCAATTGTGGCCATATCCGTATGCTCGTTCAGTTCATAAAACTGCAGAGCGTCGATGTGGCCCCGAAGTCCCGCCCGTGAAAGATATCTGCGGACAGTACGGACTTCCTCCACAACGAAAGTCGTGAATCCGCCCAGCGAATCGAGTACAGGCTGCGGAATGACTTCCGATGGATCGTTGTCTCCGAGAGGGGAGGGAATGAGATATAATTTACCTTTTGCCATTTTTCTTCAATGCTTTTCTGCTTTTGATTTCTTCGTTCTTTTCAATATTTATTACATTTTTGCCTTCATTGAACATTGCCTCCTGCTCTTCAAGGAGGTATTGACGCCTTTTTTCTTTGGAAGCAAAAATATTCTTTATCCAGGTGCCTATGTTGTTGAATTCGGTCTGATATGTGAGACCGAGTCCGTTCTTCTGTGAATTGTCCAGATAATTGGTGTACTGGTCGGCGGAGTGGGAGAAGAGCTTGAGACGGAAGGCTCCCTTTCTGTCCAGCTTGATTTCTATGTCTATATCACCCACAACGTCGTTCTTGTTGTTGCTTGAAGACGTATACTGTTTGCTGCCTATGTTGCCGTTGACCACAACCCTGTTGTTGAAAAGCTGGGTGGAAACGGCGACGTCAAAGATGTTGTTGCCCTGCTCGTCAGGCTTGTAGTTCAGACCTAAGTCAAGCGGGATATTCAATCTCTGAAGTATCGTATTCAATTGATTTGAAAGCGTTTCAGAAATATTGGAGTAGAAGAGGGATGTATTGTTGACAATGCCTGACTGCTCGTCCGGAAGAAAGTCGTTGGACACGATGAGGGAGAGGAACTGCTTCTGGATTTTGTCCTCGGTGCTGAGCGCGTTGTCCACTCTCGGCTTGATAATAGGGTCTACATCCGGCACGGTGATGGAGAATTTCAGACGTGGGTTGCTCAGTTTGTCTGTGATCTTGATGCCGCATTCCACAGGCCTGTTGTTGGCAACCGATGTCTTGTCGGAAATTAGGGTCGATAGCGATGCCTTGGTCTTGTAGATGGCGTCAATATTCAGGTTGCTGTCCATGATATTGCCGTTGAAGCGTATCGAACTTCCGTCCTGAATGGAGAAGTCCCTGGAAACGAGACCGAGCGCGACGAATTTGTAGTTTCCTGACGTGAGACTGTAGTCGCCGTTGATAAGGAATTTGTCTTTGCCTGTGTCTATGTCGAGCGTGCCGTTTCCCTTGCCTGTAAGGACATTTCCACTCGCTTTGTCGATTTCCACGAAGGCTTCGACTGAAGGGGTGACATTCAATTTTAGCTTGACGTCAAACTGTCCCTCCTTCTGCGTCTGCGTCTTGTAGGTCTTCATCATCAGCTCGTAGGGGTCAATGGCGATAATCTGTTCTTTCTCCTTGAATTTCAGCAGGTTGGTCTTTGAAGTGCTGCTGTTTGAGCCGAGAGGAATATGGAAATCGCCTTCGCGCGTGCTGACGGCATCGATATTCATGCGTATTCTGTCCATAGGACCGAGTATTGCGACATTTCCGCTTGCGAAAACATGGCCGTAGAATGCGTCTCCCTGTTTTTCGCTGAGGTTCACCGCCTCAATGTCGTTGACCTTGATGTTCAAGTTGAGGCTCATGTCCTTGAAATGCCGCCAGTTGATGCTTCCGCGGAGTTCTCCTTTGCCGTGATAGTCATCTGTAATTGCAATCCCATCGAAATGCACTCCGTCCTGTTCCAAGTGGAATGTGCCGGAAGGATAGTAGTTTACATTGGTGAACGCCACTTTCAGGCGACCCTTGTCAAGCCTTGTCCCCTCGCTGCCTACTATGAGTTTGTCAATAGTGCCTCCGACTGTGATTTTGCCCGAGAGACCGCCTTCCGCTTCGGAAAAAATGCTTGAGAGCAAAGGACTTGCGTATGCGACGTTGAAATTGTCGAAAATCGCTGTGGCTGCGAGTCTTTTGCTTTTCGGCGTATAGTCCGCATTGATGCCGAAAGGCATCCGTCCGTCCAGGTCGTTGGCGGCTTTGATCCTGAATTTCTTGCCATCGTCGTCCCAGTCGGAATGCAGCAGAATGGTACCTGCCGGAATGTCAGCAAGGCGCGTGGAGTCACATACGAGATCCATCAGCACACCCATATCTTTGAGCGGTGATGTCAATTTCACCGTGCCGCTTGTCACTCCCTGAATTCCGTATTTGTCCTTGAAAAGCGGATTGAGTATTCCAAGCCTGAATCTTTCCGCCTTCAGGGTGAGCGTGTCTTTCTTTTCTGTCGAAGCATTGCCGGAAATACGTATGCTCTGTTCCTCGTTACGCACTTCCAATGTATTGATTGACAATTCTTTGTCTGAAAAATAAATGTCGGAAGGCATGATGTTCCATTCCTGGGAATTGAGCTGCAGGGTAGACGGAAGAATGTTGATTTTTGCCTTGAGCCTGCTGTCCGGACGTTCGAGTGCGGCCCTTAGGAAAAATTCGCCCTTGTTGTCAAGTTCGCTTTTGTTGTCGTAGGTGAATCCTATTCCTATATGGTTGTCCTCCGCCAGGACATTGAAATCATTGTTGAAGACGGACAGGCCGGCGGCTCTGATTTCCTCGCTCGTCAGTCCGCAGCGCAGGCTGCTGTCGGCATTGTTGAAAACAGCCTCTGCCCTTTTCAGATAATTGCCGTTGAAAGCAATGCGCGGAGTGGACAGTTTGCCTTTGAGCAGCCCTGTCCTGTCGATGCTGACATTGAAAAAGGTGCTGTCGGCAATGTAAAGTCCGGGCATGGCATAAGCAAGCAGATCCATCGAGTCATGGAAATTGAAACTCAAATTGTAGCTGTTGCCTTTCCATTCATATTCAGGCTTTTCGTATAGCGCAGGCAGATTCTTTTTCAGAAGGATATTCTGCAGGTCTTTAGTGAATTCAGTCACGAAGGCCGACCCTGAATAGCTTGCTTCTGCAAAAGACGAATTCAATTTTATGCGGTAGCTGTCTTCGTTGCTGTAGGAAGCGAGTGAGATGTCTCCGATGTTGTAGGTTCCGCTTTTGTTTTCAAATACTATATTGCCCAATTCTATATTGCCGATGATATCGCCTATACCCCTATGTGTGAAATTTGCGTTTGCGCTCAGACGGATTCTTGATCTGCCGCGCCTGTCGATATTCATCGCGTTGAGGTCTGCATTTCCTATGTTGGCATAGAAACGGTAGACTGTGTTGGAGGTCTTGCGGGAAGTCGTGAATGAGCCCTGGAAAAGGAAATTGAGGGCCGGGTCGTTGCAGATGATCCTGGCGTCGAGCTTGTCCCCGTTGTATGTCCCCGCTGCAGCCAGACCGGAATATTCGTAATCCAAAAGATTCAATCTGCTGATTTTCAAGGAGTCGACTTCGCAATTGATTGGAAGGCCCTTGCCGAAACCCAGATTCATGCCGGTAACCATGCTCAGTTCTTTGATCTGAGGCGCATCAATGATTCTGCTTATGTTGAGATCGTCAGTCCGTACGACTCCGTGTATGCCCATGCGTCCGTGTATCTTCAGCAGATTGGTGAGCATGATGTCCGCGTGTACTTTTCCTATGAGCGAATTTATGCTGGCTTTGACTGCAAAACGGTTGAGCGTGCCGTTCACCTTTGCCTGAGGCATGAATATAATGCCTTTTGCAAGATGACTCCAGTCTATGATCTTGCCGTGAGTCCAGCTGCTGAGGAACTTGCCGAGACCTTCAGCCGTGATGTTTGAACGGGACAGTTCGGCTTTGATGACAGTTTTGCTGATGTCCGGAAGTCCGGTCATTCTGCCGTTGACGGTGCCGCTGAAACCGCCGTCCTTTGAGGCGAAACTGAGGTTTTTCAAGTGGAAATCCGCCACTGTGCCGTCCATCTGGCCGCTGAGCCTGATATTCAGCGGAACATCCCTCAAAGCATCCGCGAAATAACGCAATGTCCTGAAATCAAGCTGACTGTCCGCAATGTCACCAACCATTCTGACTTTCTCGATATAGTCGTTGAATGCCTTGATATCGGCATAATGCATTTCATAGTAATTGAGCTTTACATTCGACCATTTGTCCCTGATAATCAGATCGTCAATGTGTGTGAGTCCGTTGCCGACGCGCGCTTTGCCCTCCATGTGGTCGCAGACATAGCCTGTTTTTTCCATGAAATCCAAATGGTCTGCAATGCCGGACATGACTCCGCCCTTGTATTTGAGTTTTCTCGCGCTTAGATTTATCTTCCTGACATCCAGGTCGTTCCAATTTATACCCTCACCATAGTCTATGACTTTCGACGGATCAAGATTTCCGAGAGTGAAACGAAAATTCTTTATTTCCACTTTATCGATACGGAAAAGTTCCTTTGGGGATTTCGGCTTTTTCGGAGGATTTTTCTTCATTCCGAACATCCTGTTGAGGTTTGTCGCGTAATCATTAGAGCGGCTTTCCGTTACGAGGTTCATCGTTCCGTCTTCGACGTATGCTTTCTGCAGGCGGAAACCTTCGTGTTTGAAGAGTCCGTCGAAACTGAATTTGGCTATTATGTAGCCTGCTGAAAACAGTGTGTCTGCCTGCCTGTGGTATACCGTGTCGTATACCGGATTTTTGTCTTTAAGTGCTATGTTTTTGATTACGAGGGTGTTGAAAGGCTTGAGGTGGATTTTTTCCACGCTTATTTCAGCATCAATATTCTTTTGTAGGGACCCGATTACAGCCGAGGCAATCTTTGTCTGCACGAAAGGCAACTGCAATGCCAGCACCAAGCCGACTATCACAGCCACTATCGCGACAAAAATGCGCCAGACTATTTTTAGTTTCTTTTCGATATGCCTTTTTATATATTATTGCAAATTTAATGATTTTCGTGGATTTTTTGCAAAACTCAAATAAATTTGGTTTTGCTCTCGGTTTTTTGCTATTTTTACTCCCGTTGGTCGTATAAATACGCTGGCACCTCGGCAAAACTCAAATAAATTTGGCTTTGCTCTCGGTTTTTTGCTATTTTTGCGCCCTGTTAAGTATGAAGTAATGGCAGATATTATTTTGGGAATAGAATCGTCGTGCGACGATACATCGGCGGCGGTGATAAAGGACGGCTTTCTTTTGTCGAATGTGCTTGCAAGTCAGGATGTCCACAAGGCTTACGGCGGTGTGATTCCGGAGCTGGCTTCGAGGGCACATCAGTTGAATATTGTGCCTGTGGTCAGTGAGGCGATAGTCCGTGCAGGCATTGAGGCATCGGAGATTACGGCGATTGCGTTCACGCGCGGACCGGGACTGCTCGGCTCGCTGCTTGTGGGGACATCTTTCGCGAAGGGCCTTGCTTTGGCTCTTGACAAACCGCTAGTGGAGGTGAACCATCTTCAGGGACATATTCTTGCAAATTTTATCAAACAGCCGGACAGGGAGAATGTACAGCCGTCGTTCCCGTATCTCTGTCTGCTTGTCAGTGGAGGTAACTCACAGATTGTGAAGGTAATATCTCCGCTTGAGTTTGAAATTTTAGGCCAGACCATAGATGACGCCGTCGGTGAGGCTTTCGACAAATGTTCGAAGATGATGGGACTGGGCTATCCGGGAGGTCCGGTTGTGGACAGACTTGCGAAACTCGGTGACCCGGACAAATTCCATTTTTCGAAACCGCATATTCCGGGCTATGACTACAGTTTCAGCGGAATAAAGACTTCGCTGCTGTATTTTGTTCGCGACCAGATGTCTTTGGATCCTGATTTTATGGAAAAAAACAAGGAGGATATATGTGCTTCGTTCCAGAAGGCCCTGATTGACATTCTGATGGACAAACTGATTAAGGCGGCGAAGGATACTGGGATCAGGGAGGTGACTATCGGCGGCGGTGTGTCTGCGAACAGCGGACTTCGTGCGCGTATCGAAGAGGAGGGCCGCAAGCGTGGCTGGAAGACCTATCTGCCTGAGTTCAAGTTCACTACGGACAATGCGGCAATGATTGCGATTGCCGGATATTTCCATTATCTGAACGGCGAGAGGACTGGGCTTGATGTCGCTCCTGTCAGCCGTGTGGCGGAGTTTTAGCAATTGGCAATTGGCAATTAGTAATTGGCAGTTAGTAATTTAGAGGGCTCGTAACTTTGCTTGACATTGCAGATTTTTAGTCGGCCCCTATTTCCCTTTGGGGATGCAAGGTGGTGGAAAGAGGGAATTTAACATTTGGAATTAATTTTATGATGAAAGAGATAGAATTGACCTGCAGGTTGGGCAGGGAATTGCCTGAGGAGGAAATACGCTCCGCTGCCTGCAAGGCTGTTGGGATGGGCCCGAAAGCCGGAGTGAGCTGGCGCATTGGGAAGCGCTCTGTGGATGCGCGCAATGACTTGCTGTACCGCTACAGGATAGAGGTGTACCGTCCGGGGGAGCAGGCTGCCGATTATGTTCTGCCAGAATATCAGGACGTCGCTTCGGCTGAACCGGTTCTGATTGTGGGTTCGGGTCCGGCGGGAATGTTCGCTGCTCTGCGACTTCTGATGAAGGGCCTGAAGCCTGTGGTTTTGGAGAGAGGCTGCGATGTGCACAAAAGGAAATTCGATATGGCGGCTCTGTCCAAGACCGGTATGGTGAATCCTGATTCGAATTATTGTTTCGGAGAGGGCGGTGCAGGTACTTTTTCCGATGGAAAGCTGTACACGCGCTCGTCGAAGAGAGGTGATATACGCGAGGTCCTCCATCAGCTGGTGCGTTTCGGGGCTTCACCGGATATCTTGATTGACGCCCATCCGCATATCGGCAGTGATAAATTGCCTGTTGTGGTGGAGAATATACGCAAATGCATAATCGAGCATGGCGGTGAGTATCATTTCAATACGCGTGTCGTGGATATTGTGAAGAAGGGGGACGGCAGTTTCGACGTGACGGCAGTGCCGGTTGACGGAGGTTCCGGTGCTCAAGTCAGCTTCTCTGCCAGGAAGGTGATTCTTGCCACAGGGCATTCCGCACGGGATATTTTCGAACTTTTCCAGCGCAAAGGCTGGGAAATTCAGGCCAAGGGTTTTGCTCTCGGAGTGCGTGTGGAGCATCCTCAGTGGCTTATCAACAAGATTCAGTATCACGGCAAATACCAGCCGGAAATGCCTACCGCGGAATATTCTTTCGTCACTCAGATTGAGGGCAGGGGAGTATTCTCGTTCTGTATGTGTCCGGGCGGTATACTTGTTCCTTCTGCGACTGCTCCAGGTGAGCTTGTGCTCAACGGCATGTCCAATTCGGCGCGAAATTCCAAATGGGCGAACTCGGGCGTCGTGGTGCAGGTGGAGCCTGAGGATTTCCCTGAATATGCCCGGTACGGTGCGCTCTCAATGCTTCATTTCCAGCAGGATGTGGAGCGCAGGATGTTCAATTATACGGGTTCGCTCAAGGCTCCGGCCCAGCGTATGATGGATTTCTGCCGTCGTGTGCCTTCGGCAAATCTGCCTGCGACTTCCTATCATCCGGGTGCCGCCAACGCTCCTCTGCATGAACTTCTGCCTGAGCCTGTATCTTTGAGGCTGAAATTCGCTTTCCCTCAGATAGGAAATAAAAAAATGAGGGGCTATTATACCAATGACGCCCTGCTCTTGGGAGTGGAATCCCGCACATCATCGCCTGTGCGCATTCCACGTGACCCGCAAACCCTTGAGCATGTGCAGGTTCCTGGCCTTTATCCTTGCGGCGAAGGTGCAGGTTATGCCGGCGGCATAGTCTCCTCAGCCATCGACGGCATCAATTGCGCTGAAAAATGTTAAAAATGAAAAATACTATGACCTATATTTTACCGGTTCTTCTGCTTATAGTATCCAACGTCTTCATGACCCTTGCCTGGTACGGCAATCTCAAACTCCAGCAGATGAACCTCATCAACGACTGGCCCCTTGCGCTCGTCATCCTGCTGTCCTGGGGCGTCGCGCTGTTTGAATACAGCTTCATGATACCCGCCAACCGCATCGGCTTCTCCGGCAACGGCGGCCCCTATAGCCTCGTCCAGCTGAAAGTGATTCAGGAAGTTGTCTCCCTGACGGTCTTCACCGTAATGTGCATACTCGTCTTCAAGACCGAGACCTTCCATTGGAACCACCTTGTCTCAGCCCTCTGCCTCATCCTTGCCGTCTTCTTCGCATTTTTGAAATAATAATGCTTTCCAATACTCCAGTTTCCGTTCAAATGACAGGCGTGCGTTTGCCGGACTTGTGCTGGGAAGTGAAATGACTTTTATATTCCCGGATATAGTGTCCGTATTGAGATATCTGTAAAAAAAGCGGCTTGCGGTCTTGCCGTTCAGCCCTATGATGCGAAGTCTGTTGTGGCTTGCGATAAATGCATTTATCTCGTTGGGCTCAGGATTGTTTATGTCCGCGTCAAGACTGCCGTCTCTGTCTGCCGCTTTCAGAACATCCCATAAGGCGATTTTGTGTCTTTTCAACATCCGGATTCTGTCCCCGTAACCAATAGGCGTAACTTCGCCAAAGAGTGCGGCTATGATGCTCCAGAATTGGTTTCTCGGATGTCCGTAATATTCCTGCTTCTGTATAGATACATCGCCGGGCAAAGACCCTAAAATGAGAATTTCAGCATCCGTCCCGGCAATAGGGGCAAATCCGGTTTTGCTAATTGCTGATGTTTTGCCGTCCTTGCGTGAACTTCCGTTAATACCGATTTCTTTCGTCATTTTTCAAGTGTCTAACCATCAGATAGTCATGTTCTCTTTCTTCAATTGTCTCAAAACCGGCCTTACGGTACATTCTTACGGCATAGTTTGTCTTATCAACAGAAAGCGAAACTTTGCCAAATCCCTTTTCAGTCAAGGTTTCCAATAACGATGCCAACAGACGACTTCCGATGCCTTTATTTCTATATTCAGGATATAAAGATATTGCCAATTCCGGTGTATTATCATCCACTTTTCCGTATGAACAGCCATTTCTTGACCAAGCGGCTCCGACAATCATGTCATTTACCAATGCTACAATGCAAAAATCTTCCGGTCGAGTTCCGAATCTATCAATATAGGCCCATATCATCGGCTCCTGAAGAACTGTCCTCGGAATTTTGGGCCTGTTGTCCGGTTGAAATATCGCTTCATATAGGAAATCCGTAAGTAATGGTATTTCGTTGGATTTAATTTCTCGTATCACGATATCTGAATATCGTTCCATCTCAATACAGTTCTATGTAAATAATCGGTTATATCTCAAAAAAAAGGGAAAGCTCCTTACATCGCACCGCTACGACCTCCGACCCTTGCTGCCTTCCGGCCCTGGGGGAATTGAGAGGGAGCTGGTCGTGTAAGACTTTCCCAAGTGCAAAGGTAGGCATTTTTTGCTTAATAGCAAATACCTTCCGTAAATTTATTTTCCTGCCCATCACCCATAGCGTGTTCATAAGGAAAGGTGGATAGAGCAATAGTCTGTCTGTCAAATGTTTTTGAAAGCGAGTGGCAGAATGTCATCGACACTGTGGAATTTCCAGATTTTGCCGTCGCCGACAATCAGTACGCTCATCGGAACCCCGCCTTTGCGTTGATACTGCACCATCACCTGTCTGCAGGCTGCGCAAGGTGTTGCCGGTTCCTTGCATACCTGGCCGTTCTGAGCCGCTGCCACTGCGATTGAAACCATCGCTTTGTCAGGGTAATTTGCATTTGCCCAGAACATTGCAGTGCGTTCTGCACAAAGTCCTGACGGATATGCCGCATTTTCCTGATTGCTTCCTTTGACTATCGTACCGTCATCCAGACGGACTGCGGCGCCGACACTGAAATGCGAGTAGGGCGAGTACGAATTACCGGTCATTGCAATAGCCGCTTCCGCAAGCTCACGGTCTGCAGTTTCCATCTCTTCAAGAGAATTGTACTCGATGTAGCTTATTTTTATTTCTTTATTAGTCATAAGTGATTAATTTAGCTTATCTTTGCGGAGTAATCTTCCGAAAATTACCTGCTGCTCTTTGAATGTCTTTGGGTCTATATAATCTATTCTCCAAAATCTTATTCAAATCTGGCGCAATTAATGTTTCTCAGATTACTATATGCTACTCAGCAAAGTGTACAAAAGTAATAAAAAATTTGTTAAAAAACCGTTTTGTGCTTTATTATTGTCGGATTTTGTTGAGAATTAGGCGATTTTATTGAATTTTATTTACGAAAATGGAGAAGGAAAATAAAAATATCAAGGTTTGTATAGGTTTGTCCGGAGGTGTGGATTCGAGCGTGGCGGCGTATCTGCTGAAGCGGCAGGGCTATGACGTGTTTGCGCTTTTCATGCAGAACTGGCATGACGCTTCGACAACGCTGCACGGTGATTGCGAGTGGGAGGAGGACAGGTTTGTGGCCGAAATGGTGGCAAGGAAAATAGGCATACCTTTTTATTTTGTGGATTTGAGCAAAGAATACCGCAAGAGGGTGGTGGATTATATGTTCGATGAATATGAGAAGGGCCGCACGCCGAATCCTGATGTGCTCTGCAATCGTGAGATCAAGTTCGACGCGTTCTGGGAGGCTGCGAAAAAGCTCGGTGCCGAGATGGTTGCGACAGGGCATTATTGCAGGAAGGATAGCATAGTGAAGGAGGACGGTTCGACGGTGTACAGGATTTTTGCCGGCTCGGATCCGAATAAGGACCAGAGTTATTTTCTCTGCCAGCTGAGTCAGGAGCAGTTGGCTTCGGCGATGTTCCCGATCGGGGATATTGTGAAGCCTGAGGTGCGCCGCATTGCCCGTGAAGCGGATCTGCCGTCGGCTGACAAGAAGGACAGCCAGGGAATCTGTTTTGTGGGAAAGGTGGACCTGCCGACTTTTCTGCAGCAGAAACTGCTCCCTAAGGAGGGAAATGTGGTGGAAGTGTATGATGCGTATTATGCTGACAGTGAGCAGTATAAATTTGAACGCAGGATTCTTGATTCGCTGCTTGCCGAAGACGGAGCCCATGCTGAGATGATCACTTCGTATATTTCGGAAGACAAGTCCTTGAAAGTCAATGACACGCTGCATGAAAAGACAGTAATGGGCAATCCTGAGAATGAAGGAGGCTGTGCAGGCGACGGTCCGTGGTCACGGGAAGCTGTGGCGCAGCTGGCGGATGAGGACTTGCTGCGGCTGTCCCTGCCGTTGAAATATGACGATATAGTCTTTGATATAGAGACCTACCGCTCAGGCAAAAAGCATATCAAAAAGACACGCTACAAGGATAATCCATACGGCAAAATCGTCGGTGTCCACGATGGGGCCCAGTTCTACACCATTGGCCAGCGTAAGGGTCTGAATATCGGTGGACATAAGGATAGCATTTTTGTTATATCTACTGACATTCAATCGAATACGGTCTATGTTGGCGAGGGGCATACACACAAGGGACTGTCACGCTCCTGTCTTCGCATCGCTCCTGAAGATACTCACTGGATACGCACAGACTTGGCAATGGCCATAGGAGAAATCCGCCGCTACCGTGTACGCATCCGCTACCGCCAGCCCCTGCAGGACGCCACTCTGATAATGCGGGATAACGGGCTCTTTATTCTTTTCGACAGTCCGCAGCGTGGCATCACCCCCGGCCAGTTTGCCGTGTGGTATGACAATGACGAAATGCTCGGCTCTGGGGTGATATTGTTATAATAGTCCATCTGTTGCGTTGCATCCGGACTCTGCCGAGGCGAGGCCGTCATGCGCTATATCTCTTTGAAGAAGGCCTGGATGAGGGCTTTGTGCCGGCCGCGGATGATGATGTGGTGGTTGCCGATAGGGTCGGTGAGGAAATAATCCGACGGAGTGCGGACATTCTTTGACTGAGGATAGGTCAGACATTCCTCATCCAGTTTAAGCAGCACTTGAGTCCGGCAGAGATTCTTCTGGTCCGGATTGCAGACAAGCTTTCCTTCCGCCACGAAATAGCGGCTGAGATCCCCTGAAAGCTTGAACACGGTCACGTCTCCCTCAGGGATATGTCCCTTGATGGCCACGCCTATGCCGGATTCGAAATGAGTGTCGTATTTGTATTCCGAAACCATATTGAGCGGTACCGTGCAGTGCGCGAAAAGCACTTCCTGGGTCTCCGGATTGATTTGTGACGGGTTGGCCTGGAAAGACGGCCGGCCGGTGAGGGCCTGGGCGACAGCCATGGTGAGCATGGCAGGAACATCTCCTTCGCAGCTTCCGATAATGCCCTCAGTATTGAGCATTGCAAGTGCGAGACAGCCCGTTCCCTCCAATGCTGTGAGTAAATCGAAACATCTGAGTGTCAGGCCTTTGAGATTGTGTTTGCGTACAAATGATTTCAAGGCTTCATATATTCTGATGGAACAGTCCATAGATGCTGCTATTCCCTCATCGTCAGTGTCATTGAGACCATAGAATTTTCCCTTGAAAGCATTCAGCACAGCACATTTGGACTTGTCATCCTTCAGGGCATTTGCCTGCTTAATCATTTCTGTGATAGGAATTTCCACTAAATTCATCCCCAATTTTGTCTGTACTACAGCAGCACGCGCACGGCTTGCGATCAGCCAGTCCGAAGGCTCGCCGACTATGCCGTAATTCGCTCCGTGGAGTGCCTTGCGGGCCTGAGCCACCTTCCCGAGTGTGTTGATCCTGCCGGCGATGTATTCGGAAGACCCGTGAATGATTTCCCCGTCCCTGCCCTGAAGTTTGAGGAAGGAAAGAATTTCCATTGAAGCGGCAAGAGAATTGCTTTTTCCTGATGTTAACAGAATTGTTTTATTTCTTCTTGTATAAGGAATTTCAGATCTGAATATGCCTTCAGTCCCTCCTGTGCGTACATAAATCAGATCAACGTCGGCATTGCCGTATTGTTCGTAATCCGCTCCGTAGACGGTGAAGGCACAGCCGAGCTCTGCTTCGATTGCGGTAAGGAATTCATTGGAATTTTTTGCTACTTCGTTTGCATCATGCAATCTTGAAGTCAGGGTGAAGAGTCCGAGGGTCATTGGTATTTACTGCTTAAATGTTGGTTTATTAAAATGGGATGTAGATCTTTCCGCTCGCTTCGCTCGGTCAAGATGACAGTTGGGAGCGCCAGGTCAGGATGACAAGGGTGGCACTGTCTGGATGACAAATCTACGGGCCAAAGATAGTGTTTTTTATGTTCATGTTCAAAAATAAATTTTTTGAAAAAGTTTGCAACCGGTACTTATAACAGAGCCTTTGCTGCGGACTGGCCTGCGAGATAGCCTGTCGAGAAGGCGATATGCAGGTTGTAGCCACCCGTGTCGGCGTCCAGATCGAGGATTTCTCCGGCAAAATACAGCCCGTGGATGAATTTTGATTCGAGGGTTTTCGGATTGAGTTCTTTCGTCTGAATACCCCCGGCGGTGATGACGCAGCGTTCGAAACCGACATAACCGTCGATGTCAAGCTTCATGTTTTTGAGACAGCGGCCGAGATTGTTGTGGTCGGCTTTGGGGCTTACGGCAAGAAAAGCGGGAATGAAGTCTTTCGGCAGCAGCTTGCCGAGCAGCACTTTGAATTTGTCATTATAGCTGCGGCCATGGCTGCGTTTGTCCTCACTGATGTTTTTCCACAGTCCGTATATTCTGTGCTGCAGTTCCGTTTCACTGACAGCCGGTTTGAGGTCAATGCAGACAGCGGCTTTCCCGCCGTTAATCAGCGCCTTGACGCAGCGCCTGCTGATTTTAAATCCTATAGGGCCTTCCAGACCGCCGTCAGTGAAGTCTATGTCTCCGAATTCATCCTGTACGGCATTACCGTCAATTATGAGGCTGAGGCCTATGTTTTTGAGCTGGTTGCCGCAGAGCAGTCTGCCGTTTTCGCTGAGCGGACAACTTCTGTCGATGTGCTGCCTGCCGTCTTTCTCTATATTTTGGTCAGGCAGTTTGTAGCCTTTGGGTACAAGGGCTGTGAGCGAAGGAAAACGCTCTGTAAGGCTGTGTCCCATTTCCCTGGCCCAGCCGTAGCCGTCTCCTGTCGAGCCCGTGGCGGGATAGGCGAGTCCGCCTGTGGCTATGATGAGGGACTTGCAGGTATATTTTCTCCCGTCGGCGGTCATGACTTCAAATATGCCATCGGAGCAAGTCGCTTTGCAATTTCCTTCTGTGTTCTGACTGTCGGAATAGGAGTCTTTTGCGTCAATGTGAATCACTTTTGTGACTCCGCTGCATGGATGTATTTCCACTCCCTGTCTTTTTGCCGCATTTGTCAACGTGTCGATGACATCCCAGGATTTGTATGAAACGGGATATGCCCTGTCGCCCCTTTCCACGACGCTTTCGAGGCCTTCGACTGCTAAAAAATCAATCAGTTTCTCCGGAGTGAGATTGTAAAATGCTGATTTCAGGAGATTTGCATTAGGGTGGACATGGCTTGAAAATTCGTTCCACGGCTTGACGTTGGTGAAATTGCAGCGGCCTTTGCCCGTAATGGCGATTTTTCTGCCTGGTTTTTCCATCTTTTCCAAAATGAAAACGCTGTGGCCGTTGTCCTTGAAAACCTGGGCGGCTCCGATTGCAGCCATGAGCCCGGCAGCACCGGCACCGATAATCACTATGTCAATGTTTTGTGTCTTGTTGTCCATTGTTCCGAATTTTTCTGTTTGCCCCGGATTTTCTTCCGTGCATGGATTTTCTTTTTTTTATTTCACAAAATTACCTATAAAATTTCTATTTGAAAATATTATTTATTACCTTTGCAGTCCCTTATGGCGGTTTTTCATAAATGTTTTTATTTTCATCATGCCATAAGGCGTTGGGTTGCCAGTTTAGCTTAGTCGGTAGAGCATCGCATTCGTAACGCGAAGGTCGTGGGTTCGAATCCCATAGCTGGCTCAAAGAGGGGGCTGTATCAAAATGCAAAATTTTGTACAACCCCTTAATGACATACCGTCTTTTTAGGTTTTACAGCAGTTGATTTCTATGTGTGATTTCCATCATTTTTCTTTGATTGCGTTTGTTACTGCTTTTATTGCAGTGGTTTCCTGTGCTCCGAAACAGGCGGAAATCCGAATTCCTGTGTGTAGCATTGCCTGTATGTCATCGTCATATGTGGCTTATCTTGAGGCTATCGGAGCGGATTCACTGGTGTGCGCGGTGTCGGGACTGAGGTATGTGAGCAATGAAAATGTGAGACGTCGGGCGTCCGGGGCTGATGAAGGGGTGTTGCCTGTGTATGAGTTGGGATATGAGGCTATGCTTGATTATGAGATGCTTGCTGAGTTGAAGCCTGATGTTGTGCTGGCGTATACTATGGGTGATTGTGGCGGAAAGCCGGCGTATGTTTCCAAGATTGAGAGCCTGGGGCTGCCTGTGTATGTGCTGAATGATTATTTGGCTGAGCATCCTTTGGATAGGGCTGCTTCTGTGCTGGAGTTGGGACGGCTTACGGGCAGGGAGTCGGTCGCGAATGAATATTGGGAAGGCCTTTGTGTGCGATATAATGCTTTGGCGGATTCCGTGTCGCGTATGGGTGGAGGCAGGGTGAAAGTGCTGATGAATCTGCCGTACTCCGATGCATGGTTTGTTCCCGGCACTGACAGCTATATGGCGCGTCTTGTGCATGATGCCGGGGGTGAAATACTCGGCGCCGAGCCCGGGGTGAAATCACGCGTGATAACTTTGGAGGATGCGTACAGGCTGTCGCAGGAGGCGGATGTGTGGCTGAATCCAGGTGTCTGCCGCAGCCGTAGCGAACTTGCAGGAATGCACCAGCTCTTTCCGAAATTCGGTCCTTTAGCTGACGGTCTGCCGGTTTATAACAATACTCTGCGCACAAATGCTTCCGGCGGCAATGATTTCTGGGAAAGCGGCGCCGCACATCCTGACAAAATCCTTGAAGACCTGATACGGATTTTTGACGAGGTCCGCAGCGGCCGTCCCGTCCCGGGGAAACTGAATTTTTATTTTTCCTTGGAATAATGACGCTGAAAAAAATATGTCCGATTATGCGATTTGCCTGAAGAACGGCAAATTTGGCGTAATTGATCTTTTGCTTGGTGACATGCATTTGCTCTGTTGTGCTCTTCCTTTGGTTTTTCTTGCACCTTGGAGCCTCGAAGAGGCGATGACCGCTTCAGCGGTCGTGCCCAAAGGAGCGTTTGACGTAGTCAAGTAAGCGACGACGGCACCGCCACGGAGTGGCGCATAACCCCAGGGGGTGGTTGCAATGCAACCGGGGGATTAAACAAAAACAAAACGTCTTGACTACTTTACAGTCAAGACGTTTTGTTTTTGTGGTGCCACCGAGAATCGAACTAGGGACACAAGGATTTTCAGTCCTTTGCTCTACCAACTGAGCTATGGCACCATTTTTTTTGTGTTTCTTTTGAGTGTCTGCGTCGTTGGACTTCGCATTGTCAGTCATCTCAAAATAATCCACAAATTTTCATTTGAACTCCCATTCTTTTCGTTTGGGATTGCAAAGGTAGTAATTATTTTTTACGTTGCAAACTTTATTTGAGTTTTTTATCAAAAAAACGAAAAATTCCTTATTCATTCATGGAATTGCTGCGGAACTTGAACGGAGATATGCCTTCGTGCTGCTTGAAAAAACGGCCGAAAGATGACTGGTTCGGAAAACCGAGCTTGAAGCCGATTTCCTTGACGCTGATCTGGGTGTTCAGCAGAAGTTCCTTGGCCTTGCTCATAATCGCCATGTTGATCCATTCTCCTGCGGACATGCCGAAACGCTGCTTGATGACCGTGGAGAAATGTTTTGGAGTAAGGAATTGCTCATTGGCGTAGTACGCCACGTCGCGGTGCTCGCTCAGGTTCTGCTTGAGTGAAAACATGAAATTGAGGAAAATAATGTCCTGACGGTTGGCCGGAGCCGGTTTCTTGGTCTTGTTGGAGTAAAGCGCAATGGAAATTTCATAGCAGAGAGCGGCTGCAAGCGATTTCCGAAGCAGATGCTGCAGTGGTGAAGCCTGCTCTTCGAAGCGCTCGACAAGTATGTCGGCGATTTCCTCTATTTTCTTAATCTGCTTGTCAGTCAGGCTGATGCACGGATTTGAAAGAATCTCCAATACGCGGGATGTGTCAGTAATCTGCGAGAGCACAGGGGTGATGAAATCGAGTCCCGTGATGGCAAGAAGTCCCCTGACGTCGTCGCTCCATGATTTTACGAAAAGTGAAGTGCCCGGTGAGTAGAGATAAATGTCTCCCGGGTGCATTTCGTAGTAGCTTTTGTTGTCTGCAATGGTCAGCGTGCCTTGTTTGCAGAGAAAAAATCCGCTCTGAACCATATTCATGACCTTGGTTGTGTGGCTGAAATATGTCGCGTCAATATTCTTTACAACCGGGTCGATATGGACATTATTTGTTGTATTTTGTTCCATTTCTCGTATTTCTATAAGTAAACGACGGCTTTTACTATAAAAAATATGCCAAATTGCTGATTTTACCTGAATAATTTAATTATTCTTCATTTAATCTGACATATTGTATAAAAGAAAGGTCAAAAAAGTAACTTACCCTACGACCTGCGCTCCTCTCAGGATGACAAGTGTTATCTTTCGACGCAACGGACGAAGCAGGCATCTCCTCCATTGCTAAGGTTGCCTGAGGTTATGTCGTTGAAATCAAAGGTGAAGTAGTTGATGTCCCATGCCATATGATCACCACTTTTCGTATTATACCAATATACCGCTCCCGGACGTCTGTAAAGGTCATAGAACAGCGGGCGTGGACTTGGGTCAGGGCCATACCATGTAGTTCGGCCTGATGAATATCTCAGCTTTCCGCTGTCATTGGCCCTTCTATGCCCGTATCCTGAAGCTCCGATAGGAAAAAAGAGGCTTTTGCCTGTCGTTTTGCTGTATGCGAAACAGCCCCTCATTCCCCGGCCTGTGGTATTGTGCTCATAATCATATTCGTACGCATCTATGATGTTGGTTGCACATTGCGTGGCGTCATCTCCATACATTACTCCATATCCCACTTCAATGTCATCGCTGTTTCTTAATGCCATATAATCATCATAAGTCGCGATACTCATTGTCTTGCCCTCCACTGTAGGATTTTCAAAAGAACCGCTTCCTCCTAAGTTATCTATGTTGCCCCATTGAAGGTCATTTCCGCCGGTAGCTATTTTGAGGGCACCTGGGGCTTTAAAATCTGTATCTATGACATTGGTCCAAGGCGATTTTGAATTCTTGTTGCTCATTGCATCAATAGGCTGGGCCCAGTTCTTGAATTTGAACAATGAACCTTCCTCAAGAGGGGAGGCTGCCATTTTGCTTTGGGTTACCATATTCTCTGCATACCATCTGGTCCCTCCCGGAATCAAATCGTCGGGTTCATTCCCCTGACGGACGAAAATCAGATGGTAACAGGTGTTGTTATGATATTCTACGCGTATTACGGCATAGCGGTTGCCGGAGTATGCCTCATCTGAAAAATCAATATTGAAATCAATCTCACCTCCTGTCTTTCCCTGTATGACCTTACCTGTACGAATGTTACCGTCAAGGTCCGTGAATGTACCGTTATCATTCAGTATGGATTTACCTTCCGTACCCGAAAGAGTGATACCTGAACCATTGTCGTTCCTGATTATATAGGCCTTCCATTCGCCTTCCGACTCTACGGCTCTGAATTCAGTGGACTCCTCGCCCTCCTGTCTCATAAGCTGTACATGAAAAGAGTCATTTTTACCTTTGCTGCGGTATATTCCTTTGGGGTTTACAATACGTCGTACCTGCTTGACTGTAATATCCCTTTCAAAAGGTGCCAGGCCCTCCAGTTCAATGCTGAAATGCACCTTGGCGTGCCTTTCGTATGCGACATAAGGGTTGTTTCCTGTGTAGCCGGTTGTAGAAATCATCTGTTTTGCACGGGTGTAAAAAGGAATGACGACATTATAGGTGTATTCTTCATCCGGAACTTTCTCAACAAGGTAGGTGTCAGTAGCCAGTGCGTTATCTTTCGTAGTGAATTTTTTGGACGTCGCTCCTGCCAAATCAAAATCGGTAAATTCTCTATAACCTCTCTTTGGAGAGCGATAGTAATATTCTTTATTATCTGTCACTTTGACTTCAGAGTCTCCTACGGGTGTTCCGGTTACGAGCAAGGTTTTAGTCGTTTTGTGCAAAGACAGAAAACCGTTCCAAGGATATTTGTCACCGTATTCAACATCATTATTTGCATAGTATATCGGATGTATCGGATCTATCAGATTTGATCGGGCATTATTCGGTGCCCAGGAATTATCTTTAATCTCAGCTTTGATGGACAAAATCCTTCTTCCTCCGGTCTTGATTTTTATAGGGTACTCGCAGGAGTGGTTATAAAGATATGAGATGTAGTACGGCTCAAGCATGATAACGCTCGGCTCCGGCTCCACATATTCGATGTGCCAGTCCGCCTCGTTGGCGAAATTCTTGAACTTCAACGTCAGTTTGTAATGGCTGTTGCGTCTGGCGTTGTAGTCCTTTATTGTGTCCTGCCCGAGCATAAAACGGTAGATTATAGGACCGTCGCCGATTTTTTCCATGTTCAGCGATACATAGTGGGCTTTGACCTCAATGTATGTACCATAAGGTACATCATCTTTTAGTCTGTATGTGTCAGGGAAATTGCCGTCTTCGTCAGGTGCCCCCGGGTGATCCAACTCGCCGTTCTTGTCAGAATCCTGACGTTTGTCAGGCATGGCATCTCCTGCGCCCTGTATGTTTTCATAAAAATACAGGGCAGTTTCATCCTCGCCGTGGCCGGAACCGAAATATGGCTTGCCGCTCGCAATACGGTGTCCGGAGCAGTTCTGGTCGAAACTATCTTTGTCGTCCGGATCATCGCTGTGGTATCTGATGATTTCGCCGTCAATCATGTCCACTCCGTTTGAAGGATAGTCCAAGTCATATCCTGCCGCTCCGACCTTGTTGTCTTTGCCCAGATAGCACTGACTGGGAATATCCTTGATCTGTACGGACTTGATGTAGATGAAAACTCCCTCTTTCAACTGGCTGCCGTCGTATGCGATGGTCACCTTGGAGGCCGCTCTGCGTATCCATGCGTGAAGGGTTACGTTTGTTTTGTTCAAAGTAATCAATTCTCCTTCCGGTGCCACTCCGTCAACGGTGAAATAGCCCATCATCTGGGCATTTTCCGTAATGTCACTTGAGTGCCAGGTGAGCGGAATGCTTTTGAGCCCGTCTACAGTCTGGATGTTTGATGAATACTCCGTCAGCAGATTGTCAATATTGGCGACTGCATAGACATAATACTTTCCGAACGGGACAGTTTTCGCTATTTTGAATTTGGCCCTTTGGGTCTGAGACTCAGCAGTGTGTCCGTTCTCCGCTTCTGCGTCTGTACGGTCGATGTCGGACAATTCATAGTCAGTAATCTGCATACTTTCCTGAAGACTGCCGTCCGCATTGTAAATCAACACATAGAGAGATTTGATGGACTTCAATGCATCACCTGCGGCTTTGGTCTGTTCCAGGCTTGTTGACAGCGGCTGGAAATCCAGAGTCATTGTAAGTTTTGCTTTTCCTTTGCCGGATTCAATCTCTCCCGGCATGAGGTCTTTGACACAGCCGGACAGGGCTAATACCAGCGAAATGGTAATTATATATGATATAAAACGTCTCATCTTATATTTTGTTTACAATCCGAATTCAGGGTCAAGCTCTATTGAGCTGTATGGGGTCACATCTACGACAATCCTGATGCCCGGGTCAATCTTTTTGGTGACGGTGTAGATGTAACAGTGATTTCTCTTGACGTCAAATTTGTCGCCTAAATTTCTGCCTGCGTCAAGTGCGGCCTGCATACTGTAGTATTTGAAGTCGATGTCCTCCTCATAAAGGATTTCATCGAAACTGTCGCTTGCATCAAACACTAAATGTATCTGTGACGCTGTTGCAGAGGCCGAAGTGTTGTCGTATTCAGGCAGATATATGACAAAGCTTCCGTCATCTTTTTTCGTGAAAGGCAGGCTTTCAATCACACTTGGAGTGTCCGGCAGATGTATGCTGTCGAGATAATCGTTGATGTAGCTTCCTCTGACATAGTCTTCTTGTCTGTAGATTTTGAGAGGTGCGGCCAGTCCTGAACTGTAGGAGCGGGTGAGTGTCGCCGATTTGATTGGAAGTCCTGTCTCTGACGGTCTCACTTCCACCTTGGCCATTGCACGGAGAAGGTGCATTCTGCCGAAATCGGTCAGCATGTCTTTCTCGAACTTCAGGTTCCCGCAGTCTTTGACGCCGTACATAGGGATGCCTCGGCCCGGTCCGAGACTGAAGTCTGCGGCGTAGTTGAAACTGCTTCCGTTGGCGATGTCGTCAATTGTCGTTATCCCCGGAGTCACGGCAGGGTAGTGCCCTCCGCAGCCTTTCCAGTTGGCAAGGAAGACAACTTTGTAGGAGCCGCTTTTCATCGTGGCAGGTACATCTCCAAGCAGGAGATAAGTCTTGGATGTGAGTCTGTCCGCCTCCACGGCATTGATTTTTATATTTTGAATCTCTGATGCAAGTCTGTACGGGGCACTTGGCTCGAACAGCAGTACTTTGAAGTCCTGCTCTGCAACATTGATGTAGTTTTCATAAGGTGTGGAACGTCCGTCATCGTAGCTGCCCGACGGTGCTTTGGTCGATGAAATTTCGTCCAGGGTCAATCGCAGGCCGACATTACAACAGCCGTATTCCTGTGTCCCGTCCAGCTTGTCGGAGCAGGATACAGGAATCAGGACCATAAGCAGGAGCGCCATGGCCACGGAAAGTTTCTGACTGATATGTAATAACGTTCTGTACATTGTACTGTTATAGTGATGTGTTCTGGAGCACCACTCTCCATGAATTTATGTAAATATATGCATTCATCCAACGGAAACCTTCGTCAAGGAAGAAGGTGAGCGAGTATTCGTCGTTTCTGTCGAGGTATTCCTGGTCGGACATACTGCGGTTGTAATAGCCTTTGACGAGCAGCAGCGCGTCGATAAGGTTGATGTTGATGATTTCTTCACCGTTCTCAGTGCGTGTCACGATGAGGCGTGTGTCAGGGGCGTGGTCCGCCATCAGACGCGATACGGTGAATTCCGCGAGTGCAGTGCTGAATGTTTCCTGCGCTTTCGTGCCGGTGTTTTCAGGCTCCGTCTCTGCCGAACCTGAACCGACGTGCCATGCGTGGTAGGTCAGCTTCTCGTCTTCAAGCACTGAGTTGTCCCAATTGAGATAGCCGTTGTTGTCTGTAATCGTGTATGTGAACTGGTTTTCCGGCACCGGTTCACCGGATAGATGCTGGAGGATGACCCGTATATTGTTGGTGTCCTTCATGAGTGGCAAAGTGATATGGTAGTCATATTCGAGTCTGACATTCTCGAGATGACCGTAGTACAATCTGTCGATATCCTTGCGGATATGTGCCGAACCGTCTGTCTCGTGCTCACGCCCAAGTCTGGCCGTCAGTCCGGTTTTGATTCCGCTTTCCGGAATGTCGAATGATACAGGTTCTTCAACTCCTGCCCACGCAATGAAATCATATTCGCCAGGCTCAATGTCCAATGCCATACAATAGCCTTCGCGGCCGAGGGCTTCTCCGCTCTCGGTCTTTTTCATAAGCACTTTGCCGTCTTTGTCGAGAACGTACAGAGTGACTCCGCGCACTTCGTGGGCGAATGCATCCGCCCATTTCATGTTGTAGTCATACTTGAAGTGGACGTAGTATTTGCAGTCCCCTTCGTAGTCATAGACCAAAGAATCGCACGAAGCAAGCGCAAGCACCAGCGAAGCGATGGTGATTGTGAAACGAAAGCCCTTGATTATTATTTCTTTAAGTTTCATTGCGTAAAGTTAAAAAACCGGTTCGGGCTACAGCCCGGAGACTATTCCCGGACCGGTCTGTAATTTTTATTTCAGTTCAAAAGACTGAAGCTCAGATTAGAGTTCAACGTTCTGGCTTACAACACGCCATGAGAGGATGTTGATCTGAACGCCTACCTGGTAGTACTCATCAGGATTATCAGGCTCGTCCGGAATAATAGGAAGCTCTCCTGAGCCCGGATTCCATACACCGTTTCCGAGTTTGTTGAGTGAGGTGATGGTAAGTTTGTAGTAGTGGTTACGCACTATACCGTATTCGCCTTCTACAATAGCCTCTGTCCCGTCTTCGTACAGATGCTCGATAGGAATATTGTAGAACATCTTGCCGTCCTTGTAACCGGTTCCCGTAAATCCTTTGAGTGCGTTTTCAAGCACTGTAATATCTGCAGGCGTATCGGTACCGTTTTCTTCATCAAAGGCTGAAACCCAAGTTGCAGCTTCTGCGCCTTCTGTCAAGGCAAGTGTCACTTTTTTATTGTCACCTTCAGTTGCAAGAACCACTTCAATATCATCAGTGCCTACCTGAGTGTAGCTGAAATGAGACTCGTCAGTCTGTGTCTTCTTGTAATAATTAAGCTGGCCAAGAGTGTTGAGGTTGTTCAACACGTATGCTTTGAAGTCTTTTGCGTTGTAGAGCAGACCTGCATAACGGACAAGGTCACCGGCCACCCAGTTCTCTCCGTCTTTAAGAAGAACGGTTGCAGCGAGAACTACTGAAGTGGCACCATCTCCGAGATGACCGTTAAGTTTTGTGGCGGTGTTCGTATTTTCTGCGCAATACAAGTTGTCACCTATATGAGCTGAAAGATCAGTCCATTTGTTGTAATTGAGGTAGGTGCCGTATGTCCCGTTGGCATCATAGTCTTTGTCGTAGGCTGTACCCATACCCCAGAGTGAACGGAAGTTTGAATCTTCATTCCATTCGAAAGTGCCGAGATTCCAATCCGTTTTGATGTTTTTGACGATATGGGTCTGTTTTGCAGTAGCGTTCAAGCCCCAGCCGTCGAATTGGATGCGGACTGTCTCTGAGCCGATGGCAGGTGCGGATGTGTCGTTCGGGTCGCCGGCTACAGAAACTTTCAATTCGTATGTATCATCCCCTACCGGAACAAGTGTCTCAGCTACATCGAGTTTTACTTTTGCAGCAAGGCGCTCGACGTAGATTACCACCGGTTTTGCCGTTACATCGCCATCAGGATCATTTACGAAGTTATCTTCAACTACTTCGTTGGCAAAATAGATAGGCTGGGAACCGACATAGTCGCCTGTACCGCCGTGAACGTAACTTGTAGTGGTCATAATGAAGTTCTCACCGCTCTTGATCGCTCCGATGAGCTTGTCCTCCATGTCTTTGAGGTTTACTCCGGGGGTGAAACCTTCGGGCTGGTTCAGGATAGTGACTACATATTTCGGGAATGTCTTTTCTGTGAGACCTTTGAGCATAACGACATTGTTGCCGAAGTACTCGATGTTCTTATCCGGCTTATTGTCGTTTTCCTTACCGCCGTTCCAGACTTTTGCCTGTGAAACGAATGTGCCCTGGGCGTCATAGAAGTAGAAGTCGGCAGAAGTGACCTTGTGCTCATTCTCGCTGCCATACTCGAAATTCATATCTGTGCCTTTTGTGCCGGGCTCAGATGAAATCCTCACTGCAATGTAAGCAGTGCCGTCTTCAGTCATAGGGAGTTCCTTGACCGTGTTCTCTTTCTCACAGCCTGTAAGAACGGCGGCTGCGCAAAGAGAAATAAACAACATTTTTTTTCTCATAATTTTTTGATTTGTAATTAATAAAATATCTGTTCTGATTATATGCTTTATTTGTTTTCCTGCCGGAGTGCGTTGTCAACCCATTCAAGGAGTTCTGCCGCTTTGTCAAGGCCTTTCTCCTTCGCTTTGGTCAGATGTTCTGCAGCGGCCTCATAGTCTTTCATCCTTACGGCAAGAGCTCCGCGTGCATAGTCGGCTTCAGGGCTTTCGCCTGCTTTGGCGAGGTAGCGCTGTGCGGTACCGAGGTCATCGCGACGTATTGCGGCATTCGCTGCGTTGAGGTTTGCCGTCTCGTCGTCCGGGAACATGCGTACTGCCGTTTCGAACACCTCTGTGAATTCCGGAGTGCCAGGCTCACAGGTCTGGGCCACGAGATAGATTTCATTCAGACTCAGCTTTTGTGGTGCTGTAGCGAGAATCTTTTTGATTTTCTCAATATCAGTGAAGGTCCTGACTTCGTACTTTATCTTGTAGTCTGTGTGGCGCAGGGCCGGGTAGAAGTGCTGCAGCATGAAGCGGTACTGTTCCGGATATGTGCGTTTGATTCTTGACTCTTTTGCATCCGGCTCCATGTCGCTGTCAATCAGCTGAAGTATGCCTTCGCGGTCGGTGATGTTGGACTCGCTCACGTATTTCTTCAAGCCTGCCCAGTCTTCCGGCTCATAATCCGTTTCGATGATCTTTTCATCGAAGTGATACAATTGGCAGATGTAGTTCTTGATCGAGGCTGTACGGCCGATTGCAAGGTCTGTGTTGTGTTTGTAAGGACTTTCGGGAGAAGCGAAGCCTTTAAGCCATACGAGTTTGATGGTCACGTCTTCGTCCAGGCGCACAGAATCTATGGTTGCCTGGATTTTGCCCAATTCCGCTGTGTTGCGTCTGTACTCAGGGTATATTTCTGTTCTGTCGACAGGGAAGTCAATGAATGCGGAGCCTTCCAATGTGCGGATTTTTACGCTGTCCGCTTCAGGACGTACGAAAATCAGCTCAGGAAAGAAGATGAGTTCCGGCTCCGGCTCAGTGTAGCTGGCCAGTTCTCCTTCATACTCAGCCACTTTGGTCCTGCAGCAGCCCCAGTCGCTTCTGCATAGCTTGAGCGTGGAGCCGTCCATCCAGTCTTCGTATGGGACTACGTTGTTGCAGCTGACGCCGGCCGGCTTGTCTTTGGCTTTGAATGAAGTCTCCTCCTCGCCGGAAAGTGCACTGACGCCGTTTCTGTTATATATGTAGTAGCGGTCGCGTCCGTAGATTCCGATTGATGCGAGGTCCAGGGAATCGGTGCCGTTCACAAGACGTGGAGTGATGAGGATGGCCCTGTTGGAACGGACTTTCAGGTCCGTGAGATCCAGGTTCATTTCCACGTTCATGTATTTGCCGCTGTGCTCGACAAGGAAGTAGTCGACACTTACGTCCGGAACCGGATTCTTGGACGTGCTGTCGCTTGCCGTGCCGTTGTCTGTCTGTACGGGCAGGACTTTTGTCGGATTGTTCGTCTCTTCGTTATGGACAGCAGCCAAAGCTAATTGTCCGATACAGATTAAAACTGCCAGTATGAGTGATGATTTCTTCATTCCTATATGATGTTTTTGTGTCCGGCGTACACTTCGTACTGACGCCAGGCTGAGGTGATGCTAAAAGAGATATACTAAATTGATTGCCAATTTTGTGAATCCCACATAATGATGTGGTACATCGGTTTCGATACGTTTGCCGCAACCGGCACAACGGAAGCGGTCATACATGGTATAGGAATAGCCGAAGCCGATTTCCGGCTCCAGGTTCCAATGCCGGCCGAGAATAAAAGCATAGCCATACGCCAAGCCGGCGCCCACGAACCATCCCTGGTAGCGGGTGTCTTTGATTTTACGGTAATCTGTTCCCAAGAGATTGGCATTGACATCAATGCCTCCGACATTGTATTGGCCGCCATGTACATGAACTCCGACAAAATGGCCTGCGAAGCGGTCGCAAAACCAATACCTTGCCTCAGGCTGCACGCACCAATGTTTCCAACGTCTGTTGTTGGATAAAGTCCAAAAGTTGAGCTGACCGTCAACTTCTATTGTCCACTTTGGGGCAAGTCCGACTTCGATCCCTATATTCGGATTCAAAAAAGCGTCGGACAAAATGTTTGTTTTCAATGCCCAATTACTTGCCTTTTGAGCATACATGCCTTGCGATATGCATATCGCGGTGACTATACATACTATAAGCACACGTTTCATCTTCTACCTGTTGACTAAACGTTCTACAATCTATATTTCACAACACAGACATTGGTCTTCAGTCAATTCTAACCCGTGCACGTGGCTCTTTTTCAGGCGTCCTTGACAAAGCCGACTTGTTGTAATTAGTCAAAAAAATCTTTCCTCCCCAGAACTATAGACGGGGGGGGGTAGAGATATATATTGTGCAAATGTACATATTAATTTGTGAAAAGCAAGAATTATTTCTGTTTTTCTGAAAAATTTAATGGAAGTGAAGCGTTATTTTTTGATAAGATTGAGAAATTCATTCCTTGTTCGTTCGTCGCGGAGGAAAATTCCGGAAAATGCAGAAGTTACGGTCAGCGCATTGGCTTTCTGAATGCCCCGGATCTGCATGCAGGTATGCGATGCCTCAATGACTACCGCGACTCCGAGCGGCTTGAGCGTTTCCTGAATACAGTCGCGGATTTGTACGGTCAGTCTTTCCTGCACCTGCAGACGACGGGCGAAAGTCTCGACCACACGGGCGATTTTGCTCAGTCCGGTGATGGTCCCGTCAGGGATGTAGGCTACATGACATTTGCCGATAAAGGGCATGACGTGGTGTTCGCAGGTGGAATACAAATCGATGTCTTTGACGAGCACCATCTGCTGATAGTCCTCGTTGAAAATCGCGCTGCGCAGAATTTCCGCCCCGTCGAGCTGATTGCCGTGTGTCATGAACTGCAGGGCCTTCGCCACGCGCTCCGGCGTTTTGACAAGACCTTCCCTCTCCGGATTTTCCCCGAGGAGTCTGAGTATTTCTTTGTAATGTTCTGCTATTGCGGCAGTCACATTTTCATCATAGATTTCTTCCTTTTTGTATGCCATAATGTCTGTTGCTCTTTGTATCGTAATCCTTAAAAAATAACTTGTTAATCTTTGATTGTCTTTTCTCATCAGTCATGTGCCACCGGCACACTCCTTCTGCCAAAAGGCATCTATCCTCGAAAATACTGCCAAATCTTTACCCGCTTATTTTTTAATGCTTACATAATGCTGTCCTATACGACTTTCTGCACTTTTCAATAATGGATATGCAGCAAGTTTTCGCAATGGTACGGATATTGTGTATAGCCCACTGGAAAATTTTAGGACAAATATAGTAAAAAGATTAATTTAATTGCTTATATTTGCGCCCCTCTATGGAAGGAATAAATTTAAATATATTATATTATGTATTGGACACTTGAACTTGCTTACAGACTGGAGGATGCTCCGTGGCCGGCAACCAAAGAAGAACTGATTGATTATGCATCGCGTTCCGGCGCACCTCTCGAAGTGATTGAAAACCTTGAAGAACTTGAAGGAGACGGCGAAATCTACGAGAGCATCGAAGATATATGGCCGGATTACCCGACCAAAGATGACTTTTTCTTCAATGAGGAGGAATATTAGAGGAAAATAATCGAAAAAATTAAGATTAAATCCCTGTCAGTCAATTGGATTGGCGGGGATTTAATTTGTTTGAATAACGGCAGTTATTCCAATTCCGTTAAATATCAACTCTTATATGAGAAGACAACATGTCTGGGGCTATTTTTATAATGTCTTCAATTGTGAAGACCTCTGAGTCTTCAAATAAATAGCGAAAGGCACGGCACAACTTTAATCCTTGGGACTCCTCAAGCGGGTGGAAGATGCCACTCCAGTTGGAGTACCAATGCATATCATTAGATATATATTTATCAATCTGTTCCTGAGGAGTTTCGTCATTTGAACTGATGACAATATATCGGACATTATCGGTCAGGATATTAAACAGTTCGTCACGCATGTTGAAAGGCCGGCAGAACCGTCTCGCGTATCATGTGGTCAAGCAGGACGAAATCCTCAGGATTGAGATATGTTCCTATCGGGCAAAGTGCTATTAGTCGGTATATCCAGATGTGACATTTTCCTTTCTTGCTTCCATCTGCTCTTTACACTTCTTTACAATATAGTCAATAAGGTTTGCCTCTTTATCAACAATCAAGGCAAGCTCCGGATTCTGGAACTCTTTGAAATCTATCTTTTTGCCGTTCGGGCTTATATAGTATTCCCAATATATCCATAACGGATTGTCACCGGAGTTTTTATCAGCCTGTGTTCTAAACTTTGCATTTGCTTCAGGCCGGATGACACCGTTCCCGTCGCAAACAGTACATCCAAAATAAAGATTCCAATCTAACTCTATCAAGAATTTGATCTTATCCGGATTATCGCCGGATATATCAATCGCAATGCCGTAAAGGCATTTATTCGTTTTAGACTTGTAATAATCATTTACAAGATTTTCAAAGTCTTCCGGTTCAATACCTTCTATAGTGTTCTCGTGTTTTTTATAAAAATACGTATTATAGTCATTCAGTTTATCTTTCAACCCCTTCCAGAATTTCATCTGAATTGAGGATTTCATTTTGGCAAGGACTTTCTCTATTGCCAAGGCCACTTCTACATTTTTTGAATCTTCTGTCAATTTATTTACAATATCTTTTTCCATATCCTTATTCGCCAATTGGTTTGTCAAACTTCTAACAAGATAAATATAATGGTTAATACCTTCTGCAACTAATGCCGGCAGGATTTCTTTTTTTTCGTAACAGTTTTCCAACCATTTGAGAATATCAGCTTTGTATGATATGCAAAAGAAGTCCTCATTCTTCTTCAGAACTCCTGATTCTGTGCTAATGCTGTTCTTGTCGGGTTCTTTCCCGTCAAGAGTCAGGTACAGCAGACAGGCGTCCGGGGCATAATTATGATAACGTGTCATCTGATGTTCCTGGTCATTCGCATAAATTTTATTCTCAATAATAATTATCTGACCCTTGCCATTCTCGATATACAAGTCAATACGCCCTCCGCTCGTTTCCTTAACAGGACCTATATATTTTTCGCATTCCACCCTTGTGCCGGGCAATCCGGTTTCAAACTTGCAGTCAATGCCGTAGTCTTTGATAAGATTGACGAATTCATCTAAAAACAGAGTCCCTTTGTGATGTGAGCCATCAGGATTGAGCAGGTTTGCGAGAAATGCGGAATGAAGTCTGACTTCGTCGCACGTGATGCCAAGTATCTGGAAAATGTTGAAATCCGTGCCATTCTCTTCCACTTTTTTCTTGTGATCATCGGATATATTCCCGACTTCAGCCAGTAAAGACTGTAAGAACTGTATGCTTTCGTTCATGATTCTAAAATTCAGATGGTATCTATGCTTTTGATCTTCTTGAAAACGCCCCAATGAGGATGATTCCTATATGATTCTACTAAATGCTGTGGCACATACAAAGTGCATTTCTCAATGTCCACCTCCTTAAAATCATCCGATAGATTGTGTGTATCTATCAGAGAATCAGTTCTTAAGATAATTGTCTCAAGACTGCGGCATCCTGCAAGGGTCTGCCAGCCGAGATTCTTTAAAGTGGATGGAAAATCGATTATTCTAAGTTTTTCGCAATACATAAAGGATTGGCAGATACAGGTTTGTACACCTTCAGGAAATCGTATTTCTTCAATCTCGGACAAATTGCTGAAACTGTTATCTCCTATGGTTCTGAGTGAACTAGGAAATACTATATTCTTCAATTTTGTATTGTACCAGAATGCGACACTTTCTATTTCTTCTATACCTTCGGGAATAATGTATTGTCTACACTTCCACAACGAAGTCATTAATAATTTCCCATCTGCTGATATAATCAGATTGCCCTTCTTTTTCATATGTGGATTGTTTCCGTCAATTGTAATATTCCGAAGTTTGGGGCAACCTCGAACATGCCAGCTGTTGATATTCTGCAAGTTATTGCCAATATGCACACTTCTTAGATTAGGAAGGTCACAGAAAGAATCGTGATCTAAATATGTGATTGAATCAGGGATAATCAAATGCTTCAATGTACGGGGATAATTATATGCCCCGAATCCGACAGAATCCACTGTGTATCTGATCCCATCTACGAACAGATGGTCTGGAATCCGATAGGAACGGCATCTGCCTATATGTCCTCTTGTTATTTCAGCAGTATGCTTCTCATCGTCCAGACTGTATTCAAATCCCTTATTACAATACAAACGTCCCATTTGAAAATTTCATTTTGCTAATTATACAAAAAAAAGCCAAAATGTTATCAATTTTGGGAAAAATCTTATCAATTATTGAAAAATTATGTTTTGATTCACCCCTGTGACAAGTCATTTTATAGGTCTTGCCAGATTATGCGTCAGCAGAAATTCATTACTCGCGTTGATATCCACCTCATTCCTCCTATCGCCTCAGGCCGTCTCAGACGGTGCGGTTTGTTTGTCTAAATTGCTTAAAAGGCTAAAAATGACAAGACTGTCAAGAAACCCAATCTATGATGCGGAATCTGAAGTCAAAGATTTTCAGTTATAATCAGCAACTTGAAAAGGCGGAACAGGAATTAGCTTCCTGCAGGATAATTCTCGACAGGTATGAAGCGCAGAAAGCGGATATACAGAAACTCATTGCCGAGTATCAGACCAAGTTTGAAGACAAGGCAGACAAACTCCACATAAAGGAGCAGGAATTGGCGCAACTTACAAATGATGCGACAAAAGCTCGCTCTGTTGTCCAGCCTTTCCGTAATTACAAGGTTGATTTCACGCCACCACAAATCACAGAGAAACCGCCTATGATTTGTACGGACAAATGGGTTGAACGCCAGAACCGGCATATTGCTCAACAATTTATCGAGATTGTCCGCAAGATAGAATCCCTGTACAGAAATGATGCGGCACGGCAGGTGGAAGCCGCCCAGCGCAATGTTTTGGCGGACTACGGAGAATTATTCCAGTTGCGAAATGATGTCAAATCACTGACCGAAGATAATGACAACCTGAAATCCACATTAGAGACAATCCTTGCCCGGCTTGCCGACCCTTCACTTCGCGCAAAGATATTCACCATAGCCGATGCCCTTATAGGCGGAACTCCCATCAGTGTGTCTTCCTGTGGTGGCGGTGGCAACTCCTCTTCCGACCTTCGCCGGGATGGCCGCAGACCTGACGAGGAAGAAGAGGCCTACAGGAGAAGATGCTTGATGTTTGCGTTTATGAGACCTCATAGAAATAGTTATAGACGATAATTTAAACGATGTTCCAGCCGTGTGAGATCAGCTGGAACATCTGTATTTTTTCTGAAGTAATATGTAAGAATCTGCTTTTATGTATTATTGACTATATTATGCTCTGTATCCTCTTCTCTTTTGGGCATATATGAATTGGGTATTTGTTTCATTTGTCCAGGAGAAGGATTATTTATTCCTAGCATGTGCTTAGCAAGACTTTTTCTAATAAGTGTTGACAATATTTGTGAATCATTTTCTTCAATGAAACCAAATTTATATTGTGCTCTCATTTCGTTGAGGATTTCAAATAAGAAAAATGAATCTTTGGATAGTGATATAATATACTTTTCAATGTAATTATACCAGTTTTTGGGCCTACAAATTATAAATAATAATGCTAATTGTTGTTTTATTAACGGACTTGTAGGATGTTCAAAAGCATCATATAGTAATGGTGATATTTTTGAGGAATATATATCATCTTTAAAGAAACCTACAACATTAGTAAGTATCACAAAAAGAATATTTCTTGCCCGTACTTCCTCTGTTTCACCGAAATTATCTGAAAGTAGGAATCCCGCACCTCCGTATTCTGCTCTTCCCTTAGTTGCAAGAATCGGTACTAATGCAAATAGAACTTTTGAAATTTGTAGCCATCCACGCAAGACTTCATCAAGTAATTGTTTCTTTATTTCAACATTTGCATAATCACTATTTCGGAGAGCTCTAGATGAAGACTTTATCTCTTGCATAAGGTTATATACATAATATTCTTCAAAAAAATCATGTATTACAACATTCTGATTATATGGGGTAAGCTGATTATATCCAAAATCTTGATACTTATCTTTAATAGCTTCAGGAAGCCCTGAACTCATTACAGTATCACTTAATTCTTGTTGCATTTTCTCGATATGCTCAATATCAGGATGCCAACGAGCTAATCTATACGGATTGATAGTATCTGGTATTGATATGCGTGTGAATACGACATCACATGTTTCTTGAATATCTTTTAAAAGTATATTTAACGCATCATTTCTGTTACGGTCGATGCCTGTATAAAATTCTATTATTTCCGGATAGTCAAGATATTTCTTTGATTTAAATATATATTCAGCAAAATCGGAATTCACATGCATACGTCTCGCTGCGAAATACAATAACCAAAATGCAGATTTAAATGTAAGTTGATTATCCGTATCACTTATTATATTATTCTGGTATAATATATCAAAAACGATCGTTACATCTATATCTATCATATTTGATGCGCTGTATTCTCGTGTTCGTTTAAGAAAATCATCTTTTGTAAAGCAGAACCGATTCTCTTTGATAAGAATCTCACAGAAACAACCTAATACAAATTGACAATCTTTTACATCTGGTTTAGAATCGTAACGCGGCAAATCTGTAAATTCAAAAAGCACATAAAGTACATCTTCAAGCATCTGAGAACGATTAACAGGATTGTTGTCGAATTTTTTCTCATCCACTTTGAGAAGAGTTAAGCAGTTATGAGGGGTGCGATGAATATTTAGTGTTGCTAAATCATTCACGACCTTATCTAACAAAACTTCGTCATCTGCAATGTGGGTTTCTTGATTATATTCTTGAACAAATGTTCGTACCTGGTTACGAGTCATTGGAAGTAAAAAGAGAGGGGTAAACTCTCTGTTTATCTTAATTTCTTCCTGTCTCTCTTTGAGGAATTTGGATTCTTCTAATGTCCTCATTAGTATTATAGGAATATCAGAGTACGCATCGCATATAGCTTTTAATTTCTTTAATGCACCATTTTCTGAAGGACACCATTCGTCTAAAATAATACATTCAATATTAGTTTGAATATCGATTCCTAATTGAACGAACTCATTGTTTATATATGTGGAAACATTATGAGCCTTTATCTTTTTTGCATCGACATATATCCATAATTTCTTTCTTCTCCAAGCCTCATATATCATATAATGAGATAGACAGGTCAAGCCAAATTGAGGAGGTGCTGAAATAATAAGAGATGTTGGACTGTCAATTATTGTATTTACATCAACTCTGTCTTCATAATTCTCATCAGGATGTATTGATATATCTTGTTTAGAACTAATAATTGGATCTATCCATATTCTAGGTTGTCCACTAAAAAGTTGTAACGCAGAATTTAATCGTTCTTCTAGAATAAAAGAGGTTCGAGTTAATTTTTCAGCTGTATTTTTATCTGCGCTTAAATAGTGCTCATGAAAATATAAATTTAAATGCTTTCTAAGTTTTTGCTCAAAATCTTGTATCCCATTATACATTGAATACATACATTTTTGTTGAACAACATTAGTTCTAAAATTTGTAACTTTCTGATATTGCTCAATGTCTATTTTACTAGGATTTAAAGCGGCATCATTAAAATAGAACATAATCTCCATATTCTTTTGTTGTAATGCGCGCTCATAGGCTATGTTGAATTCTTCCTCAGTTCCTGACTCTGCATGTTCTGTTGGGGTCCCAAATTTTGTGTACATGATTCCGATAAATAAATCATATTTGTCTTTAATTTGAGAATTAATTACCTCCTGTCCGCCATTCCCTAATCCTGGATGGACATCATTTTCCCATCGAAGAGATTGAAGAATAAAACCATAAGTGGTTCCAATTCCCGCATTAATATCTGAAAAAACCTTTTCACATATTTCTCGTTCCTCTGCCGTATCTCCTGGAGACGCAATAAAACACCTTATAACTTTTTTGTCTTCCATTGTTGATAATATTAATTATTTGTTTTGTCAATACTTTTTACAATTGCTATTTGCTCAAGTATATTTTTGAAGCGTTCCTTTAATCCATTAAAGAAGACTCTTTTCATATTAGAAAAACTAGACAAACAGACTGAACAGTTTATTTTGTTGTTATTCAGTCTCCAGCCCCTGATTCAAATGTCTTAAATATTGCTCGCATGAAATTCCAGTGGTCTTTTTTAATTTATCATTAATACCTCCCAATGCCCGCCGAAGTCGGCCCCTACACGCTTGATAATCCCTTGCTTTTGTAGTTTTTGCATGTGATACTTGACTCCGTTCTCTGTAATGTTGCTTATATTCGCTGCAATTTCCTTACGACTTGCATTAGGATGATTATGGATGTAATCAATAATTGAGATCTGTACCTCTGACAGTGTCTGGGTAGTTGTCTGGGTAGTTGTCTGGGTAGTTGTCTGGGTAATGCTATCTTCATTTGAGAAAACATCAACAGAGAAGACCGTCAGTTTGGAGACATCAAATTCAGCCTTCTTGTTACCATTCTCACGCAACATATCCTGCACTCGCTTCACACCCTGATTGAACATATTAACATATTTCATTTCCTTCATTGCCTCCGCCACAATTGGATTACGATAGTCATTCACCATCGGAAAATTTTCCGGTCGAGCTTCACCATATAAACCGCCTGCATTCGTTATCTCTATATGGTCATCAAACTGATATAAGCGAATTGGCATATTTGATTGATAATCACGGTGCATGCATGCATTCATCATCAACTCTCTCAATGCATTGTTTGGGTAGTTGATAATCATTTTCTCCCGAAACAGACTGGCTGAAATCGGGCGTTGCATTATAATAGCATCGCTGACAAAAGATTCCAACGTTGGCAACATACTGTATAACGGTCCTTGAAAACGCTTCTCGTTAAGAACTTCTCCTCCCTTTTCTTTGCCGGCAAAACGCACATACTGAACATAAGCACCAGGCATATAATAGCGAGGATTCTTGCCAAACAAAATAATAGCAGCATAAGTAGGACAATCATGTGTACGGTCATATAAACGAACCGATGCCATTTGTTCTTTGATATCGCGAGTATCCTGATTCAATATGTTAGGATCTACAACAGACGGAAGGTATGTGTTTTTTATGTAGTCAAGTTCCAGGTCATCAAGCGTAGAACCCAGACAAGGTGTGGCATCAAAAGTTGCCATATATGCGGTACGCCTTTCAGTCAAAAGACGTTCTTCAGCTTCGCTGGCTATATCACGCCTCGGACCGATACGGATGAATACTCTACCTCGATAACGAACTGGAGGAAGCAATGATGGAGACACCTCTGCGACTAGTACGTCGCCATCAGGGAACTCAGCTCTATCCACTGCCATTACAGGCAGTGGTAAGATATTGCCGTCTGAACGTATTGCAGCAATCTTTTTCAACAAATCATCGGTCACTTTTAAGCCGGACAAACGACCATCATCATACACCCCGAGAAACAAGTAGCCTTTCTTGCGCGAATCAGGTAAATCGTTGGCAAAAGCGCAAATTGCCTCGCAAAATTTGTCCATATTGCCAGTTGAAGTAGTCCGTTCCACTCTATATGTCTCAGTGCTATGCAACAGAGATTGTATTTCGTCTTTTGTTATCATAATCCGTCTAAAATTATCGCTGTAATACCTCTTTTATAATCTGCAACATTTTCTTGTTTTTAAGTTGGGTTCGAAAATGCACATTATAGCCTTGTACTGACAAGTTTTTGAAAAACACCTCTGCACATTGAATTTTCACACTTTCAGTGTCTCGAAGAGTTGATTTATTTTCGACATCCTTAGTTTCCACAACAATGGTAAGTTCTTTCTCTCCGTTGTCCTTCTTGACAACATACATAAAGTCAGGACTGTATGATTCTCCAGTAATGGTAGGAATAGCGATACTGCTACGAGGTATCTTACCATATACGATTACCTCATCAATTACAGCATTGATGTTTTGCAATTCCAATGGTGAATCATAAGCCTTTGCATCATATAGATATTTTTGCATCGGTTCACCCTCCTCTACTTTGATTCCGATTCTTCCCTGCGTTATACTGTCACGAACTGTTCCATCACTGTGAGTAAGAGCCGTTGCTCCAGTTTGTCCATTAGTCTTCTTATAATTAAAGCGCCCTTGAAGATTTTTAGTCTTCCAGTCAGAAAAACTATGGATTATGAAACTAGCTGTCTGTTCGTTAAAGAACTTATCTTCTATTATTCCATGTTTCTTTGTGTATGCAACAATAGATTTGTGTATTATTGGAACAGGAATATTGGTTGCCAATGATATTCGTTTTAAGAAAAGTCCATACGGGAGTGAATTCGCAATAGTATATTGCACTCCATTGCTTGTTGCTGCTGACATTTGTTTGCCATTGCTTTGAATTATATCCCTATGACTTGAAATAACTTGTTCCGTAAAAACGGAATTATTCTCTAATATGTCAAACAATCCAATCTCTAGTTCGTCATTGATGGCCTTATCGTACCAAATAGTATATCTTTGATTGAGAACCTTCCACAGCTCCTTAATTTCGTCAAACCTAGCCTTGCGAATCCCAATCGGTTTTTCGAATGTTTTATTGCGGTCTTTGATTTTGCTAGCGTCCAATCCAGATTTGAATAATGGATACTCTTCAAAGAACTGAGTCTTGTTTGCCGGAATTATATTGTGTTCCAGGTCAATATAATTCTTTGACAGAAGCTCGATAAACAAAGTTTTTTCTTCTTTGCCCATTTTCTCGGCTACCAGTTTGATCTGCTCCAATGAAACAGATGTCGTACCTGGTACTTCACTATTTATTTGCTCGACGAGCTTATTGGCAAAATCAGCTTCGGTAAAATCTACAATGTAGTTCAACATGAACTCCTGATTGGAGATTCGGTTCCCACACTCATCAACAGGCAGTCGTAATCCTCGTCCTACTTCCTGCAACTTCGAGGTTTCACTACCGCTCGACCTCAATTTTGCAATAGTAAACACATTCGGATTATCCCATCCTTCCTTTAATGTCCACTTGGAGAATAAGAATCGACGCAAAATATATTTCCCGTCTTTGTCTCTAAAAGTAAGTAGGTGCTTCTTGCCATTCAGAATATCATTAACTTCATTGGCAATGTCTTCGTCCGACGAACTGTTGTCCTGAGCAAAATATCCCCCATGACAGTCGTCAATATGGTTTAAACTGGCTTCAAGATATTCCCGATACTCAGTTTCCGATTCATCCAGATCTTTGATTGTTACAACCAATTTCTCCTTGAGTAACCTTTCAAAAGCTTCCAATAAATACGGTTTCTTGCCACCCTCGCTCTCGCGATAGGAAGTAATATCATCTATAAAGAAAAGTGCCAGCGTTTTGATCTTAAATGTGCGTCCGCAGAAATTCTCCCGTTCAGTTTCAAAATGGCGTTCGAGAGCAAGACGCAGCATCTGCTCCTGGTACGATTGCATGTAAATGTCCACATTCATCTCCTCGCCAACGTTCTTAATCAATCCATTGGACAATTCAATGGCATTTTTATCTATGGCTTGTATTGTGATGCCATTGAACTCCTCGGAAATTACCGACAACGAGTCATTTACCTGTAATTGATATGTCTTTGTCGGACTGTCTGCACTTTTATGCTGAAATATGGCTTTCTCATTTTTGACTACCGACAGAAGCTTTATTTTTTCTTCTTTTTTAGAGACTGGCTCAAAGTGTTCTTTGGCAACACCTTTAATCAATCCTTGGTTAAATGCTTCACAAGCATTCAGGTCGTAGAGCAGGTTCAAATAGTCATGTACAACCGTTTTATTTTTACCCCTGCCGGACACTGTTTCAGGGAAAGTTGCGCCGTATCGAATAATACATTGAGGGTTAATTTCTTCCTTGATTACGCCAAACGCCTTTTGGTCGCGCGAGAACTTATGTGGCTCGTCAATAATAACAAATGGACGAGTTGCACGGAGAGCATCGAACGGGCGATAAAACCCCTCAATGACGCTTCCGTAATCATCGCGACTGAGCATATAATTCTTGGCAACTTTCAACAGTTGCATATTTACCAAAAGGACATAAATCTTTTTAGTATCCCTGTTCGATCCCTTTACAAATTCACTTACGGCTGCTGGGAAATATTGCCTGCCTTTCTTTTTTTTCTTGGGCGGCTCCAAAGTGAGCAATTCGATTTCTGCATCATATCCGCACACATCCCGGAAATGACGTTTGACATAACCGTCCTCCATAAATTGTCTTGCTCCGGCCTTGATCGGAAGCGTAGGTACGGCAATAATAAATTTATTGATACCATACCGTTTGTGCAACTCATACATCGTCCGGGTATAAACGTATGTTTTGCCCGTACCCGTTTCCATCTTGATGTCAAGGTTCAGGCAGCTTGCATCATGGGAATATGCACAATTCTCCGGTTGTATGGTGTTCCTCTTCTGTATGGCAACAATATTTTGACCCACCCCATCTTTTGACAGGGTTATTTCGGGATTGGCATAGAACATCACTGGCGACTTTATCGCCGTATTGGCAAAGACATCAGCAACGGCATCAACACCTGTTTGCTGATGGGGCAATGAAGGCTGAAGAATTAGTTCCATATCAATACCTAACATCAAAGTTAATACGCATATTTTTCTCTCCGTCCCGTATTACCCGAAGACTGTCTTTCAGCCCCTGTAATTCTCCCCACGAAAGGGCATAGCCGTATATTACGATGTTTTGAGGATTGAACCCTGCATCCGATTGATATTGATCCAACAACGATGCAACGACTTCATTACTCAAATTTGGGTTTATAATATACAGATGCTTATCCATATAGTAAAGCTCATACCCTTCAATATTGAGCGTCTTTACATCAGAAGTCAATCCATAACCGTCACGTACAAGCCATGTCGTGAGAATTGTCGGTACGCCAAACTCATCCACCAATGTCTTATCACCAAATATAGAATGGGGGTCAAATCGCTCCATCTTTTCGATCGATTGATTAGTCGGCTCTTGAAGAGTGAAGTGTTTAAAACCTAAATCCCCATGAAACATAGGATTTTGCTGTTGATGATGTTGCCTGACTCTTTTGAGTCTTTCTATCGCAATATTATCTAATGTATGAGATTTACCAAGCATATCGCAAAAATCAATTGCATTTTTAGCAACCGCTTTTCCGCCACCTGTCGCTCTTTTGAGCGTATTATCCAGATCTTCTTTTATTTGAACTAAAATAAATGATAAGTTTTTATTGTCTGCTATTAAATTTTGTACCGCTTCGCCTGTTGTCCCAGAGCCCGAGAAGAAATCCAAAACAATATCACCGTCCTGTAATCCGATGGCGTTAAATAAACGGCAAAGTAGTTCTGGATCTTTGGGGTTAGTAAAGACATTTGCACCTAGAAGAGAGGTTAATCGCTTGGATGCAACTCTTCCGTCACGATATTTAATACTTGTCAGACTCTGATTCAATGTGTCTTTTAAGTAAGTCTTTTTATTCGGTACGGTTGTCTCGTCTTCTCCAAAATGTATAAGACCATCGGCGATCTTTTCTTTCATGGTTTCCTCGGGGAAACGCCATCCACTTGCCGGAGCTTTGCACACTTTACCAGTGATGGGATGAATTACGTCATAAACATATTGACCAAAATTAGGTCCTGCGATATTATCTGGAAAATAAACTCCTCTTTCATCCATCCAAGAATAATGGCTGCTATCAGAAATCGGGTCAGAAGCCTTAAATTGTTTATACCAATCCAATGCAGCTGCGTGAATAGCTTTCCAATCTGTACCATATTTTTTTCGGAATCCAGCAAAAGCTGTGAAAATTTCTTGCACGCCCTCTTTAGCTTCATGCCAATCTCCACCATTAAAAGTTTTGTTTTTCACAAAGCAAAGTATGTATTCATGCTGCATGGAGATATAGTCCTCATCATTTTTACTACTGTTTTTCCATACAATCTCGCCTGCAGAATTTTCTTCTCCAAAAATTTCCTCGCAAAGTAATCTTAAATTAGCGTGTTCATTCTCATCAATGGAAATAAATATCACTCCGTCCTTTGAAAGCAGGTCGCGAGCAAGCAACAGTCGAGGCAACATAAACATAAGCCAGGCAGAATGCGTGGCAGAGCCTCGACGCGTCAAGTCAAGGACTCGGCTGGCTTGTTCCTCGGAAATGCTCAGTTTCGATGCCAGTTCTTCAACCGTAAAATTGAATGAATCCGTGTAAACAAAATCATCGGACCCTGTATTGTAAGGAGGATCAATATAGATACATTTTATGCTGCCGGCATAAGATTTTAGCAGGTGTTTTAGCGCATCCAGATTGTCTCCACTAATGTAGATATTCTTACTATCTTTATTCTCCGGTAGGTTATTATGTTCTTCATCAGGCACAACCACAGTTGTAGTATCTAATGATGCCAGCAAACGGGCATAATTCTTTCCAAGGAACCGAAGTTCATACCCCTCTTCAGTTACATTTATCTTATCCTTGAGATATTCCTTCAACCGCTCGATATCAAATGAACCGTTATGGATGCAAGCTGGAAAATGCTCTTTCAGAATCTCTATTTCCTTTGCTCCGACCGCCACATTACTATTGGCATCTATTATATCTTTAATCATCGTAATCAAATTTTATTGTTTAATAATTCATCGACAGTTACCTCCAGCAACCTTGCGATCTTAGCAAGAGTCTGTAAATCGGGCTGTGAACTGTTCGTGCACCATTTGGAAACAGTTGAAGGGTTTACCCCCAACTGCTCACATAGCCATTTATTTGTTTTTTTCTTTTCAACTAAAACTACTTTCAGACGGTTGATATCAGTTTCCATGTCATCCAAAATTGTTATCGTACGGCAAATATAGTGAAAGTTCTTCACATGTAATAACTATGATTGATTATTTGTTTTTATTAGCTAGTTTGTGTTATAAGAGTTTGTTTGTCCATTAATTCCTCCCATCGCCCCAGCCAGTCTCAGACGGTGCGGTTTGTTTGTGCAAATTCCATTGATTAAGATGTAATGTATTGATAATCAATATAGATAAATTTCTTCAACGAGGAGGAATATTAGAGGAAAATAATCGAAAAATTTAAGATTAAATCCCTGTCAGTCAATTGGATTGGCGGGGATTTGTGTTTCAACTGCTTTTTGCAAATTAATATGGAGCAGATTATCAATTAATTGCCTGGAAGTTGTTATCGTTCATCTAAGGAAAAAATATTTCTTTATTCTGCCGGTGTGGAATGTCGGGATTTATATGTAAATTTGTCGGGTAATAACTATAAGCCGGGCCGGCAATTAGACTGGAAAAGTAATTGGAGCCACATAGTAATAATAATTATGACACATTTCAAAAAGTATCTGCTGACGGCTTTCTGTGCCGTTGTATTGTGCTTCTTAAGCGCTTGTACTGACCGGACAAATGATCTGGAAAACGTTATAGCCGGGCTTCCCGAGTATGTGCAGGAAGGCATTAGCGAGGATGATATTGCCGGATTGGGTGACGACGAGAAGAAGTATCTGGCGTTCCTTTACGGTTCGATGCCGCTGCCTGACATGGCGGGCTATCCTTTCGGCTACTGGCTTGAGAACGTGCGCAAGACTCTTGAAGTGCGCAGAAACGCTTCCTGGGACATTCCTGAGAGGGAGTTCATGCATTTTGTGCTGCCGCTCAGAGTCAACAATGAGGCTTTGGATGATTTCAGGACGCTGTATGCGGACGAACTCAGCGCCCGTGTCAAGGGCATGACCGCAGAGCAGGCTGCCATTGAAATCAATCACTGGTGCCATGAAATGGCGACATATACGCCGTCGGATGCAAGAACACTGCCTCCTACAGGGACTATAGCTGCCGGACTCGGAAGATGCGGAGAGGAATCCGTGCTCGCTGTGGCCGCGCTGCGTGCTGCAGGCATCCCGGCAAGGCAGGTCTACACTCCGCGCTGGGCGCATACCGATGACAACCATGCCTGGGTGGAGGTCTTCGTGGACGGCAAATGGCATTTCATGGGTGCATGCGAGCCAGAGCCTGTTCTCGACCTTGCGTGGTTCAACGCTCCGGTGTCGAGAGCGATGCTTCTGCACACTCTCGCGTTCGGAGATTATGACGGACCGGAAGATGTCATCCGCCGGACACGTTCATTTACTGAAATAAATGTGATCAAGAGCTATATCCCGACAAGGCGCACGACGGTTAAGGTTGTTGACAAAGACGGAAAGCCTGTGGAAGGTGCTGAAGTCGAGTTCAAAATATATAATTATGCGGAATTCTATACGGTTGCGAGAATGATGACAGGAAAGGATGGAATTGCCGGCCTGGATACCGGGCTCGGCGACATGCTTGTCTGGGCGCATAAGGATGACAGATTCGGCGTGGGAAAGGCTGACGGGGATATGACGGAAATATCGCTTGGATATAATATAGGTGACAGTTTCGGACTTGACTTTGAGATTGTCCCGCCGGTCGAAAACCCTATACCTTCAAAGGCCACGGCTGAGGAGCTTCGTCAGAATGCCCTGCGTCTGGAGTACGAGGATTCGTTGAGGAACGCGCGTCTTAAAGGCAATGCCGCCGTGCTGGATGCTTTCAGAAAGGTCCACGGAGGAAAAAATGCGGAAATTCTGCTTGCGTCCCTGTCAGCTAAGGACATGGGCGACGTCCGGGCTGATGTTCTTGAGGATGCAATCAATCACTGCACCGGTGATTTCACTGCGTACAGGGACTGTCCGCGTATTTCATACGAGCCGTTGCTTCCGTTCTTCAAGGAAATCGGTGACGGCCTTGAGGCGGTTTCTGCGCGTGAAATATTCGACTGGACTATCGGCAATATCAAAGTGGATGACAAACTCAATCCTCAAAGAATATATATGCCTCCTGTAGCGGTGTGGCGCTGTAAAATGGCGGATTCCCGTTCGAGGGACATATTCTTCGTGGCTGCCTGCAGAAGCAAGGGCATTGAAGCGAGGATAGACGGAGTGACCGGAAAAACACAATATAGGGAAGACGGGGAGTGGAAGGATGTCAAATGGAGCGAGGAAGTTGTTGCGGCTTCAGCTCAGGGCACTCTCAAAGCTACCTACGAGCCTGTCGAATGGCTTAAAAATCCGCTTTATTACAGACACTTCACTCTCTCGCGAATAGAAAATGGCAGTGCATCGCTTCTTTCTTTCGATGAGGACGGTGGCGCAGGATGGAAAGAGCTGCTTTCAGAAGCTTATCCGGCGGAAGTCGGCTATTATCTCCTGACATCAGCAATCAGGAAGGCTGACGGAAGCGTTTCGGCCCATCTTGAATTCTTCAATGTGGCGAAGGACACCGAGACCGTTGTGCCGCTGACCTTGAGGCAGCAGAGGGGAGACATAGCCGTAATCGGGAATATTGATGTGGAGAATACTATCTTTCCTATGGGGCAGACAGAGCCTCAGACTATCCTCTCGCTTACAGGAAGAGGCTATTTCACGCTTGCGCTGATAAAGGATTTTTCCGAACCTTCAATTCATGCGCTCAGGCAGCTCGGCTCGTCAGCTGAAGTGTTCAACGTTTGGGGAAGGCCCCTCGTCGTGCTCGGAGCCGATGGTTCCGCTTGTGCCAGAATGAAAGGATACCTCGGTGACATAGAGGCGGTGCATTACGGCACAGACCCGGGCAACAGCATTCAGAAAATGGTATATGACGGCTGTATGCAGGATTCCGGAATGCTGCCTGCAGTGATTATTGCAGACAGTTTCGGAAGGGTGGTCTATTACTCCCATGGCTATAACACCTCACTTTCAGAACAGTTGAAGGCTGTTGTCAATCAGTTGTAACGTAAATTTGCATAATGATTATCAAAAACAATTTATCTATGAACGGAAAGTTTTTCCTTGCGCTTGTCTGCGCTTTGAGCTGCCTGACTGTCTCAGCACAGCCTGCAGCCGTTTCGAATGAATCATATGTCCCGTCAGAGGGAAATCTCAAGGCCCGAACAGAGTTTCAGGATGCGAAATTCGGCATTTTCCTGCATTGGGGACTTTATTCCCTCCTCGGTTCTGGTGAGTGGGCTATGAATATACGCGACATCAATTATCTGGAGTACGCCAAGCTCGCAAATGCTTTCTATCCTCATGATTTCGATGCGGCTGAATGGGTATCTGCCATCAAATCGTCAGGTGCAGGCTATATCTGCTTCACCACACGTCACCATGACGGCTTTTCCATGTTTGAAACCGAGCAGTCGGATTACAATATCGTGGATGCAAGTCCTTATGGCAAAGATGTCGTGAAGGCCTTGGCGGAAGAGTGTGCGGCTCAGGATGTCAAGCTACATCTGTATTATTCACTTGTAGACTGGTACCGTGACGACTACCCGCGAGGAAGAACCGGTTTGGGGACAGGCCGCCCGGGAACTGATATCAGCTATGAGCATTATTACAATTTCATGAAGGCACAGCTTTCAGAACTTCTGACCAACTACGGTCCTGTAGGGGCAATCTGGTTTGACGGCGTGTGGGACCAGGATGTGCATCCTGATTTCGATTGGAAACTGCGTGGATTGTATGACCATATACATGCTATCCAGCCTTCATGCCTTGTCGGAAACAACCATCACCTCGCTCCCTTCGAAGGCGAGGATATCCAGATTTTCGAACGCGACCTTCCGGGTGAGAATACTGCAGGACTTTCAGGGCAGGACATCAGCCGTCTGCCTCTTGAGACCTGTCAGACCATGAACGGTATGTGGGGCTACAAGATTACTGACCTCGACTATAAATCTACGGCTACACTTGTGCAGTATCTTGTGAGGGCTGCAGGACGTGATGGCAATCTGCTTCTGAATATCGGTCCGCAACCTGACGGCAAACTGCCTGCAACGGCTGTGGAGAGACTCCGCGAGATGGGCGTGTGGCTTGACCGTTACGGAGAGAGCATCTATGGTACACGTGGTGGAGATATTCCTCCTCATGCCTGGGGCGTCACTACCCGCAAGGGCGACAGACTTTATGTCCATATACTTGATTTGCAGGATGATGCCCTGTATCTTCAGCTTACCTCCAAGGTGGTTGCAGCCAAATGTCTCAATACCGGCAAAGCGGTGAAATTCGACACTCTCAAGGGCAAGGGAATAGTGCTTCATCTTCATGATATTCCGCATGACATTGACCGTATAGTAGAACTTACCGTCCGTTGAATTTGAATTATCTGATGGTATCAGGGGCCCTGAGAAAACAAACTGCCTGTGCCGTTGCAGGTTCGGTAAAATAGGTAAGAACTCCCGTAATTTGTGTACGCTGAGTTCCTGCGGCTTTTGTAGTTTTGCACTGTTGAATATTCCGAATGGGAATATCTTACGAAACAATGAAATAATTTTATCGAAGATGAAGAAATTTGTTTTATCTCTTTTGGCGTTCGCCGGCCTCGGATTCGGCTGCGCTGCCCGGCAGGCACAGGACAAAGTGCTTATGTATCAATGACAGGAACTACTCAGCACGCGGCGCAGATTTTGGCGACGGTCAGCGGCGGCGAGCTCTACGAAATTGCTCCGGAAGTTCGTTATTCGGCTGCGGACCTCGATTGGCGTGACAAGGAGTCCCGCTGTTATGTGGAGATGCACAATCTGAAATTCCGCCCGGCAATGGTTGCTGCTGGTCTGGATATCGACAAATACGATGTGATCTACCTCGGTTATCCTATCTGGTGGAATATGGCTCCGACTTTGGTGAACACTTTCATAGAGGCCCACGGCAAGATTGTTATCCCATTTGCGACTTCAGGCGGCGACGGTATCGAGAACAGCGTCAAAGTCCTGAAGAAGACTTATCCGGAGATTGACTGGCAGGGTGGCAAACTGCTGAACGGGGCGGATGAGCAAAGCGTCAAGGCCTGGCTGAATAGGTGAAATATATTTTCGCTCTGCGTCGGCTTGTTTTTTACAATTACTTGATTCGTGCAAAAATTATCAGGGTATGGAAAATAAAATCACACGAAGGGCGGCTCTGAAGCGTATGCAGTTTCGCAAATCGGAGGACGGTTCTTTCCCTGACGGCTCGGAAATCAATCCTGACGCCCGCTATCGCAACGAACATATCTCATTGAATGACATCAAGTTGTCGAATAATCAGAAAGACTGATAAAGACCGTCTCATGATGAGGTGAGGCCTTATGACGAACAAAGCATATTTGAAAAGGGGGTTGTGTCAAAATGCAGAATTTTGTACAACCCCCCCCTTATGACAACCGTCATGCTTATTTCAGTTTGACTGTGATGACCTGTTCCGGACGTGTGTCGAGGCGTGCGGACTGGTAGCTGATTTTCTTGAAATTGATTGCCGAAAGGTCAATCAGGCGGATTTGCGAGTTGTCCATTGTGCGGTAGTACAATTTCAGATTGCTGAGGTCGGTCGCGGTCGTAAACTGGGTTGAAGTTATCATATCAAGAGTTTTCTCCGTATTTGTGCTCGTGTCAACGACAGCACCGATAGGAATGACCATAGCCTCCAGGATCTTAAAGCATTGCATTACAGCGTCATAGCCGGTTGCGGAAGCAGGCGCATTGGCTTTGAACATCGCAATGCGTACAAAACGTGACGGCGATGTGAAATCTCCCGGAAGTCCGAGCATACCTGAGCCGCCGCTGTTCGGGCACAGCTCGAAATTCTTGCCGTTTACCTCCCATGTCCTGTTCGGAGCAGCCCCTGGAGTCAGGTTTACATAATTGCTCAGGTTGGTCAGATGCCATTGAAAACCTGGTGAATTGGTGAGCACGCCGACTGTATTCTCATAGAAATTCATCTTGCCGTCAACGATTTCCAGCACTACCTGGCGGCCGCTTCTGTCAGCCAGACGCCAATGCACTGTGCCTATTCTTTTGTCAAGTCCCGTGATGTCGATTTTTGCAGATTCGGCAATCACTTCGTCTACGGAAGCACAGGTGGCAAGTGCCCATGAAACGAATTGAAAATCAGACAGTGTCTTCGCTTTGTTCGCAGGGTTGAAATCCTTGTAGGAGCCGAAGCCCGGGAAGAAGAACAGCCCCGCACTTAGACCTTTCTCGTTCAGGCCTTCCACCATCAGCTCGTCAGACATGACCGATACCCCGGCAAAACCGTATTTCGCCACATAGATCATACCGTCTATGCCGTCGGGCGTGAATGATTGCATTTTATGTCCTTGGGGGACAATTACATAGAAATTCGGCATACGCTCAGATGCCCATTCGATTGAGCGAGCCACCACCTGCGAACCGTCGTTTGCGACAAAAGAGACACCTGTGCAAGCATTTGCATCCTGAATGAAAGCGATTGACAATAAACTGCTTGACAGTACTGTTGCCAATCCGGTAAAAAAAGTACCAATTCTTGACATAAATCTGAGTTTTAAAACAGTTATTATTAAATCTAACGGCAGAATGCTGGGCAAGTTCCGTGCCTAAATGGCTTACTGTCCAAGAGCGCGGAAAACTTTTGCTATGCAGCGTTTCTTCTGCTCCATATTCGGATGTACATACAGATTCAGCGTAGTCGAAATATTTGAATGCCCGAGCAGTACACTTACTGTCTTGTAGTCGCAGCCCGCTTCAATGCAGCGTGTCGCAAAACTGTGGCGCAGCCCGTGGTATTTCAGTTTCTGCATGCCCAACTCTGTCATCATTCTTTGATAGTAATTGCGGTAAGTGCGTGGTTCTGTCGGATTTGCAGAGTTTGTAAGCACATAGAAACCATTGTTGACCACTTTTTTCAGCGGTTTGACCAGGTCGAGCAATTCCTTCGGCATAGGGATTTCGCGATTGGAATTGCAGGTCTTGGGAGTGTTGATTACCAATTCGGTATGTTTTCTGTCCCCATCGATGAGATAAATACGCTCTATCGTTCGGCGGACGGTAATTGTCCCGTTCAGAGTGTCTATGTCGCTCCATTTCAGGGCGCAGACCTCACCGATCCTAAGTCCCGTGCTCAGACTGATGTAAATGCCTAAGCCTGAAAAGGAAAAATTTGCCCTGATATGTTTCAGAATTTTTTTGTGCTCGGCTAAGGAAAGCACAGCCATTTCTTTGCCCGCAGTTGAAGTCGGGTATTTGATGTCCCATTCGAACCAGCTAATCCACTGATGCTTGACTCCGAATCGCATAATCATTTTCAGCACTATCAGGATATCCTTTACTGTCTTGGCACTCAGGCCGTTGTCGATTTTTCTCAGCACGAAATCCTGCACGTCTTTCTCAGGAAGAACTTTTTTGTTACCGAACTCCGGCAGGATGTGGTTTGCCAAAATCAGCGAATAGGCCGCCATGGTCGATTGTTTCACGAATGGACGCTTGTATTCTTTCCACGCGTCCGCAATTTCTCTAATTGTTTTCTGTCTCATAATTATAAATTTAATTGACTTAAAATTAGGGAAATAATTTTTCATGTCATTCCGACCGCGTCTCTCCCTGTCATTCCGACCGTTCCTCCTGTCATCCCGACCGGGCGCAGCGAGTGGAGGGATCCTGTACCTTTTGGATATGCAATGAATTTGATTTTTCACGAAAAAATCGGATATTTGCGGGATAAAAGAAATGTAATATGGGAAAATTTTTAATTTTAGCGGCTGTGGTGCTGCCGATGCTCTTCGGATGCAAAAACGTGAAACAGAATAAGGAAATGTTCAAGTCGATTGATGTAGAGGAATTTGCAAAACTGATTGAAGATGAAAATGTGCAGCGTCTGGATGTCAGGACGTCGGATGAATACGAGGAGGGGCATATCGAGAATGCCTTGCTGATTGATGTGCTTCAGGATGATTATGAAAACAGGGCTTTGGAACTGCTTGACAAGAATCGTCCCGTGGCCCTGTACTGCAGAAGCGGCAACCGCAGCAAAAAGGCCGCGCAAATCCTTGCGTCAAACGGCTACGACGTCTATGAATTGGCTACCGGCTTCAGAGGCTGGTCCGCAGCAGGGAAGGCTTGGTCAAAATGACAACGAGCCGAGAGCAGTGTCATGCTTGCATGAACATTGCCGAGGCGAGGCCGTCATTGTAAAGCCGGAGGCTTTAAAATGCCAGAAAGAGAGCAGTGTCATGCTTGCATGAGCGTTGCCGAGGCGAGGCCGTCATTGTAAAGCCGCAGGCTTTAAAATGACAGCAGGATGTTTTATATCAATGATGAGAGTTCGCCGGCCAAATGCCGGAGCAGCCCCTGGCAACCTTCAAGAAGGTCCTGGAAGGTGGTCTCGAAATCCCCTGTGTACCAAGGATCTGCAACTTCGCCGCCGTAGGGAGTGAACGACATCATCAGACGGATTTTCTTTTCGGGGTCGTCTCCGAGAATGCGGTACAGCCTGCGCACATTGCTTTCGTCCATACATATCAGCAGGTCGAACTTGTCATAATCCTCCCGACGCACCTGACGGGCAGTCTTTCCCGGATCGAAAGTAACGCCGTGCTGTGTCAGACAGCGTTTTGCCGGAGGATAAATCCCGTTGCCTGCTTCCTCGGCCGACACCGCCGCCGATTCGATGTGAAACAATTCTTCGCAGCCCTTCGCCTTCACTAAAGCCTTCATAATGAACTCCGCCATCGCCGAGCGGCAGATATTTCCGTGACAGATAAAAAGTATATTGTACATCTTGTTATGTTTCAGCCTGCAAAAATATTGATTTTTTGTCGAAAAATACTGAAATTTGGAAAAAATTGATTTTATGTAAAAATTTTTGATAGAATGAAAAAAATTGCTCTGCTGCCTTTTGTCGGGCTTGTTTCGTGCACTGTCGCGAAAGTTGACAAACCCAATGTGATAATTATTCTTGCGGATGACCTCGGTTGCGGCGACATCAGCTGCCTCGGTTCGCCTCTGCTCTCGACTCCGAATTTTGACAGGCTTGCAGAAAGCGGTCTTAATATGATGGATGCCCACTGTACGGCGCCGACTTCCACTCCGAGCCGCTATTCGTTGATGACGGGACTATATCCATGGCGCAATGCAGAAGCCGAAATCCTTCCCGGAGATGCCAACCTGTTGATTACCACCACACAACCGACACTCCCGAAAATGATGCGCGAGGCTGGATACGCGACTGCCGCCATAGGCAAATGGCACCTTGGCATGGGCCAGGGCAAAATCGACTGGAACAAGCATATCTATCCTTGCGCCAATGACATAGGCTTCGATTATTCCTATCTTATCGCCGCGACTGTCGACCGTGTGCCGACAGTCTATGTCGAAAACGGCGATGTGGCCGGTCTTGACCCTGAAAATGACCCTCTGTACGTGAACTATGAGCAAAATTTCCCTGGCGAGCCGGATTATGTGAATAATCCTGAGCTGATAAAAATGAAATCCTCCCAGGGGCATAACTTCGCGATACTCAATGGAATAGGTCGTATAGGCTATCAGACCGGAGGTAAATCCGCATATTGGAAGGATGAGGATATGGCAGAGGAATTCCTTGGCCGGGTGAAAAAATACATCGACGAAAATGCCGACCGTCCATTTTTCCTGTATTATGGCCTGCATCAGCCTCATGTGCCTCGCACACCTAATCCTGAATTTGCCGGTAAAAGCGGCCTTGGAGTGCGCGGAGACGTGGTCTTGGAAGCAGACTGGTGTGTTGGCGAGCTGCTTGACCACCTCGAAAAGAAAGGTCTGCTCGAAAATACCATCATCATTTTTTCAAGTGACAACGGTCCGGTCCTCGATGACGGCTATGCTGACGAAGCTGCCGAGAAATGGGGCGATGTAAGTCCGACCCTGCCTTACCGCGGAGGAAAATACAGCCTCTACGACGGAGGAACGCATATTCCTTTCTTCATCAGCTGGAAAGGGCACATTGCGCCGAACAGCAAATCAGATGCCCTTGTCAGCCAGATGGACCTCTTCGCCTCGCTTGCCGAACTGGTCGGAGCGGAAGTCCCTGCAGGTCTTGACAGCGAAAACCATCTTGATGCCTTCCTCGGCAAAGATCCCGTCGGCAGGGAAGAGCTCGTGCTCGGCTCCAACAACCGCCTGAGTTACCGCAGAGGCAAGATGCACTACAAACCTGCCTATCCGGGTCCTGCCGTTGATGACACGAACACCGAGACCGGCAGCGCTCCATACGACTGTCTCTTCGACACCTCAAAAGACATCTTCGAGACGACCAACCTCGCCGCCGAAATGCCTGAACTCGTCAAAGAAATGGCCGGGCGTCGCGCCGCCATACTCGCTTCGCCTTGTGGCGAGATACATCATGTTGAAAATTAATAATATACATGGGATTTAAATTTTGTTATACATTATTTAAGAAGTCCGGAAATGAAGAGATATATCGTTTCAATATTGGCATTTTGTGCCATTGTTATGATGTCCGCTACCGAGCGTAGCGGCAAGTCTTTGTGTGATTTTGCCACTGAGCATCAAATCAATGAGTATTCGGAGCCTGTGGATACTGCCGATGTTGATAAATCCGGATGGAAGGAGCATAGAAAAGCCCTTTCTTTTTCGTGGGTGTCCAAAGACAGGCATTACCGCCAGTTTTCAGCTCCTTTGTCCGATGGATGCAAAGATACCACAATAAGTGTATGGCGTGGGGAACGTATTGGACTTGAGGCACTCGTTGCAAGCCGTAAGAATATCGGACCGGTAAAAGTCAGCCTGTCTGACTTCACTGATGCGCAGGGGAGAAAGCTGTCAATCCCAGGCTCTGAAGCAAAATTCATGCGTTACGTATGGACAAATGACGTACGTGCATGCGGATATTTTGATGTGGACAGTATTCCAGCCTATACAGTGGCGGATATGATAGACCTCCCGGGAACGTCCGTTGAAATACCTGCCAATAGCGTCCGTCCTGTCTGGTGCAGTCTGGAGATACCACAGGATATTGCTCCCGGGCATTACAATGTGCGGCTTGTCCTGCATAATGCGGATAATGACAGAAAACTGGCTGAAATCAAGCTTGGCATGGATGTGTCGGAGCGCACTCTGCCTAAAGCTGAAGATTATGCTTTCTATCTTGATTTGTGGCAGCAGCCGTATGCCGTGTCACGATATTATGATGTACCTGCATGGAGTGACGAGCATTTCAAATATATGGAGCCTTATGCTGATTATTTGGCCCGTGCAGGACAGAAGGCGGTCACTACAGTGCTGTTCTATGAGCCTTGGGGTGAACAGAGCAATGACAAATTTGAACCTATGGTGAATACGGTGCGCGAGGCTGACGGAACTTGGAGTTTTGACTTCAGTATTTTTGACAGATATGTGGAATTCATGGCGGCTCACGGAATAGACAAGGCGATAGATTGTTTTACGATGGTGCCATGGGAAATGTCATTCCGCTACATCGACAGGATTTCCGGGAAATATGATTTCGTCAGGGCTGCAACTTCGTCCGAGGAATACAAAGAACTGTGGACGAATATGTTGAGGGCGCTTGCAACTCATCTCCGTGAGAAATCCTGGTTCGAAAAGGCTTATATTTTCATGGATGAGCGCGGACTTGACCAAATGATGGATGCTCTTGCTGTCGCCCGTGCGGCTGTACCTGATTTCAAAATAGGTCTTGCCGGAGTCTATCATCCTGAACTCGTGAATGAACTTGACGTCTATTCTCTCGGTCGCGACAGTTTCTTCAGTGAAGAAGAATTGCGCCACCGGCGTGAAAGGGGATTTGTGAGTACGAAGTATACCTGTTGCGCAGACCCTGAACCCGGGCAGTTCAGCAACAATAATCCTTCTGACAGCGCTTATCTTCCCGTGTATGCAACGGCTTCCGGTTATGACGGATACCTGCATTGGTCGTTTATGAACTGGAACGACAGTCCTATGACGGACACCCGTTGGCGTATGTTCGGACCGGGCGACACCTTTTTTATATATCCTGACGGACGCTCTTCTGTGCGCTATGAACGTCTTTTAGAGGGCGTGCAGCTCAGTGAAAAAATACGTATTCTCCGGGAATCAATGAAATCCGTCGGGGACGGGCAGGGCCTCATGGAACTTGAGAACGCTCTGATACCTGTAAGAAAAGTCGGTATGAGCAATATGGTGCCCTCTTCGACAATTATTAATGAGTTGTCATCCAGGATTTCTTCGTTGTCCCGGTGAATATTTGAATTAAACTCAAGAAAATTGCACTTGTCAGAAAGGGGCAACCTCACGGGTGATGCGGGACTCGCGGGCTTTGCGTGCATAGAGCTTGCGGATGTCTGCAGGTAGTTTGGTACCGGCAAGATATTCGCGTGTCTCGTCCTGGTGTTTCGCAAGGGCAGTGGCAAGGCACCAGGCTACGCCCATACGCAGATAATACGGCTCATTCTCTTGCAAACCGAGACTGTCAATCAAAGAGAAAGTCCACGCAAGTTCTTGTGTGTCATTGAGAAAATACAACATGGCCATAATCACCGCAGTCCTCACATGAAACTCGGAATCCCGATGATGAGTCAAATCCGTGATGAAATTCCATGCTAAGGATTTGTATTTCTTCACCCATTTTGCACTGCTGCAGAACTGGTCGCAGACAGACCAGCCGTCCATGGCCTGCACATAATCCTCAGCCATGGCAAGGCGCTCCTCAATGCCGCATTTCACATAATTTATTGCAAAACCCCAGATCATTTTCCCTTCGTATGACAGACCCCTGCCGCTGTGAAAACTTTCGCTCAAATCCGCGATGGATTCCCTCCAGTCATCCCTGCGTGCCAGTTCCTTCGCAAGAAATTTCTGTTGGGGCGTGTGCAGACCGATGATTTCTGTTCCAGGCTTCGCATTGATAATCCTGATATGCCCGTTCCTGTAATGTTCGTCAGTCAGATAACGCTCGCTCACAAGTGGCAGAAGCACCTCTTCGCGGTAGAATCTGTCGAAAAGGGGATACAATTTATTTACATCCCTGATGTAGGACCTCAGCGTTTCAAGTCTTTCCGCATTCGGCGATTCCGGTATCCAGAGATGCAGATAGCCTCCGTCGCCGTATTTTTCTACCAAATGCCCGTATGTCCTTTCAAATTGTCCCGCCCTGTTCAGCTCCGGCTCATGCTCCAGCCCGAACTGGACACATCTGCGTATTACTGTCTCCGGAACAATCAGCCTGTCGGCTTCGGCTATGATTTTGCCGTAGATGCAGCGCGGCTCATGTCCCAAAGACGCCCTGTGGTCCTCCGCCGCTTGGGCTATGGTCTCAATCTGCTCCGCACTGAACCACTGACGGAGCCTGGCGTCCTCCCTGATAATCCGCCCTGACGCAAGATGGTGATTTTCACGCCCCTCCACAAGTCCGGTGTCGTGAAACGCCGCTGCTGCATAGATCATGTCCTTGTCAACATCATAATGTCGGGCCAGCTCCAAAGCCCTTTCTATCACCGCTTTGGCATGGTCCGTGCCGTGCGCCTTGTCGAAATTCTCATAACGGGGGATAATCTCAGTCTCAATGTATTTTTTCAGTTCTGCATTCATTTTCCGGAATTTTTATAAGCCCTGCAAAAATAGTAATTTTCAAGAAATAAGCTGCTTCTCTTTGAAATTTCTTTTTGGGCTACTAACTGATATTGCCGTCCTTACCGGTAGTTATGTAATAGGGGTTATAACATCTGTAATTCATCTACACAACATCTTCAGGTATACGCTTACCTTTGCATCTGGATTCAGAAGAGTTTAATTCAATAAAATCAATAGATAATGAAACGTATATCAGTCATCATGATTGCAGGTTTGTTAATAATGGAAACAACTGCCGTAGCGCAGTCATGTCCTATTTCCGGGGAAAACGGTAACAAGTATGTACCTTACGAGGAACGGGCAGGTAATGAATCCGTAGTCTATTTCACACGTAACCTCAGTGCTGAAGGGCTAATCAAAGCGTATGAACAGGTAAGCGCGGACATCAAGGGACATACAGGTGTAAAACTGCATACCGGTGAACAGAACGGCCCGAACATTATACCCCGTGAGTGGGTGAAGGCTCTGCTTGACAGAGACCTTCCCAATGCCAATATCGTGGAAACAAACACCTATTATAAGGGTGACCGTTACACGACCGAACAGCACCGGCGGACGCTGGAAGTGAATGGCTGGACATTCTGCCCTGTGGATATTATGGATGAGGAAGATACTATGACATTGCCTGTCCAAGGTGGCAAATGGTTCAAGGAAATGTCTGTGGGCAGCCATACGACCGACTATAATTCCCTTGTGGTGCTTACTCACTTCAAAGGGCATACGCAGGGCGGATTCGGCGGAAGCAACAAGAACATCGGCATCGGCTGTGCGGACGGGCGTATAGGGAAGGCTTGGATTCACACCACGCCGGGACAGGATAACCAATGGGACATCAAAGAGGAGGAGTTCATGGAGCGCATGACCGAATCCACGAAGGCTGTCATTGATTATTTCGGCAGGCAAATCACGTATGTCAATGTGATGCGCAACATGTCGGTATCGTGCGATTGTGAGGGAGTGAATGCCGCTCCTGTCGTGACACCCGACGTAGGAATCCTCTCTTCCACTGATATTCTGGCGTTGGATCAGGCGTGTGTGGATCTGGTGTATGCCATGACTGAAGCCGAACACCATGACTTGGTTGAACGCATCGAAAGCCGTCACGGATTGCGCCAGTTGTCATACATGAAAGAGTTGGGAATGGGTAATGACAGATATGTTTTAATCGACTTGGACAATGGAGGCAAGCGTATTACCGCGGCGGAAGCTGTCAAGGGACTGAAACCGTTTGTCAAGGAGTAAACACATTCAGAGAAGATTTTCCTGCGAGACAAGGACATACATTCCTGCATGGGCTGCGTTCAATGCAGGTAAAAGCGATATGGGCGTCAGCATCACCGGAGCTTACAAATGCTGGAACAACAAAGGAAGGCATGATTGTCTATGAACGTACCAAATTCCCCAAGCTGGCCAAGCCCCTGCTTATTGACCGCCTGATCGTAATTCTGGAAAAATACAGAGGCAAGGGCATCGACGAGAACATGACGTGGTACACGGCACGAGGCACGTTTATCTCCAGCGAACTCGATGCGGGCACTCCGATCACCCACGTCGCTGAAATGGCCGGCAACAGCGCCCGGACCATCGAGAAGCATTACTACAAAAACACCAAGCAGGAGAAGTTGTACCAGCGCATGAATGCCCGCTATGGCAGTTGGGAGCAATAGCTGTTTATTATTGTTATTTCTTCCGCAAACTTTCGTAATAATCCGACGGTGTCATTCCTGTTTGCTTTTTGAACATCCGGCTGAGATGCTGTGGATATTCGAAGCCCAATCCGTATGCTACCCGTGCAATGCTTTCACCGGTGGCAAGTTCGTTTTTTGCCAGTTGTATTATGTATTGGCGGATATAATTGCTTGCAGTATCACCCGTTGTTTTTTTTATCATATCCCCGAAATAATTCGACGACATGCAAAGTTTGTCGGCGCAATACTGCACCGTCGGCAAGCCATGTGCCAGTTGCATGTTCCCGTCAAAGTAATCGTGCAATAAACGGTCGAATTTCATCAACATATCCGAATTATCGAGTTTCCGGGTGATGAACTGGCGGTTATAGAAACGCTGGCAGAAGTTCAGGACCAACTCGATATAGCCCACAATGATGGAGTCTTGAAGTTCATCGTGCCTTTTCTGGAGTTCATCCCTTATCTGGCGCATCAGTGATGTCAAAATACCATGTTCTTCGTCAGTCATGTGCAGGGCTTCATTGACACGGTAATCGAAAAAGGAATAATTCTTTATCGCCTTTTCCAGCGGGGTGCCGTGCAACAGGTCGGGATGGAACAGCAACGCCCAGCCCGTCAGCATCACCCGTTCGCCGTTGTCCTCTTTTCCGCCGATTTGTCCGGGGGCGACGCAAATGACCGTTCCTTTCTTGTAGTCGTATTTCCCACAACCGTATGCCAGGTCTATTTCCGCTTCGTCATGAAAGAATATGCCATAGATGCTGTAATTGTTCAGGCTATGACGTACAGGAGACACTTCCGCGTAGTCAATGACACTGACCAGCGGATGCCTGTCGGTATGCCCCACCCACCGGCTATAATCGCCCACGTTTCTGACCTTCAGAATTTTGTTCATAGCATCTTGTATAACTCTTTTCTTGCGAATGCAAAGATACATTATTTCAATCACATAGCCGAATGTCAGGCATGAAATTCAGTAAAAGTGATACAAGTTACCCACTTATCGTTAAGTCCGCTGTCGTGTAACCCGGTAATTTTGCATCATCAAAAGAAATAAACGGTTAACCGATGACAAACCGAGAGCAATAAAGCTTGCTTTAATTGCCGAGGTGCGAAGGAGGAAAGCGAAGCTAACCCGAGAGCAGAGGCAAAATTCATTTGACTATGCCGAGGCGGGAGTGATTGTAAACGAGCGAAGTGAAGTTTAAAATCAAATGATGAATGAACGAATTGACATTCCAGCGGAATTGTATGAAGATGAAGTCGTGTGCTTCTTTGCAGACCGTTATCATACTTCTACCGAAAATGTGGTGAGATGTTTTCTCGTACAGGACGGGATTTGCCCGGAACAGGAAAATGAACCCATAACTTTCCGGTTGGAAGACAATGAAATGGAGATTATGCGAGGCTTGACTTATGGAGGTCATTCTTAAAAATTACAGGATTTATGGACAGAAGAGATTTTTTGAAAATGTCATCAATGGCCGCCTTATTGGCAGCCGGGGATTGGACGGGATTGTCGAAAGTCTTTGCCCAATCTACATCGCGGTCTAAAAACGGTTATTCGAACGGGAATAATCCATCGGGGAATATGGAATACAGAAACCTCGGAGGATTGGCCGTATCAGCCATCGGTCTGGGCTGCCTATTATGGCGGGAAATATGAAAAAAAGGATATGATTGCCCTTATCCGGCGTGCATACGACAAAGGCGTGACCTTTTTCGACACGGCGGAAGTGTACGGGCCTTATACCAGCGAAGAGTGGGTGGGCGAGGCACTCGCTCCGTTCCGTGACAAAGTGAAAATCGGCTCGAAGTTCGGTTTCGGGGTCGAGGAAAGGCAACCGACCGCTCTGAACAGCCGTTCCGACCATATCCGTCGCGCAGTGGAAGGGTCGCTCCGGCGGTTGCGTACAGATCATATTGACCTTTTGTACCAGCACCGTGTCGATCCAAACGTGCCGATGGAAGAAGTTGCCGGAACGGTCAAGGATTTGATGCAGGATGGAAAGGTATTGCACTGGGGACTGTCGGAAGCCGGCGCACGCTCCATCCGTCGCGCCCATGCCGTATGTCCTTTGTCAGCGGTACAGAGCGAATATGCCATTTGGTGGCGGGAACCGGAAACGAAGATATTTCCGACGCTTGAAGAACTGGGCATCGGTTTCGTTCCCTATTGCCCGTTGGGACGTGCTTTCCTCACGGGCGTAATCAACGAGGACAGCCGCTTCAAACAGGGAGACCGCCGATGGAACCTGCCGCAGTTCACACCCGAAGCCTTGAAACACAATATGCCGCTC
>JBJEBQ010000010.1:0-75448 GCA_051870215.1 Candidatus Cryptobacteroides sp. | reverse complement strand
TTTACACAGGAAAGCTCGTTGCATCAGCAGCGGGCTTTTTTTGTGTAAAAAAGTGTCTAAGCCACGGGTCTTAACCCCAGTCTGCAGTCGCAGACAGCCCCTGTCAGGGGCATGCGCCACTGATGTGGCGGCGTCCTGTAGGCCGCTACCGCTTCGCGGTAATCGCATTTCTTCGAAATGCTCCAGTGTGATTTTTTTCTGTTGCGTTTTTTTGAATGAGGAGGTGTAGTCTGGTGTAAGGGGGGGAGACGTGCTTTCGACCTGGCGCAGCGTTCTTTGTCATTCTTGGTGAGGTTTAGCTTTGTCACCCTGAGCGGAGTGAAGTCGAATGGTCGGGACTCTTCGATTGCCCACGGCAATCCGGCAATTATCATGACCTTATCCCAATTGCCAATTACTAATTGCTAATTACTAATTGCTAATTACTAATTGCACATTGCCAATTGAACAAGATCTTTCGACTGCGCTGCGGGAGAAAAGGGACAAAAGCCCACAAGGCTGTTTGTCTAATCCTTTTCTTGGGCTCAAGATGACAGGGTGAGAAGCGCTCCGCTCAAGATGACGGTGGACTGTTTAAAAAAAGCAGATCAATAGGATATTTTGAACATTTTTTTGTAACTTTGCACTCCGAAAATGATTTTTAACTAAAAAAAGGAAAATGAAAACATCTAATTATGTTTCACCTCAGTGTGAGGTGGTGCGCGTATGTTATGAAAGCGCTATTCTTCAGGGAAGTCCATTCGGTACTCAAAATGTTGGTTCAGATCCGTTCGATAATGAAGACGAAATCGCATGGTAGTATTCACATATTAAAATTTTGAGATTATGAAAAACAGATTATTTTATGTGGCTGCTATGATTATGGCAGTATGTGCCTGCAGCAAGGAAGTAAATCAGAATATCAACGCTAAAATTCCTACAGAGGCTTTGAATGTGTCTGTAACGGGTACCGATACGAAGTCATCTCTTGGAGAGGACGGAAAGAGCGTATTTTGGACTGAGGGTGATGCCGTGTCTGTATTGAGCAATGTTACAGGGGCGTCAACGGTCGATATGCCGCTCAGCGGGATTAACGGCAGCTCTGCAACGATTTCAGGAGAAGTTGCAGTAGGAACAAGTGAACTGATGATGGTCTATCCTACATCTGCCGTTACTTCGTATTTGTTCGATGCCGCAAATCCTTCCTTGACACTTAGCCTGCCTTCCGGCCAGACAGCTGTGGAAGGTACTTTCGACAACAATTCAAATATTGCTGTTGCATACGCTGAAAAGACTCCAGGGGTGCCTGAGGTGGAGAATGTTGTATTCCACAATGTTTGCGGTATGATCAAATTTACCATTCCTACAGACTTGGCTGAAGCAGTGACTGAAGTAACGTTCAAGAATAATGGTACATCTCCGCTTGCCGGAACTTACACTGTCAATCCTTCAACTATGGAAGGCGCTGCGGGTACAGGCTCTACAAGCCTTACAATGACAGGTGCTTTTGAGGCGGGAAAGACTTACTGCTTCATTTCCCTTCCTGCAAAGGTGGAAGGTTTCACCCTTACTATGAAGACGGAGCATCATAATTATTCTGTGACAAATGGGAGTGTGTTTGAAATTGCAAGCGGCTCAAACAAAAAACTTCCGACTTTGGCTTTTAAAGCTGCTCCGGATGTATGGGCACAGCACTATGTTTCAGGTGGAAAATTGATCGGTACAAGATTGAAATTGGACAATGCCAATCTGTCAGATAATGGTCAGGATGTGTATGTTGAAGTGAAGAATGCTGCAGGTGATGTGTATCGTTCACTTTCATGCGAATCCAAGGAAAGTGTAACGCTTGAAGTTCCTGAGAAGCTGCCATATCTTCCGTCTGGTGAATATACAGCTAATTTCACTTATAAGATCGGTGCACATTCTACCAGTGAGGTTTCAGCTATCTTCAACGTTCCTCAGCCAACCGGTCTTGGACTCACTTTGACTCTTGCAGAGCCTGTGACTTCATACAGCAAGTATCTTGCTGGCGACATTGCCGGGGCGAATTTGTGGACAAATGACAAGGTCGGCAACCTGGGCGCGACTGTAAATATTTCGGACGCCGTGCTTAAGCAGATGGAGATCGCCTGTGAATTTTTGGTGGACGGAGAGTCAAAAGGAAGCACACTGGCCGTGTCAGACGGAGCGTATGCTGCAAGTACGATTGAAAACCTCCCGATGGCAGAGCATAAGCTGACTGCGAAAATCAATTTTGACGGCGTGGAAATAAGCTCCGCCGAGAAGGCTTTTGTAATCACTGGTCTGCCTCATGATTGCGCCATGACTGCAGATGAATTTACATTGAATAAGACTTTAACGGGAATGCTTGGCTCTTTTGAAAATGGATATATTAAACTCGGAGGCATAAGGCGTTCAGAAGATAGAATTGCTACTTCAACTATACCATTTTACTTACCTAAAAATATTGATGTCAAAACATATACTAAAGTAAAGATATTTGCGTATAAGTCAGGGTTAATATATTATAATAACGATTTTATTCTTAAGGTTGCTGGGCAAACTCTTGTTACACAGGGTAGTAATAAAAATACGGCTGGTGTAGAATATAACTTTGAAAAAGATGGTACTTTGACTATAGATAATAAGACTATTGAGCTTATAAGCGATCCTGGAACTTCGGCATTTCCGACCCACTGCGATGTCTATTCCTGCAAAATAGAATACCGATAAATCCTAAGTGCTGCGCCAATAGGCTCTTTACCGAAAATGCCTGTCGGTGCAAAGCCGCAAAAACATATGCGCCCCCGGCGCACAGACACCATCCCTGCAAGCCTTTCCGTTTGCGGGGATTTTTTCTTGTCATGTCTGCCAAGGCACATGGCTTTTAAGGCGATACTGCTGGGCATGACGTTGTCATGTCGACCAAGGCACGTAGTGCCGCGTGGAGATATCTTGTACATATTGTGATATGTAATATTCTGACATCCATGCGAAATGTACAAGATCCTTCGACTCCCTCCGGTCGCTCAGGATGACAGAAGAAAGTCTCTGGGTGACAGAGGAGGGGCGTTCAGGATGTCAATAAATCATTTCTTTGTTATGCCGGCATAGAATATCGGGATTTATATATAAATTTGCAATATGAACGAAAATATAATAAGAGATTTTGAGACGGCGCAGAGGAATGCCCTGCTGCGTCTGTGTACTGAGTACGGCTATGCGAACGGGGTGTTGCTGCAGTCGGAGGATATTGACAGGAAATGGGATGAGATGGCGGCGGAGTATGTGGCGGATGCCGTGTCGCAGATTGCCGAATACCCTTTGGTGGCGCTTGCCTGGGCGGCATATCTCGGAATGGCGGTGGCAAATGCCTGGGATGGCGACTGGGAGAAAGGCTCCAAGGCGGGGTACAAATCATACTACGGCGGGCGCGGTTTTGATGACATGGACGACCATATTGTACGTGACATACTCAAAATGCCGCTCGGGAGCAAGGCTGCACAGGACTTGACGGAAATGGTTTTCCGTATGGCCGAGCTGTGCAACAGAAATCTGCGTGCCAACTTCGCGGCGCAGACCAACGAGGCGTTCCAGGGTTTTGCACGCAGCTGCAAGGCGTTGTTCCTGACGGGTGCTTCGATGGAGCTCAAACGTCTCGGTTATAAGTTTGAGCGCGTCCGGTAGCCCGTTATTAATTTCCAAAGTATGCTTGTCAGCTTGATATCCGGGCTGGAGTTTTGTCTGGCGGTAGTTGGCTTGGCTGCCGGCGTTGCTGTGTCTGGCGTTGAACCTGCTGCGGTTGTCGTGGCGGTTGATGTGCTTGACACATTGAAAAACGTGACGCTTAAAGTTGCCGACGGAGTGACGGAAGTCGCGGATACTCTGAAAAGCGCGCAGGTGACAGCCCGTGCTGTTGAGCCGGCGAAATCGGTGCCGCTGCTTCGGGCGGATGCCGGCAGGATGGAACGCGAGGGGACAGTGATGCTGACTGATGTTTTGGGGCGGATGCCTGGAGTGCGTATCAGCGACTACGGCGGGGTAGGGGGCCTGAAAACCGTGAATGTCAGGAATATGGGTGCTACCCACACGGGAGTATGCATTGACGGCGTGCCTGTGAGCGATGCTCAGAACGGGCAGCCTGATTTGGGCAGATATACTTCCGACGGTGTGGCGGAAACGCGTGTTTGGCCCGGAGTTGTGGACGAATTGTTCATGCCTGCACGGGCTTATTCGCAGGCATCACTCTTGGAAATCATATCGTCAAAGCCGATGTTCAAAGACGGTCGGGAAACCGCTTTGTCCGCACGGATGTCCTACGGCTCGTTCAATACGGCAAATGTCTCGCTGATTGTTGACCAATGTCTCGCAAAAAGGCAGACGGACATTCTTCTTACGCCCCATACGGAGTGTGCTGCAACAGACTTTACGGGGCAAAAGTCAGGAACGCCGGCGGAAAGAACTGCGGACAGGACAGAAAGGAATGTTGCAATAATGAGGCTGAAAGCGAATTATGTCTACAGCGACGGGGATTATCCGGTGCGTGTGGAGAATGACGACGCATCGTATAAGGAAAAACGTGAAGGCAGCAGGGTGTCGGCAGTAAATCTCGGCTCGGATTTTTATATTCCTGCCGGCAATGGCAAAATAGATGCGAAGCTGAATTTTTACGATAGCCGGCGGGGGCTTCCCGGACCCGTAATTCTCTATAGCCAAAATCCCAGCGAGAGACTCCATGATAGGAATTATTCAGCTTCACTTTCGTATGTCCTGCCCATAGCCGGCAAAGCGAAATTCGGGGTTACTGCTTCATACAGCGGCATGCTGAACCAATATGTGAACACAAACCCGATATATCCGGAGCCTCAGCGCGACAATTATTGGCAGCAGGAATTCGCGGTCGGAGCAAGGGCCGTATATGAACCGCTGAATGGTCTGGAATTGGCTTTGGCTGACGACGTATTCGGCAATCTGCTTTATTCCGCCGTTATGCCCGGCAGCCCTAAACGGTTCAGCAATGTGGCTGTGTTCGCTGCGAAATACCGTTGGCGGGGACTGACTGCCACGCTTGTCTGCACGGATTGTCTCGCAGCGGAGCATGGCGGTAAGCGCTTCCATCGTTTTTCTCCTGCCATATCGTTGAGCTACAGTCTGTTAAAAGACCGTAGTATGGTGCTTAGAGCCGGATGGAAGGACAGCTATCGTGTGCCGACTTTCAATGATTTGTATTACGCCCGTATCGGAAACAGGGAGTTGAAACCGGAGAAGGCCAATCAGTTCACTTTCGGGCTTGCATGGACGCACGAACATTTTGCGGTCAGCGCCGACGGCTATTATAATACGCTAAGAGACAAGATAATAGCGACTCCTACCATGTTCATCTGGACTATGCGCAATATTGACAGCTGTGTGATGTCAGGGGTGGATATATCCGCTTCAACCGATTACCGTTTCGGCAAGGTCGGCCTGAGCGCGGGAGGCTCCTATTCTTTCCAATATGCCGTGGATCTCAGCAAGCCTGAAGCGAAGAATTACGGCCATCAGATCCAGTATACCCCACGTCACAGCGGCAGTCTTTTCTGCACGGTAGAAACGCCTTGGTGCAGTGTGACTTACACTCTTGCGGCCGTCGGCAGACGTTATTTCCTTCCGCAGAATATAGAAGCCAATCTTATGCCTGCGTATTTTGATCATAGTCTGAATATTTTTCATACCTTTGCCTTGCCGAAAAATCTGAGCCTGAAAGTTGCTTTGCAGGGCCGGAATCTCGGCGGAGTGAATTATGAAATAATTAAATCCTACCCTATGCCGGGCCGTTCTTTCAGCCTGACGATAGTTTTTGTACTGTGAACCGGCTGTCTTTCGACCGGGCGTAGCGAGTGCAATGCATGGTCAAAATGTGAACAGGATTTCTCCGTGCGGGCTTTGCCCTTAGTCGAAATGACAACGAGGTGAGCGCAGAGTCAAGCTCGCTTGAACTATGCCGAACCGAGGCAGTCATTGTAAAGCCGCAGGCTTTAAAATGACAGAAAGGGGTTTTGCTCGAAATGACAGAAAGGGGATGTTTTGATAACATATTTATTTAGTTGAAATTTGAATATGAAACCGAATATGAAAATTTTTGATAGTATGAAAAATTTGAAATTCTTTGCACTTATGGCGCTGTGTGCCTCGTTGTCTGTAGCTTGCGATAAGGGACATGAAACGGGAGAAGCGGATGTTCACGGCAAATACCTTGTGCTGAACAACGGCGCATGGGGCAAGAACAATGCTTCCATCAGTCTGTTCAATCCCAAAGACGGAAGTGTGGAAGCTAATGTGTTTGAAAATATTAACGGACAGAAACTCGGTGATCTTGGGCAGGATATTCTTTTCTACGGAGGTCAGTACTTTATCGCGGTGAACGGTTCTCAATGTGTGTGGAAAACAGATGCAGAGTTGAAGGTGCTTGAAAGAATGACGCCCAAGTCAGCGGAAGGGGTGTCTTTGAGTCCGCGCAGTCTGACGGTTTTTGACGGTGAGGTGTATGCCACATTCCAGGAGGGCTATGTGGGAGGTGTCGATGCTGTCAAGCCTTTGGTCGGAGGTCTTGCGATGCCTGAGGGCTTGTGGGCTGACGGAAATATGCTATATGTTGCCGAATCCGACGGCTATGGCGACGGCTGCTCCGCTTCGAAATTGGGAATCATTGAAAAGAATGGAAGTGAGCTGATATATGACGGTTTTGATGGTCTGAACAATAATCTGCAGTCGGTAGTCAAGTGCGCGGATAAGATTTATGCTTTGTCCTGGGATATATACAGTGCTGATTATACGGAAGTGGTGTCTCCCGGAAAAGTTCAGTCTTACGAGCCTTCGACCGGAGTAGTGTTTGACTATGCGCTTGAAAATCCGTTAGCGATGGCTGTGGACGGCAAAGGAACTCTGTATGTCCTTTGTAACGTTAATGGCAAAGGGTCTGTATATCAGATTGATATGGAGACTGGGGTGGCAAGTGCACCGCTAATCAGGGATGTAAAGAATGCATATTCAATAAGTGCCGACGCAAATCATGTTTACATCGGCACTTCGGATTATGTCAATACCGGGAATGTCCTGGTTTGTTCCCACGATGGAAAACTGCTTTATGACTTTGATTGTCAGGGTATTAATCCGCAGAAAATTATGTATATCCCTTAAATGTACAAGATTTCTCGACTACGGACTTCGTCCTTCGCTCGAAATGACATTGCACTCGCCTCGTTGTCATTTCGACCAAGCGAAGCGCGTGGAGAAATCCTGTACACATCGGGTAAATGCCGGAAGCTATTGTCTGTAAGCAGGGGCGAGGACAGAGCCGAGTTCTGACCAGGGAATGGCGACTTCCTGAATGCCAATCACGTATGGGCCGATTTCATACTGGTTGTAAATCGCGACCAGACCTTCTGCGCTGACATAGAAGTTCTCAGGGAATTTGAGTTCCTGATCGAAAAGCATTGAATATGTTTCTTCGTCCATACTTTCTTTAGCTGCCTTGCTGACAAGTGCATCGAGGACGGCATCGTTTCCTGCCTTGAAAAGCTGCGCCTTGGAGACGGCTTCACCGGTGGTGATGTCGAAATTCAGGCCTGACCTCATTGATGAGCCGTGTGCGCCTCCCGTATAGGAATAGCTGTTGATAAGATAACTCTGGATGCCATGGCTGCATTCAGCGAATTCTCCTGAAATTATCTCCTGCCAGGTATAATGGATGTCCCCGTCTTTTTCGATAGCGGCAAGCTCCTTGTCGTTTTCGTCGAATTTCTCGCTTTCGTGGGCTACGTATGCAAGTACGGCGTCTTCCACAGACATTCCGGCGGTTTTTTCAGGGGCTTCATTCAGAAAGAACGTGTTCGTGGCTTCTGCAATTTTATCAGTTACGGCCTTGTCAGAGCCTCCTACCGGATATTCGACGGAAATTCTGATGCTGAGAGTGTCAATCCATTCGCCAAATAAGGTGAATTCATCTTCGTAGGTCTCCGTTTCAATGGAGAATGTGTTGTTCCGGCATCCGGCGAGTGCAAGGACGGCAGCTCCGAGCACAAGGATAAAATTTGATTTTTTCATAATCTGAGATATTTAAATATAAGTTTTTCACCTTGTTATACAATGCGAAATTAATAAAAACTTATTGTTATATCAATAATTATTTGTATATTTGCACCCCCTAAAATAGGGCAAATAAACATAAATTAAAGATTAACAATCATTTATGCCTACAATTCAACAATTAGTTCGCAAAGGACGCGAGGTTATCGAGATCAAGAGTAAATCTCGCGCGTTGGATGCTTGTCCTCAGAGAAGAGGCGTATGTGTACGTGTCTACACTACAACACCTAAGAAACCTAACTCAGCAATGCGTAAGGTTGCCCGTGTGCGTCTCACCAACTCTAAAGAGGTCAATGCTTACATTCCTGGAGAGGGCCACAACTTGCAGGAGCACTCAATCGTGCTCGTAAGAGGCGGTCGTGTGAAAGACCTTCCAGGTGTGCGTTACCACATCCTTAGAGGAGCTTTGGATACTGCAGGTGTCGATGGAAGAACAAATTCACGTTCTCTCTACGGTACCAAGAGACCAAAGAAATCTAAGAAGTAATTTTATTTAATTTTTTACCTTTTTTAATTTTTACAGAAATGAGAAAATCGAAGCCTAAGAAGAGGATTCTACTTCCTGATCCTAAGTTTCACGACGTCAATGTAACCCGTTTCGTGAACAATCTTATGTTGCAGGGAAAGAAGAGTATCGCGTATTCTATTTTTTACGATGCCATTGATATGGTAGGCGAGAAGATGAAAGATTCTGACAAGGCTCCTCTAGATATTTGGAGGAAAGCTCTCGAGAATGTGACACCTCAGGTTGAGGTAAAGAGTCGCCGTATCGGTGGAGCCAACTTCCAGGTGCCAATGGAGGTGCGTCCGGAAAGAAAGATTTCACTTTCTATGAAGAATATGATAGTCTTCGCCCGCAAGCGTTCCGGTCACTCTATGGCCGAAAAACTGTGTGCTGAAATCATTGCGGCATATAACTGCGAGGGTGCGGCATTCAAGAGAAAAGAAGATATGCACAGAATGGCAGAGGCCAACAAGGCATTTGCTCACTTTAAATTCTAAACCCCTATGGCAAGAGATCTTAAATTCACCAGAAATATCGGTATCATGGCGCACATCGATGCCGGTAAGACAACAACTTCAGAGCGTATCCTTTATTATACGGGTAAGACCCATAAGATCGGAGAGGTTCATGAAGGTGCTGCTACTATGGACTGGATGGTTCAGGAGCAGGAGCGCGGTATCACCATTACTTCCGCTGCAACAACTGCTTTCTGGAAATATAGGGGAGACACTTATCAGATTAACTTGATCGACACTCCGGGCCACGTTGACTTCACTGTTGAGGTTGAGCGTTCACTCCGCGTGCTCGACGGAACCGTTGCTACTTTCTGTGCTGTAGGACGTGTTCAGCCTCAGTCTGAGACCGTATGGCGTCAGGCTGACAAATATGGCGTTCCAAAAATCGCATACGTCAACAAGATGGACCGTGTAGGTGCGGACTTCCTCGCCTGCGTTGATGAGATGAAGGAGAAGCTCGGAGCACGTGCTGTTCCTATCTGCCTTCCTATCGGTGCGGAGGACAAATTCAAAGGCGTTGTTGACCTTATCGCCCAGAAAGCTCTGGTCTACAATGACACTGATGACCTTGTGAACTACACTATCGAGGATGTTCCTGCAAATATGCTTGATGAGGTTGCCACTTGGAGAGAGAAACTCATCGAGGCTGCTGCCGAGTATGACGAGTCTCTCATGGAGAAATTCTTCGATGACCCTGATTCAATTTCAGAGGATGAAATCATCGCAGCTCTCCGCAAGGCAACTATCGACATGTCAATCGTTCCTGCATGCTGCGGCTCTTCATTCAAGAACAAAGGTGTTCAGTTCCTCCTTGACGCTGTAATGCGTTACCTTCCTTCACCGCTGGATGTGCCTGCAGTCAAAGGTACAAATCCTCACACCGGAGAAGAAACCGAGCGTCATCCTAATGCAAAAGAGCCTTTCTGCGCACTTGTGTTCAAGATTGCAACAGACCCGTTCGTAGGACGTCTTGCATTCCTCAGAGCTTATTCCGGCCATCTTGATGCAGGTTCATACGTGCTCAACACACGTTCAGACAAGAAAGAGCGTGTTGCACGTCTCTATCAGATGCACTCAAACAAACAGAACCCTATCGAGTTCGTTGAGGCAGGTGATATTTGTGCAGCAGTAGGTTTCAAGGATCTCCGTACAGGTGATACCATCTGTGTCGAGACAGCTCCTGTCACTCTCGAGTCTATGGAATTCCCGGATCCGGTTATCGGACTTGCCGTCGAGCCTAAGACTCAGAAGGATCTTGACAAACTCGGCATCGCTCTTGCAAAACTTGCTGAGGAGGACCCTACATTTACAGTTAAATCAGACCACGAGACAGGTCAGACTGTCATCAGCGGTATGGGTGAGCTTCACCTCGATATCATCGTAGACCGTCTCCGTCGTGAATTCGGCGTTGACATCAACCAGGGTGCGCCTCAGGTTAACTACAAAGAGGCCATCACCCAGACTGTCCAGCACCGTGAGGTGTTCAAGAAACAGTCCGGCGGTCGTGGTAAATTTGCAGACATCATCGTTGAGATCGGACCTGCAGATGAAGGCGTTATGGGACTTCAGTTCGTGGATGAGGTTAAGGGCGGTAACGTTCCTAAAGAGTTCATCCCTTCAGTCGAGAAAGGATTCAAGTCTGCTATGGCAAACGGTGTCCTTGCCGGCTATGAGGTTCAGTCATTGAAGGTTACATTGAAGGATGGTTCGTTCCACCCTGTCGATTCAGACCAGCTTTCATTCGAAATCTGCGCCCGTATGGCATTCCGTCACGCTTGTCCTAAGGCAAAACCTGTGCTTCTCGAGCCTATCATGTCTCTTGAAGTCGTTACTCCCGAGGACTACATGGGTGATATCGTCGGAGACCTCAACCGTCGCCGCGGTCAGATCAACGCAATGGACTCTACTGTCGGAGCACGTATCGTGAAGGCATTTGTTCCGCTTTCAGAGCAGTTCGGTTATGTAACTATCCTTCGTACCATATCTTCAGGCCGTGCAACCAGCACAATGACCTTCGACCACTACGCAGAGGTTCCTGCTAACCTCGCAAAAGAGGTGATCGAGAAGAGCGGTTACAAGGTTGCGGATGATGAGGAATAATTATTAACAGTAAATTACGAAAATAGATATGGGTCAGATTATCAGAATAAAACTCAAATCTTTCGATCATATGCTGGTTGACAAATCGGCAAAGAAGATCGTTGAGACAGTGTCTGCTACCGGTGCAAGGGTTAACGGTCCTATTCCGCTTCCTACCAACAAGAAGATTTTCACTGTCAACCGCTCAACTTTCGTAAACAAGAAGTCACGCGAGCAGTTCGAGCTCAGCTCATATTGCCGTCTTCTTGACATTTACGATTCTACTCCAAAGACTGTCGATGCTCTCATGAAGCTCGAACTTTCAAGCGGTGTAGAGGTTGAGATCAAACTCAACTAATGAGCAGATAAAGTCCTTCGGGACCTTTCGATAAAGCACTCTGTTTCGGCAGGGTGCTTTTTATTTTATCGCTTTCCCGCGTCTTTGGGCGGACGAAGTCTGCGATTGCGGTACCAGCCGCAGTTACTACTTCCGGTTGACGCAGTAAACATTAGGGAAAAGTCATCTTAAGGCACTTTATTCCGTATTCCATGTCGGGTATGACATTAAATAAAAGCAGAACCACTAATTTTACTTTGGATTACTTTGATTGTATTTGTAATGTCTTGTTAATGAACGATATGTAAAGGTATGATTTGATAATCGAATATCATTAAAGCTAATAAAATACCGTAAAAGTTTCTGTAATCGGTGGGATTTTCTATAACTATAGAGACTAAAAAGAATACAATATAGCTATAATTTTTGCTTTTGAACTCAGCAGCAAGCCAAATCGCCTCGGGGCTTATGTTGTGTATTTGAGGATTACTCGGAATAAAAAATTTAAGCGTGTCAAGACATTGGTAGTTGTCCTAAAGTCGGACTTCAATAGGAAGGCAAAGAATGAGAATTGAGTATGAACTTCCAATTCTGACTACGCAGTTTTGAATGAGACTATGCGAAAAGAGAGCCGGAGAAAACTTTACACCCGAATACAATAGAAATGATATTCAATATCTTCGAGGCCGAAATCAATAGGGCTATTAAGATTGATGAACTTATGCAGTGCGATAAAAATCCGTTTATGAAGTACAATTATAAGGGTGTAAAGACTGCAAAGGAAAAACTTGATTGGAACGATGTCCATAAGATGGTGGCTTTGGATTTGGAATCACGTACTCTTTTATGGAATTCAAGAAATTGCTTCTTTTTTTTCCATGTATTGTGCCGGAATCAGAGTTGGAGTCTTGATACAATTACACTGGTGTACTGTATCAAGAGATGGGCGATTGGGAAACACACCGGTTGAGATATTCATCGACGATGAGAAACTGACCCAGGTAGATAACTTACGCCGCAGGAACTGTTCGACCATCTGCATGCAGGCTATAACACACAGCCATGTCCGGGCTGGCCGTTCATCGCCAGAATGAAAAATATAGTGGCTGGAAATCCTGACCTTATCCTGATATTCGGCGGTACCAACGACTCATGGGCAAACTCTCATATAGACGAGTTCAAGTTCTTCGATTGAAGCTCAGAAGATCCTGATGGCTATCTCCCTGCATGCTAGACTATCTTACCAGAGAGGTTCCTGATGCGGAAAAATTGTATTCGTCATCAACTCGGAACTCGAGCCTGACATCACCTATGGCCGTTCGACGCGTGTACCCACTATGACACTTACGCCCTCTTCCTCGAGGATATTGAGAAGAAGTATAACCACCAGAGCTTTGCTGGCATGACTGCCATCTGCGACCAGGTAAGCGAGTTAGTCTAAGGACTTTAGTCTATATAGTACCTCTTCTTCAGTTCTTCAGACAATTCCCTGTTGATGAAGCGTTCTCTAGTCTTGTCTATGAGTTCCTGCAGTGGCTGGAACGGGTATATATGTATCTTACCGTCTGCGCCACAGGCTGCTAGATGTTTCTTGTCGGGGCTGAAAACCAAAGATGTCATTGAACCGTTATCGGAATGGAATGACCATATATCCTCTCCACTTTCAGCATCGCTGACCTTTACGCCTCCCCGATGCGCAGTGGAAAGAATATATTTTCCGTCGTCAGAGAACTCGGCATAGTGTATCGGATCGTTATGCTTGTTCGGAATAACACGAACTATTGTCTCTGTATCCATATTCCATATCGCAAGACTGCCATCGCCTGTACCACTGTCAAGGATTAACCTACGGTTATGGAAGTGTGAGATATGCGGGCTGCTTATGGCATTTGTCCGTACTCTCATCAGCTTTTTGCGGTCTAGTGTTTCAGCATCATAGATGAGAATCCGGTTCATTGTTGTGGCAATGATCTCCTTATGTTTCTGATCATAGAAAACTTTCTCCACGACTTCCTGACCGCCTGGTATCCATTGAACTATCTTGCCTTTACTGATGTCCCATACCATTGCATAATGGTCCATGGATGCGGACAAGAGGTACTTTCCATCCGTAGTGAAACTGACATGATTGACGGGGGCGAGGTGACCGGTGAATGTCGTTATTGCCTCCTCCTTGTCGAACTCCCAGAGTTTTATCGTCTTGTCCTCTGATGCGGATGCGAACATCTTTCCGTCAGGACTTACGGCGATGTGCCTTATGGTTCCAGTATGTCCGGTATAGGTTCTGATGGATGAACGGGTTTTGATGTCCCATAGTCTTATGTCCTTGTTGTTGGATGAGGTGATAATGTGCCGGCTATCGTTGCAGAATGCCATACTATAGAGCGTTTGGAAACCACTTCTGTCATCCAGGATACATTCCTCCTGCCTTTTCCTGAAGTTCCACAGCCTGATAGTCTGGTCCCATGATGCCGATATTATGAAGCTGCCGTCATTGCTGAATCTTGCGGTTGAAACAGCCAGTGTATGTCCCTTATAGATTCTAATCTCGTTGCCGCTCTTGGCATCCCATATCCTTATGGTCTTATCCCATGATGCAGAAAGTATGAATTTTTCATCGCGGCTATATTGAGCGGATGCTACGACGTCTTCATGTCCTGTGAGGGTCTGCATTACTTCACCGGTGTCAGAGTTCCATACCTTTATGGTCCTGTCGTCACCGGCTGACAACACCGATCGTTCGTCACGGCTGAATTCGGCTGAATTGACTGGGCCAGAATGGACCTCAAATGTCCTGACGCAGGACCCATTCTTGACGTTCCAGATCTTTACAGTACCGTCTTCGGATGCGGAAAGAATGTATTTTCCGGATTGGCTGAATCTTACAGAACTTACCCATTTCTCATGACCTGTCAGCTCCCTGCATAGGCTTCCTGTCTCTGCTTTCCAGATGCAGATGGTGCCCTCTTCGTCTCCGGATGCAATGTACTTGCCGTTGTAGGAAAACACTGCGCATGATGCTTTACAGAGCTGGTCAAGAGACAATTTTATATCATTTGATTTAATGTCTGTGATCTTGACTGTTCCGTCAGAAGATGCTGTCAGGATGCAGGCTCCGTCCTGACTGAAGCATACGGAATTTACATTCCCTTTGTGTACAGTCAGACTATGGAGCTGTGCACCACTGTCGATGTCCCATATCTTTATCGTGCCGTCCAAGGATGCGGATGCCAGAAGTTTTCCGTCGAGACTTGATGCAACCGATGCGACACCTGCTGTATGCCCATGCAGTACGTCATCTCTGTATGTCGTGGCCTTCCTTAAGATGGCCTCCACCTCCGGAACATACGGCCTGTCTTCCGGATCGGACAGATCTGCAGGGAGGGCCCTCAAAGCCAGCAGACATGCAGAGGCTGAATTCATTTTGTTTAGCAGCTCCTCCGCCTTCTCTGCCAGATAACGGCTTTCCAAGCGCTGGAGACGGTGCTTTTCGTTGATCAGACGCTGTCTTTCCTCCTCCTTTTCCCTTTCATATCGCTGCCACAACTGGTCAAAGTTTACACCAAGAAGTGCAGAAATCAGCTTGACGGATGCAATCTCCAGACCGTTCTTCATGTTTATTCCGAGTCTCTCCTTTGGACTGTTCCGGAGACTTTTCAGTGCTTCAGGGAAACATTCGGTTTCAGGGACGCCTGAGTAAGGGACTCCGTCGATAATCACAGGGAAGATCATATTCGTCCTGTCTGACTCGATGAATGTCTGGACCTCCTTATTTACCCAAGAAGATTTGGCCGAATTAGGAGAACAGAGGACAATCAGATTTTTTGAATCGGATAATGCCTGACTGATCGCTTCCGAAAGATTTCCGCTGGACAGCTCCGCTTCGTCAAGGAACAGCGGACGCATCTCCTTTGGGATACCCTCTCTATCTTTGATGATGTTAACAGGAAGCCGGTAGTGCTCCAACTGATGATGCAGCCATCTGGCGATTTCCTCGTCATTACGCTGATAACTGATGAATGCGAAATATCTGTAACTATGATTATTCATGGTCATTTGGGTTGAATCCTTACGATGACAAAATCAACAAAAAAATGCAAGTATGTTGTTCTCATATACTTGCATTTTTTTTTGTACCCAGAGCCGGGATCGAACCGGCATGCCTTGCGGCACTGGTGTTTGAGACCAGCGCGTCTACCGATTCCGCCATCTGGGCATCATGGAAAAGGTAAACTTCTCTTATTGAGTTTGCAAAGGTAAGCAAAAATGGTGAATATACAAATTATTTCTTTGCTTTGCGGAGGATTTTCGGGAACATTTTCTTCAATCCGACTAATGCTGAGGAGAATTTTCCACCGGCAATGACTATTGTAACGGCGATAATAATAAGAAGCAGGCCTGCAGAGGATTGGGCGGTAAGTTTCTCGCTGAAAACCATCACTCCGATTATTACGGCCGTAACAGGTTCCAATGCGCCCAAAATTGCCGTAGGGGTGGATCCTATGAGCTGGATGGCGCGGGTGGTGCAAATCAGCGATATTGCAGTCGGGAACACTGCCAATGCAAGCAGATTGCCCCATAAGTACCAGTGTGTCGGCATTTGGAAGTCTTTGGTGATGCATAGTCGCGAGACAAAGAGCAGCGAGCCGGAGATGAGTACGTAAAATATGACTTTCAGTGTCGGAATTGCTCTGAGGGTTGCAGATTTGTTGACCGCAACGATGTAGATGGCATAGGAAAGGGCTGATGCAAAGACTAAGAGCGTGCCTGTCGTGCTCAGGGTGCCGCCGTCTTCGGTTTTGTACAACAGTGCTATTCCAAGGGTGGCCAATGCAAGGCAGATGCCTGTGGAAAGCGTGAATTTCTCCTTGAAGAATACGCTCATGATAAGTGCTACGAGTATTGGGTATACGAAAAGTATGGTTGAGGCTATGCCCACGTCCATGTGATTGTAGCTGGCGAATAGGGTGAGGGATGAAAGCGAGAAGGTCAGTCCCATCAGAAACAGGGGCAGTATTTCTTTTTTCTGTATCGCGAAACTGCGCCCTCGTATCCACATCATCAGGGCCACAATGGGAATGGCAAAGCAATAGCGGAATAGCAGAACTGAATCCGGATTCATTCCGTCCTGATACAGCGGCAGGGCAAACAGAGGGTTCATTCCATAGGTGGCTGCCGCTATGGCTCCCAGTATATATCCTTTGACTTTGTTATTCATTGTCTGTCGTTTTATTGGGCTTGATGCCCGTTTCCGAGGCGCAAATGTAGCAATTTTTTGAGGAAATTTTGAATTGAAGCCCGTAATATCAAAAATAATTATTATCTTTGCAATCCTTAACGAATCCGTTAGGTGAAAGTTTTTTGATTTATTTTGTTTCGGGAACAAGAACGACAAGTGAGGATTGAGGGAGTTTACTTGTGTAAATGACCGATTGACGATGCGAAGTCGGACGCCGTTATCTGGCAAAAGAAACAAAAAATGGTCCTATAGCTCAGTTGGTTAGTAGCACCTGACTCATAATCAGGGGGTCACAGGTTCAAGCCCTGTTGGGACCACAAAGGAAACGTCCTGCAACTGTCAGTTGCGGGACGTTCTTGTTTTGTATAATTTAATGCACAATATTGCAGATATAATGTACTGCGGAACGGAACTATTCAACAAAAGCTACTGATTCAAAATATATTTGTAACTTTGTATCATGTTAACGGCTTCTCAAATACAGGAAATGGTCAAGGGTGGTGAAGGCTACAATGTGGACTTCAAACGCAGTGTTCCATCAAAGGTTAAGGACATCTCCGATGAAGTTGCTGGTTTTGCCAATGCAGTCGGTGGATATGTCCTTATAGGCGTCGATAATGATAATCAGATTATCGGTGCTGAAATTGATAACAACAAGCGTTCTGCCATTCAAGATACGATTGGAGAAATATCTCCTGCATTGAAATGTGAATTCTATCCTGTCGATGTCGAAGGCAAAAAAGTATGGGTAATAGAGGTCCCAAGCGGCAAGGATAAACCATACATTACAGGAGGAATCATCTATGTAAGAGAAGGAGCCAATTGTCAGAAACTCCGTTCAGCCGAAGAAATACGGGCATTCTTTGCTGAATGTGCAAAGATTTTTTATGATGCCATTCCTTGCCGGTGGTTTGATATTGAAAAAGACATAGAACCACGCAATTTTAAGACTTTCATGGAAATGGCAGGTCTTTCGGACACGTTATCTTTAAGAAGATTGTTTGAGAGTCTTGAACTATTGACGGAGGAATGTATAGCTAAAAATGCGACAGCGCTTTTCTTTGGACGTGAACCGGAGCGCAAATTCCCTCATGCTATAATCAGGTGCCTCCGATTCAAAGGGCTTGATAAGGTTCATATTATTGATGACAAGTCTTTTGGAGGACCATTGTACCAACAGTATCTTGATGCACTTTCTTGGATTGAAAGCAAGCTTGAAGTAGAATATCTCATCAAGGGAACAGGTCCCCGACAGGAAATATGGGAGATTCCTCTTGATGTTTTCAAAGAAGCCGTTATGAATGCCATCTGTCATCGCGACCTTTATGAAGAGGGGGCGACCATCATGGTGGAGGTATATGATGACCGGGTTGAAATTTCAAATCCTGGTGGATTGCTGCCAGTTGTGGCAGCAGAGTTCGGACACAAGAGCATGAGCCGCAATCCGCTTATTTTCGGCTTGTTTACTCGTATGCATATTGTCGAGAAGGTTGGATCAGGTATTCCACGTATGCGTAGGTTGATGAAAGAAGCCGGACTGCCAGAACCCAGATTTGACACCCAAGGTTTCTTTACAGTTACCTTCATGAAAAGAGTCAGATTTAATCGTGCCACTGATGGCACATTAAATGGCACATTAAATGGCACATTAAATGGCACATTAAATATTACAGAGCAGTTTGTTTTTGACAGCATTAAAACCACTCCTGGCATAACAGCAAACGAATTGATTCAGCAAACGAATAAAAGCGTCAGAACAATCCGAAGAACCGTCAAACAGCTTATTGACAAGGGGCTAATAGAGTATATTGGTTCAAAAAAAACAGGAGGATATTATGTGAAGGATTTTGATGATTGTAACTTATAGATCTATTTATGACCATAAAAAAATCTGCGTCAATTGGACGCTAACATTCAAAGTACAATTTTAACATCCCCGTCAACCATGACAACGGCCATATTCTCTCCGGTACAGCAGAAGATGTTATTCAATCAGATTAAAGAATCTAATTTCTTTAATTCTTTGATAAATGATGATAATTTCTTTGATTTCCTTTCAAGCATTTGGGATATAGATAGATTGCCGTCTTCGGATTCTCGTTTCCATAATATGAGGGGCGATATTCAACAACACATGTTTAATAATGATGATTGGGATTATGATTACTTATTCTCTGAAGTACTTCAATTATTTAAGAAAGATGATATATTTAATAAATTTATTACAGAAACTGTAAATCCGATTTATCATAATCAAGATTCTCAGCTTATTCTTGTTTCGACCATTAACGAATATTTGCTTCCTAAAAAATATATCTTAAAGCCTTATGAAGTTAATGAGAATGGTGATATTTCATATAAGATTGAACCACATACGTCAGTTATTGATGATAGCGCACTAATAGAAAATAACATACCATTTATATTGGATAGAAATCCTCGAGGATTTGCACATAAAATTTCTTCCCACCATCAACCCACTATTTTTCCATCATTTGTTATGGTGGTAGACCATTGGGATGATTACGGAGTTGAATCTCGATTTGAACTGTATTACTATGAGTCAAAAGAGGTTCATACACACATTGGACCACTAAAAATCATTAACGTGCAACAAGATTATACAGATTCAGAGCATCAAAAATATCGTGTGCGCGATTTAATGGAAGACAAGTTCTATTCATTAAGCGAAAATGATTTTTGCTCAATTGGACAAACACAAGAATATTATGACAATCTTAAACAAAATTTCCCCCAAAAGTATCTCTCTATATTATGGGCATTAAAAGATTGCGCAATTTTTTCATTTATAGAAGATAATTTTGAAAGACATCCATTTTTTCACTATAGTCTAATAAGAGATAATAGCGTGGAGCGCCTTTTAAGGGAAGAGAAATACCTAATTGATAATCGGAAAATTTCAAGTTGTTATAAGTTCTCTTATGAATTTTCTCCCAAATATGCAGACAATCCAATTCATATAGAGTTTTCTTTTGATATTAATAGTGCCTTTCAGCAGAGGGTTTTTGCTTTAATCGGAGAAAATGGAGTTGGCAAGACACAATTAATCACCTCCTTACCGATTGATTTAGCTGAGGGGAGAGCAAATTTATTTGCACCACAAGTACCATTATACAGTAAAATAATAGCCGTATCAACAAGTCTGTATGACAGCTTTGATGTACCAAAGAATAGCGTCGGCTTCAATTATGTGTATTGTGGATTAGCTTGCGGGAAAAAAGACAATAAAACGATTTTAGCACCAAAGGAATTAAAACTTAGATTATTAGCAGCAACAAAAACAATTAATGGTAGAGAACGTGCAGAATCTCTTAGAAATATACTCTCTCCACTATATCCAGCAGATATAATATCAGCGCTATTTACAACTCAAGAAGAAAAATTAAAAGTTAACCAAGTCCGTTTAGTCGAATTTGTAGACTATCTGAGTTCTGGGGAATCTTCGCTTTTGTTCATATTTTGCAATATCGTTGCCAATATTAGGTATGACTCATTAATCTTGTTTGATGAGCCAGAAACACACTTACACCCAAATGCGATAACCTCTTTGATGTCATCAATATATCAATTACTTGATGAATATCAATCGTATGCAATTATTGTTACACATTCTCCTCTTATTATTCGAGAAATGAGATCAGCTGGAGTTAGGATTATGGATAGGATAAATAATCTACCAGTAATTCGCGCCATTAATATAGAATCATTAGGTGCTAATGTGTCGGCATTAGTGGAAGAAATATTTGAAAACAAAGATATCCCTAAGTACTATAAAACAAAAATTGATGAATTGATATCGGCAGGCCTTTCATATAATGATTTGGTTTCTGCGCTGCAGTCTCGTGATATAGAACTGGGCATTGGTCTTAAAATGTATATTCAACAACGATACAAATTACAAATATGAGAAAAATCAAAAGTTATTCCGGGGATGCATTCAATTTTCACAAAAAGGTTTTGAATGCGAAAAAGACAGGGAAAACTAAGACTCTCGTAACAAGTCTGGAAGGAATAATAAAAGCTCAATTTGAGTGTTATGACACTTGCTTCAAAGAAGACACACTTCAAAATTTAGAGGCGGCTCCTGTTACAGACGAACAGAAAGATGCTTTGTTAAACATGTATTCATTTCAGATGAGGCCATTTCAAGAACTGCTTGCAGTGCTTACCACCGATGAACATAATCGGGTTTCAAAGTTGTGCCCTAATTGTACAATTAATAATGTTCAATCACTAGACCATTGTATTCCCAAAACCGAGTTCCCAGAATTTTCTGATAATCCTAAAAATTTGATGCAATGTTGCATGACTTGCAATGGGAAGAAATCAAAAATATGGAGGTCCGAGACAGATAGAATATTCTTGAACTTGTTTATAGATGAAATACCCACCCAACAGTATCTGTTTGTCAAAGGAGAACTAATCGAAGGGATACCGATATTTTCGTTTAGATTAGAACAGTCAGCAGGGATCGACAATCTACTTTATAGGAAAATTGTAAGTCATTATAATGGACTCGATTTACTTAATAGGTTCGCAGAAAACTCTCCCGATATTATTGACGAACTTATATTTATAATTAAGTCATCAGTACAGAATTCAATTCCACCAGATAAAATAAAGAAAAGTGTACTTAGCGCAGCTTCTATGCTACAGGAGAAGTTCGGTACAAATTACTGGAAAGCTCTCCTCTATATCGAATGTGTTTCCAATAAAGAAATATACGATACCATTATTTCAAATGCTTTATAATCTTCCCAAAGAAGTTAAAAAGCATAGGATTAAGGGTTATTCTTACATTTTGATGCTCTCGGCCAGACATCCACACGAGCATTTTATAGACATACCTAAGCGCCATATATACTATTGCTGATAAGATTGATGTATTGCTATCATTAAGTCATCAAAAGGCTTATGTGCACCAACAATTCCCCTTGTTACGTAAGATAAATAAATGCGGTATGGTTTGAGGTGTATCAAACAAAGCCATCACGCCGTGATGTGCCAAAGCTGAAATGAAAGAATTGCGGGCATACTGTGGCGTGACGCATTGAATGCCAAGCGATTCGCATACATCTTTGATGTTCTTTGAAATTCTGCGATTGAAGTTGTGAACGCGGATTGCTTTCTGCTCATTTGTGACAGCATTGAGAAAGATACCAGGGAAAACAAGTTCACCGGGGTCATATGGCGAGGCATACACATCCAGTAACTGCCGTAACTGCGGGATAATCGGTACGGAAGTTTCATCCAGTTGCTTGCCAACTGGCTTATTAGCGCAGTCTATCTTTGAGCAAATGAATGAGAACTGAGGATATTTCTCCGACACATCTGCCTTCTCCGTCCAGACGAGCTTAGCCATATCTATGGTGTTCATGCTGTTTAGACAATCAAGGAGCAACCAGCGCCCTACGGCACGGGCATATTTTGACTGTTTATCAGGAGAAGCAAGCCAATATTGCCACAACTTCAACACTTCTTCCACAGTCAATGCGTTCAAGTGTCGACGATTCCCGGCATGAATGAGACCCTTGAAATTGGGTACCATCGTAGTATGTCCGTCTTTATAAGCCTGATTAAACACGGCACGTGTGGCAGAAGAATTACCATTCGCGTATCCAAAGATAGCGGTTGATCCGTGCCGTTGCGTGCTTTCTGTTCGTCAAGCCATTTGGCGAAACGTGTGATTATGGCGGTATTGACCGCACCGAGCGAAATGGGTTTATCCTTTCGGAAGAGTTTGAACCAGTCAAGGGCAGAAGAATACATCGCGCTGGTCTTTACTTTTTCTTTCGATGCACCGAGTGTCGCCCAATAAGAAAAGGTATCGTCCGCACTCATTGTCTTTTCCGTCACTTTCCCCTCGGACTTTTCAACAGGGCTTTTGAGATCGGCAACCGAGAACCGGTTGAGCAAAATAAGTTCATCTGTTTTAGTGCATATCTGATCAAACACCTTGCGAAGCGCCTTTCGGGCTTCAATGGCGGCATTTGATTTTGAGAATAAGGCTTCGTATTTTTTCAGTGACGATACCTTGACTCCAGTCGGGAAATATCTCCGCAATCGTTGATGAGTGACGCAGACTTGCCTGTGTCGAATTTATACCTGTTGTCCGGAGCGAGAATGATATATATCGTCGCTCCTGCGAACCGTCTGGATTCATCGCTAAAAAGAACCTTGTTCATAGAGCTGTATGCAAAGTCGTGTGCAAGTTTTTATCAGAGGTGCCAGACCCTATGAAACAATCAGGGAGCGTGTTCAGCAAATGGGATTTGAACACATTTTGAACACAATCCACAAGTTTCAAGAGGTCTCATACAAAATTACAAACTTCTTTTGATGCTTGCAAATATCTTATAATCAAATTACATCTTATTTACAAAGTTTCATACGATTTTGTTCAAAATCACGTCATACATCTACTCATAATCAGGGGACCACAAAGGAAACGTCCTGCAGTTGAATGCTGCGTGACGTTCTTGTTTTGTACAAATTAATGCACAATGTGGCATGCGCTGCTGGGCGGAAGTTCCTTGTTTATTTAAAAACATTTTTTATATTTGCAGATACTTAAAAGTAGTCAATATGCCGGAAATTAGCAGATTTTATGGAATAATAATCAGTATGTTTTTCAGTGAACATAATCCCCCGCATTTTCATGTGAGGTACGAAGAATTTAATGCTGAGATTACAATCGTGGATGGTATAGTTACCGGAACATTACCCAGGCGTGCTTTAAATCTTGTCTTTGAGTGGCTTGATTTACATAGAGAAGAACTTTTGGAGAATTGGAGGCGTGGTGAGAATTGTGAGGGCTTTGTAAAAATAGAACCTTTAAAATAAATGATGGGGATGAAAGGCATAATTATAACAGCAGCTAAGTACGTTTCAGGATATATACTTGAGCTTACTTTCAACACAGGAGAAATTAAGACATTTGATTTCTCTAAACTTTATACCAAAGGGATCTGTAAAAAACTTCAGGATCTAAGCTATTTCAAAAATTTCCAACTGGACGGATGGACTGTTGATTGGAATAATGAGATCGGATTTGCCCCTGAATATCTTTATGAAAACGGCATTTTAGCTTAGAAGCTGTTTTTGAAGTGATATATAAGTAGCTTCTTAAAAAAGTCATTTGCAGAGCAGGGCGACGGCGTAGACTTCGCAGCCTTCTGAGCGGCCGACGAAGCCGAGTTTTTCGGTGGTGGTCGCTTTGACTGAGACGCGGCCGGCTTCGAGGCCCATGATGCCTGCCAAGGTTTCGCGCATAGGAATGATGTATGGGGCGAGTTTCGGGCGCTGCATGGCGATGGTGATGTCGGCGTTGACTACTGACCAGCCCTCCGTTGTGATGAGTTCCATAACGCGACGCAGCAGGATCTTGCTGCCTATGCCCTTGAATTCATTGGAAGTGTCCGGGAAATGCTTGCCGATGTCACCGAGTGCCAAAGCCCCGAGCAGGGCGTCACAAAGTGCATGAATCGCCACATCCCCGTCCGAGTGGGCAATGCAGCCGAGTTCGCTTTCAATTTTCACTCCTCCAAGCCAAAGCGGCAGCCCCGGGGCCAAGGCGTGTACGTCATATCCGTTTCCTATTCTGAAATCAGGCATTTTTTCCATTTTATAAAAGCTTTTGAATTTTCCGTTTAATCCGCAGTGCGGTCAGGTTTGTTATCCCAAAAATAGCGGATATATTTTATAAAGTCAACAAGTTTCTGAAAAAATGCGTATTTTTGTAGATTGTCACAATAAAAGACTTGTTGTTATGGGATTCAATTTCGGTTTTTTCGGCTCAAACGAGCATAGGGTTTTCAATTACAAACCACGTTACTATAATCCGGAGAAAGAGGCGTTGAAGGAGAAATTCGGCGCTGTGGATGGTACGAATGAGAAAACGGGCGAGAAATATGTCCCGGGTTCATACCTCAAGGGCAGTTTCCGTGAAGGAAATTACCAGAGGACGCGTCAGGTGGGCAGAATGCAGAAAATTATCGGAATGGTGACGCTGATACTGATTTTTGCAGTACTTATCCTTATTGCCAAGTTCTACGGACTTATTTATAATTAGTAATAAGATGAGAATCAAGATATTACCTTCAAATATTGCAAATGTGATAGCTGCAGGAGAGGTGGTCGAGAGGCCGGCTTCGGTGGTTAAGGAGTTGATGGAGAATGCCGTGGATGCCGGTGCGACCGAGGTTAAGGTCATCATCCAGGACGCCGGCAGGACGCTGATCCAGGTGATAGATAACGGCTGCGGAATGTCGCCGGACGAGGCTGTGGTCTGCTTTGAACGCCACGCAACCTCGAAAATCGCTGAGGCGGAGGACCTGATGAACATCCATACTTTCGGTTTCCGTGGCGAGGCTCTCGCTTCGATTGCCGCCGTGGCCGAGGTGACGCTGAAGACGCGACGCGAGGAGGATGAGGTCGGCTGCCAGGTGGATTTTGCGGATTCACAGCTGCAGAGCACTATCGAGACAGCTTCACCTGTCGGCTGCAATTTCATGGTTAGAAATCTGTTCTATAATGTGCCGGCCCGCAGGAAATTCCTCAAATCGGACAATGCGGAGTTCAGACACATAGTGGAGGAGTTCGAAAAAGTGGCTCTTACGCGCGAGGATGTCGGTTTTTCGCTTACTCACAACGGCAGGGAAATCCGTGTGCTTCGTCCTGCCAAATCGATGAAATTCCGTATTCAGGACATGATAGGCGGCAATGTTGTGAATAAATTGGTGGATATCCATGCAGATACTTCCGTGGCTGAAATCAACGGTTTCGTCGGAAGGCCCGAGACTGCGAAGAAAGGACTTGACAACCAGTATTTTTTCGTGAACGGAAGATATTTCCAGAGCCCTTATCTGCGCAAGGCCATTATGAATGCATATCAGAATCTGATACCTGAGGGGGTGGCTCCGACATATTTCATATATCTTGACGTAAATCCTGCATCGATTGACGTGAATGTGAATCCGACAAAGGTGCAGATTAAATTCGAGGACGACAATGTGCTGTTCTCCGTGCTTTATGCCGCTGTAAAAGAGGCGCTTGGCAAATTGTCTTTCGGCGCGAGCATCGATTTCGACAAGGACGGTATGATTGAACTTCCTGCTTTGGGGCAGGGGTTCAGCGAATACCGTCCCGTCACTATGCCTCAGACCGGGTCTGACCCGACTTTCAATCCCTTTGAAAATGACGGTTATCCTTCCGAGGAGTCTCCTTTCAAAAATGTGCTCGGCGGTGGCAACGCCGGTGTTGCGGATGTGCCTGGGATGATGGAGTTTCCGACTGTAGAGCCGCAGAACGAGGTTCCGTCCTATACTGCACCGCAGGGTGGTTATGGCCAATATGTGGACAAAAGTGACGATTATGGCAGGCTCTTCGAGGGAATGTCCGTACAGACCAGGCCCGCTTTGGTCGTACAAGGTAAATACATTGTGACAAATTCCCGCTCGGGGCTGATGTTGATAAATGTGCCGAGGGCAGTGGAACGCATATTCTACGACCGTTTTCTTGAGGCCTTTTCAAGGAATGAGCATGTGAGCCAACGCTCGCTTTTCCCTGTTTCAGTCCATGTCGGCTGTGAAAATGTGCCGGTTTTTGAAGAATTTGCACAGACTTTGCATTCACTTGGCTTCGACATCACCGCATTCAGCAATGACGAAGTGGTCGTGAACGCCGTGCCTGAAGGATTTTCTGTGGAAGCGGACAAGGTGGAGGCTATGATAGGGGATTTGATTCTGATACTGTCCGAAAATCACAGTTCGCTCGAAGAAATAATGTCGGCAAATCTGGCTGCAAGGTTCGCCAAATTAGCTGCGCTGAACTGCGAGAACATTGCAAACAACGAACAGGCGCGCAGCCTGACGGAGGAGCTTTTCGCCTGCTCAAATCCTGAATACACTCAGTCAGGACGCCGTATTACCGTGGTGGTGACCGTAGATGAATTGGAAAAGAAATTTTAGAAAATTATATATAGAGATTAAATGGATTTTTACTCAAATAGGGGAGGCTTTTTCTCCAATGTACCGAAGGCGACGGGCAATCTTATAGTGATCAATGCCCTTGTGATGATTATGTGTGCGCTCAACGGGGATTTCATGTATGAGAAATTCTCGCTCTTCTACCCGACTTCGCCTTTCTTCAAATGGTGGCAGCCGTTCACGCATCTGTTTATGCACGGCGGCTTCTGGCATTTGTTTTTCAATATGTTCACCCTGTATATGTTCGGCTCCGCTTTGGAGAGACAGTGGGGTGTGAAGAAATTCCTGCTTTTCTATTTCGTGGCGGGTTTCGGCGCGGCTCTGACTCACATGGCCGTGCAGTTCGTTCAGGTTCAGCTGTTTATGGCTCAGATAGCCGACGGCTCAATGCAGGCCGTGCAGTCGTTGCATATACTGAAAATGACTCCGACAGTGGGCGCTTCCGGTGCTATTTACGGCTGTCTGCTTGCTTTTGCCATGCTTTATCCTGATGCCAAGATGGGGCTGGTCTTCCCTCCTGTTGTGCTTAAAGCCAAATGGATGGTCTTGGTGTTCGTGGTCATCGAACTTGGAACAGGCCTGACCGGAGTGGGTGGAAATATCGCTCATTTCGCACATCTCGGAGGTATGCTCTTCGGCTGGTTCCTTATTCTGTATTGGAAAAAACGTCATACACTGTACAGTAATTATGATAGATAGCAAGACTGAAATCCGGAATTCTTTGGAGGTCCTCCGTAATGGTGGGCTGCTCCTTTATCCTACCGATACGGTTTGGGGCATAGGTTGCGATGCGACAAACCCTGAGGCAGTCGCCAAAGTGTTTGCGCTTAAGCGCCGCTCCGACAGCAAGTCGCTCGTGCTGCTTGCAAGTGACATTGACATGGTTTGCCGCTATATTAAGGAAATGCCCGAGGTGGCTCTTCAACTCATTGAGGTCAACGACAAGCCTATGACTATCATTTATCCCGGAGCGATGGCAGGCGTCAGACCGACAGAAGGGGAAACGCCGCGTGCAGAGAAGCATCTCTTGGCGTATAATGTTGTGGCTGAGGACGGTACTGTGGGCATACGTATCCCTATGATGGATTTCTGTACTGAACTGGTGCGAAAATTCGGCCGTCCGATTGTGTCCACTTCCGCGAACATTTCAGGAGAACCCACCCCGAAAACTTTTGCGGAGATTTCCCCTGCCATCAAAGACGGCGTGGATTATGTCGTGGACAGCACCCTCGAAGGCAATGCCACAGGTCAGTCTTCATCCATCATCAAGGTTGGGATGGACTTTGAAATCCAAATTATCAGGAAATAGAGTCTGAAATCAGGTGTAATTAGAGTTTTGCGCGTATACCAAGTTCGAAACCGGCCTGGAAAGGCTGTGCTGTGCGTATGCTTGCAGGCTGATTGCCGGGGAAATAGTATCTCAGGCTCGGGTCGATGTAGAGGCCGAAATGCCTGGTTATCATGAATTCCACGCCTAAACCGGCATTCACTGCCCATTGTACGCCGTCTATGCGCTGTCTGTGGGTGTATGAAGTCGCAAGGATTCGATAGTTGTCGGCAACTCCTTTGGAAAGCTCGCCGCCTACGGATGCGTAGAAATTTATATGCTTGCTTGTGAAGATATTACAATAGAGATTCAGGGGAATACCGATGTAGTGCTGCTGGTTTTTGATGTCGGATTCGGTGGAGTTGGTCAGATTGCCCTCTTTGTCATATTCATTGAAAAAACCTTTGAATCTGTTTGTCAGAAGAGTATAGTTCACTCCTATGGATAATCCTATGCGTTTGGTGAAATCGACCCTGAAACTTGCCCCGACACTGAAAGGAATGCCGTAGCTGCACTGTCCTGTCTGTGAAACGAGTGAAGTCGTGCCGGGAGACGACACGATCATCGGGCGTTTGAGTATACGTAGCCGCTTCGCTCCGGTTTCGTTGGTGTTGGCTGTTCCGGAAAGTGAGAAATACATAGGAAGACGTTTTCTTGTGAACTCCTTGTCCTCTTCCCAGTTTTCATCGGAATATCCGGCTTTGACCGGAATGATGCTGTCGGCAATTCCATCTGCCGGTTCCGTTGTTTCCATTATGGCCTGACGCTCTGCATCTGCCATCAGGTTCTCTGCTGTCAAAGTCTGCGGTTCGGATTTTACGACCGAAATCCCGCTGTCCGAAGGTTTGATATAGTCGTCATCTTCATTGCCCGACGGTTTTCTTGAGACCCTTCCTGTAGCCTTGCTTTCTACAGCCATATCCGTTTCAGCGGCCTCATTTGAAAAATGCCCGGCTGTGACCGAAACAAGTCCCACAACGGAAGAATCAGTAGTGGCGTTGTCTGCGAGAATTTCCGTCGGCGTATCGACGGCAGGGCGGTTGAAAGCTAAGAACAGTCCCAAGGCAAGAGCAGCTGCAGCACTGCAGCCTATGGCAATTCTGCGCCACAGAACCACCCGTGCGCGTTTTTTCGCCGCTGCTGCGTCAAGTCCCGCCACAATTCCTTCCCACAGCCCGGCAGGAACTTTTTCCTCTCCGGACAGCAGAATGTCGCGCAGCGTCTCTTCTATGTTGCCTTTATTTTTCATTTATTCTTTGCTGCAACCACTGTCTTGCACGACTGAACTGAGTCCTCGACGTACTTTCTGTGATGCCTAAAATTTTTGCTATTTCCTTGTGTGAAAAACCCTCGATTGCATACATGCTGAACACTGTCCTGAAACCGGTCGGCAACTGTGACACCAGCGCCATCAGTTCCTTGTAGCCCATATTCTGCAACTGCGTCGTTGTCTCCGCCTTCAGATTCCTTGCAGCTTCGAGATCATCGCTCATTTTCAGCGCGTCCTTTTTCCTCAGGCTCATCAGCGCGGTCGTGGCGAAAATTCTTCTTGCCCAACCTTCAAACGAGCCTTCGCCCTTGTAACTGTCAATCTTGGTGAATAAAGTGATGAATCCTTCCTGAAGCAGGTCTTCGGCCAGTTCTCTTTCGCAGACATACCTCAGGCATAGAGAAAACATTCGGGGAGCCAAAGCGTCATATACAGCACGCTGAGCCGCCCGATTCCCTTTTTTGCAAAGGTCAATAGTCTGAGAATTAACGATTTCCGCCAAAGCTATGTCTTTGTGGATCCGGACTTTATTTCATTTCTCACTTGCCTGAATAGATGCACTCCGAATCCGTTTTGTTGCATTTTGGGCAAATTTTTTCCAAACTTAGAGAATTTTTCCGACATTTGAGGAATATTTTTTGAAGATTACAAGAAATAAGGTAAATTTGAGGAGTATGAAAGTAATAACGAAAAAAATATTTTTGTTTTTCCTGCTTCTGGCGACGGGATATCCGCTTTTTGCGCAGACTTTGGAGAATGCGGTCATCGATGCGGTGACATATTATAATCTCGGAAAATATGACAAGGCGGAGCCGCTTTTCCGTGCGATTGCGGAGAAGGATGCGGAAAATGATGCGGCGCAGTATTATCTGTCGCTGATTGCGCGTTCGAAGAATGATGCGGAGAGGGCTGAACTGTATGCAAAAAATGCAGTGGAGCTTGACGGAGAGAACTATTGGTATCAGTCCAATTTAGCGGATATTTATGCGCGGACATCCCGTCAGGAGCTCGCTATAGCAATCTACAGGGACATTCTGAAGAAACACCCGGACAAGACGGAACTGTATTATACTTTGGTGGAGCTTTTCCTGTCGCAGAAGCAGTGGGAAAATGCTTTGGAGACGCTTGACAACGTGGATACAGCCTTCGGCAAGACGGAACAGTCGACTCTTGTCCGCTATCAGATTCTCGGCAATATGGGCAAGACGGATGAGGCTGTGGATGCTTTGAAGGAGTACAACAAGGAATATTCATCGCCCATTATTCTTGCGACTCTCGGAGACATGGCCGCGTATAATGATTCCACGGCTTTAGCGTACTACAATGAGGCTCTGGATCTGGATCCGAACTGCGTGGCGGCCATCCTCGGCAAGGTGGAAATCTACCGTCAGCAGCGTGATTATGAGAAGTATTTCTCTGAATTTCAGAAAGTTGCGGAAAACGTGAACATCCCTCCACGGGTCAAGAGCGAGTATTTCAACGCGATAGTGCAGAAAACAAGCCCGACTTTCGTGCAGAAATTCAAGTCAAACCTCGCTGAAGTCATGGAAATCATGGTACGTCAGCATCCGGATTCCGGTGAACTTCTCCAGTCGGCAGGAGCGTTTTGCTATGCTGTGAAGGAGTTTGACGAGGCACAGGCGTATTTCAGGAAAAACGTTGACCTGCATCCTGATGACCCGCTTGCATGGGGGACATACGTCGAACTGCTGATGTACACCAACAAATTGGAGGAGCTGTCGAAGGTGAGCATGGAGGCGTATGCGAAATTCCCTGAGACCAGCCATTTTTTGGAGTCGGCCGTCTTCGCTGAATTCAATATGAAGCATTATGACAGGGTGCTTGAACTTTGCGATGAGGTGATTGCGAAATATTCCGAAGACAAGACTGCGACGTCTCAGGCCTGGGCTCTGAAGGGCGATGTCTACCACACTCTCGGCAATGACAAAAAGACTTTCAAGGCCTACGACAATGCTCTGAAAATCACTCCGGATGCAATTCATGTACTCAACAATTATGCTTATTATCTGAGTATTGCCGGCAAAAAACTCAAAAAGGCTGAGGCAATGAGCAAAAAGACCATTGATGCCGAGCCTGACAATGCCACTTATCTCGACACTTACGGGTGGATACTTTATCTGCAGGGCAATCCTCAGCTCGCCAAAACGCATTTTAAACATGCCATGCTATACGGAGGCAAGGACAGTGCGGTCATCCTCGACCATTATGCGGATGTGCTTTATGCTTTGAAAGAATATGATTTGGCTTTTGTATATTGGAATATGGCTTTGAAGCAGAAAAGTGAGGACCTTCCGGCTTTGGAGGAGAAAATTGCTGCCAAAAAGGCAAAAATAAAGAGATAAAATGCGTAAATCCCTGAAATATTTGATTTTGTCCGCCCTTGTGTTTGCCACTTGGGCTTTGCCTTTATATGGTCAGGAGGCCCAGAGACAGCAGAAAGCCAAATTGGAAAAGGAGATTGCAATCATAGACAAACAGTTGGCGGCAAATGCTTCGAAGAGTTCTGACGAGCTGACCAAACTGAGCCTTGTACGCAAGAAGATTTCCAACAGAAAGGCCCTTATCGCACAGACAGACAAGCAGATAGCTGAATATAATGCAAAAATCAACGCCAAGCAGAGGGAAATCAACAAGCTGAACGCACGCGTGGATACGCTTGAATCGCATTATTCCCGTCTGGTGCTGAGCGCTTACAAGAACCGTGATGCAAGGTTGTGGTATATGCATATTCTTTCGGCTGAGGATGTTGGTCAGGCCTACCGCCGTTTCGGCTATTTCCGTAATCTTTCGTCACAGATGAATTCGGAGGCGAAGAAAATTCGTGTTGCCCAGGAAGAGCTGAAGGTCGAGAAAGAAAAGTTGGCTAAGCTGAAATCCCAGGCGCAAAAGGTTAAGAATGAGCAGGCTGAGGAACTTGCCAAGTTGAAGAAGGAGGAAGCGGAGAGCGACAAGGTGGTGGCTCAGCTTAAGAAAAACCGCAAGAAATACGAGGCTCAGCTTGCTGCCAAGAAGAAGCAGGTCAATGCCCTCAATAAAGAGATTGAACGCATTGTGGCCCAGGCTGTCGGCGGTGGTTCAAAAGGTGGAAAGAAGAAACCGGTGGATGTCAAGCTCAGTGGAGAGTTTTCTGCCAACAAGGGCAAGCTGCCGTGGCCGGCTGAGGGGCCTGTAGTGGACCATTTCGGTCAGCAGTACCATCCTGTCTACAAGAATCTGAAGCTGCCTTTCAACAGCGGAATAAATATAGCTTTGGGCTCGGGAACCGAGGTGAAAGCGGTCTTCAACGGCGTTGTGAGCCAGATTGTGGTCATGCCGGGGTATAATCAGTGCGTGCTCGTCCAGCACGGAAATTATTTCACATTCTATTGCAGGCTCAAGGGCGTGAAGGTGAAGGCGGGCGACAAGATTACCACCGGGCAGGTGCTCGGAACGGTTGATACTATTAACGGAGAGACTATGCTGCACTTCCAGTTGTGGCAGGGCACCAAGCCTCAGAACCCCGAGCATTGGCTGAGATAGCTGCCGGTGCCGGGATAAATTTGATAACTGATGAAGAAAACGGTATTCATTACAGGAGCCACGGGAAATATGGGAAATGCGGGTTTCCGTGAGCTGTATGCGACAAAAAAATTCAATATCCGCCTTTTGGCGCGTCCGAGCGAGAAGAATATGAAAATCCTCTCGCAGTATGAGAAGGATCCTTCTGTGACGGTCATTTGGGGCGACCTCAATAATTACGGGGATGTACTTGAAGGAGTGAGGGGTTCGGATTATGTGCTTCACGTCGGAGGTATGGTGTCTCCGGCGGCAGATTATTATCCGGAAAAAACATTGAAAGTGAATGTCTTAGCTGCGGAGAATGTGGCCAAGGCTGTGCTTGCCCAGCCGAATGCGGATGATATCAAGGTTGTGTACATAGGTTCGGTGGCACAGTACGGTGACCGCCGCAGACCTGTGCATTGGGGCACTGCCATGGACCCTCAGTGCGCGAGCCGCTATGACATGTATTCTCTGTCCAAATGCAAGGCCGAGAAGGCTATTGTAGACAGTGGAATCAGGCATTGGGTCTCCCTGCGTCAGTCCGGCATATTGTATCCGGGCATTTTCAAGGGCTTCGGACCGACTGCCTATCATGTGCCTATCGCTGGAGTGCTCGAGTGGGCGACCATCGAGGATTCGGGACGTCTGCTTGCGAATGTCTGCGGAGATGACATTCCTGACGAGTTCTGGTGCAGGTTCTACAACATAAGCAGCGGTGAACAATATCGCCTGAGCAATTACGAATTTGAATCGTATCTCATTGGCGGACTTGGCTTGGGTTCTCCGGACAAAGTGTTTGCGCCTCATTGGTTTGCTACGCGGAATTTCCACGGAATGTGGTATGAGGATGCGGACGAACTGGAGCGTTATTGCCATTTCAGGGCCAACATTCCTGTTGCGGAGTATATGAAGCGGCTTCAGAAGCAACTGCCGTGGTATTTCAGCCTTGCGCGCATAGTGCCGCCCGCTCTTGTAAAGCCCTTCCTCGAGCCTGCAACCAAGGAGGAGAAATACGGTACCCAGTGGTGGGCCGGACACGATGAAGAGAAACTCAATGCCTATTACGGCTCAAGGGAACAGTATCTTGCCATTAAATCCTGGGAGCAGATGAAGCCGCCTTATATGGAGAAAAATCTTGAGAAGGCCAGGGCAAACGGCGAAGTGAAGACTTTGAACAAGGGTTGGGATACAAGCAAGTCCATATATGAACTGAGTCAGGCAGAGATTGAAGCAGCGGCAGAGTTCAGGGGAGGCAAATTCCTCGGGCCTTTCGATAAAATCGGGAAGAAAGGCACTGTGTTTGATTGGATATGTGAGCATGGACACAGATTCTCCGCATCGCTTGAATATGTGCTTCTTGGAGGCGGCTGGTGTATGGAATGCCGTCTGGACCAATGGAAGACCGAGACCACAGCTGCAAATGAATTTGTTTCACAATTGAAAACAGACTGATTTGAAGATTGTCCTTTCCATATTGTTTGTGCTTCTGCTTGCCGGAGTTGTTCTCGTTATTGTCACAGAGAAAGGGGACAGCGGCAGGAAGATTGCCTGGCTGCTCATAGTCAGCTTTTTGCCTGTAGCCGGTATTATTCTCTATCTTCTTTTCGGTCTGAATTTCCGGAAAAAGTGGATTTACAAGCGCAGGTACAAAAAATATGAAGAGATTTTGGAGGCCAATATGACTCCCGAACTGCGGGAACTGCTGTTTGACAATAAGGCATTGGACCGGGTGAGGGAGGATTTCCGCCCTTTGGCTTCGATGATGTATCGTGCGGCTCTGATGCCTGTGACTGAAGGAAATGACATTGAAATCATGACCAACGGGCAAAGGAAGTTCAATATGCTGATGAGGGATCTGGAGAGGGCCGAGCATTCCATTCATATAGAATATTTTCATTTCGGTACGGATTCAGGGGGCAAGGCAATTCGTGACATGTTGATGAAAAAGGCCGCAGAGGGCGTTGAGGTGCGTTTCCTTCATGAAAATATAGCGGATTTCCATCTTTTCCCATTTTATCACGGAGCCATGAAAAAGGCCGGGGTTGAAGTCAGGAAATTCACCAATCCGTACAGTCATCTTATCAATTTTTTCACTCTGCTGAACTATCGCAACCACAGAAAAATCGTTGTGATTGACGGCAAGGTCGGATATACCGGCGGAATGAATGCCAACAACCATTATTTCCTGACCTGGAGGGACACCCATATGCGTATCACCGGCAAATCTGTGGCGAGTCTTCAATTTATCTTCCTCTCTTCATGGCTGACCTGCAAGGGTACCCTTTCTTCGCCTCTGCTGTCGTATTTTCCTCAGCTCGGGCTTAGCGGCGCAGAGGCTGCCGCACTTGATCTGCCGACAGTGCCTGTTCCGCGTGCGGAAGAGGAAATCCTGAAGCTGACAAAAGGCAGTGTGCCGGTCGTTTCCACAGCGGACGCTCTTGCCGGAAAGGCTGATTTGAGCCTGAGAAATGAGATTCTGCATTCCAAACTGCTGCAGATTGTGCCTGACGAGACAGACACTACCTGGCCGGTGCTTCAAATGAGTTATGAGTGGGCCATTCTTCATGCCAAAAAGTATATTTGGATACAGAGTCCGTATTTTGTTCCTCCGGAGTCTGTCCTGAATGCTTTGAAGACGGCGGCTTTGAGTGGCGTAGATGTGAGGATTATGACGCCTGAAAATGTGGATACCATTTTCCTGACCACCTGCAATGCCTCCTATTTCGAGGAGTGTCTGCAGGCCGGCGTCAAAATATATCTGCGTGGCGGGAAGTTCAACCATTCTAAGACCTTTGTCTGTGACGACTATCTCTCAAGCATCGGTACTTGCAATATGGATTTCAGATCGTTTGATTTGAGCCACGAGGACAACGGATATATCTACGATGAGGAGACCGCTTTGCTGATGAAGGCCATCTACGAGAAGGATTTCGAACTCTGCCGCCAGCTCACCCTCGAAGAATGGTCCGAACAGCCTTTCCACAAACGCTTTGCGCAAAGCTTCATCCGCCTCTTCGCTCCGATGCTATAACCTCTCCTCTGTCATTCCGACCGAGCGTAGCGAGTGGAGGAAGCTTAGACATTATATGGTTATGTATGGTTATGTATGGTTATTTCGGCTGGAGGAGGGCGGTGGTGCCGGGGATGGTGTCGTCCGGTTTGCCGTGAAGGTAGATTATGCGCTGGTTGGAGCTGCCGCGGAAGAGTAGTTCCTTGTCTTTCTTTTCGAGGATGAACGGTCCGTCGACAAGGACGTCCAGGTATGGCAGTATCATGCTCAGACGTCCGTCGGCTTTGATTTCTTCGAGGGTGAAGCCTGTATAGCACCAGATGGTCTTTTCCGTCTCTTCCTTGATGCGTTTTGCAAGTGCCGTGAAGCCTTCCACCTGATAAAGCGGGTCGCCTCCGGTGAAGGTCACGTCTGAAAATTCGTCAGCGGTTATGGCTGCGAACAGCTCGTCCACATCGTATTCTTTTCCGCCTGCGAAGTCCCATGACTGGGGATTGTGGCAGCCTGGGCATTTGTGGGCGCATCCGGCACAATAGATGGCGGTCCTCAGTCCGGGACCGTCAGCCATTGTCTCCTCGATAATATCTAATATTCGTAATGTCACGATATTGTCAGTCTCGTTTTCTGTCATCCTGAGCGGATCACGGATTGCTATTTGTGGACTACGCGGTCTTTGAGTTCGGCGAGCTTGGCGCTGTTCCAGCGGTCAGTCGTGCCGACGAGGTAGCCGGTGATGCGCTGCAGCTTGTCGATATTGTGGCCGTGGCAGTGAGGACATTCATTGAGTTCCTCGTCGGCATTCTCGAAGCCGCAGTCCATACAGCGGTTCCTGTTGTGGTTTACTGAGCCGTAGCCTATGTTGTATTTGTCCATCAGATCCACGATAGCCATTATTGCCTCAGGATTGTGGGTTGCGTCACCGTCTATTTCCACGTAGAAGATGTGGCCGCCGCGGGTAAGGTCGTGATAAGGGGCCTCGATTTCCGCCTTGTGCTTAGGTGTACAGTGGTAGTATACAGGCACGTGGTTGGAGTTGGTGTAGTAGTCCTTGTCGGTAATGCCGGGGATGATGCCGAATTTCTTCTTGTCCATCTTGGTGAAGCGTCCGGAAAGGCCTTCTGCAGGGGTTGCAAGCACGCTGAAATTGTGCTGGAATTTCTCTGAGAACTCGTTTGCCTTGTCGCGCATATACGTTACGATGCGCAGGCCAAGTTCCTGAGCCTCAGGGTCTTCTCCGTGATGATGGCCGGTGAGGGCGATAAGACATTCTGCAAGTCCGATGAAGCCCATGCCGAGAGTACCCTGGTTGATTACAGATTCGACTGTGTCATTGTCGGACAGACTGTCGCTGCCGATCCAGAGCGAACCCATAAGTAACGGGAACTGCTTTTTGAGTGCGGTTTTCTGGAAATTGTATCTTTCGTTGAGCTGTTTCGCCGTGATGTTGAGGGCCCAGTCAAGCTTGTGAAAGAAAGTCTTGATTCTTTCGTTCCTGTCTTCTATGCCCATACACTCAATTGCAAGACGTACGATGTTGATGGTCGTGAACGAAAGGTTGCCCCTTCCGATTGAAGTCTTCGGTCCGAAGCGGTTCTCGAACACGCGGGTGCGGCAACCCATTGTTGCCACTTCGTACTGGTAGCGTTTAGGGTCGTTGATGTTCCACAGTTCGTGCTGGTTGAACGGTGTGTCCAGATTGACGAAATTAGGGAAGAAACGGCGTGCAGTCACCTTGCAGGCGAATTTGTAGAGGTCGTAGTTCCTGTCCTCAGGCAGATAGCTGACACCGCGTTTCTTCTTCCAGATCTGTATAGGGAAGATTGCGGTCGAACCGTTGCCGACACCTTCGTAAGTGGTGTTCAAAATCTCGCGGATTACGCAGCGTCCCTCTGCCGAGGTATCTGTTCCATAGTTGATTGAACTGAATACAACCTGGTTGCCACCGCGCGAATGTATGGAGTTCATATTGTGCACGAAAGCCTCCATTGACTGGTGTACGCGGCTCACTGTCATGTTGATGGCGTGCTGGATGATACGCTCGTCACCTTGGATGCCGTAAAGGTCGCGCTTGATGTAGTCGTCTATAGGAGTGTCGTTGAGGTAGCTGAGGTCCTTGCCGTAGATTTCGGAGAGCTTCTCGATTTCCTCTATGAAAGTACGGCGTACGTATGGTGCCATATAGAAGTCAAAGGCCGGAATAGCCTGACCTCCGTGCATTTCGTTCTGTACGGTTTCCATTGAGATACATCCGAGTATGCTGGCCGTTTCGATTCTCTTTGCCGGACGGGACTCTCCGTGACCTGCGAAGAATCCGTTCTGGAGGATTTTATCCAATGGATGCTGGACGCAGGTGAGACTTTTGGTGGGGTAGTAGTCCTTGTCGTGGATATGGATATAACCTCCCTGTACTGCCTCCTTGACGTCCTCGGAAAGCAGGCACTCGTCCACGAATGACTTGGTGGACTCTGAAGCGAACTTCATCATCATGCCGGCCGGAGTGTCGGCATTCATGTTCGCATTCTCACGTGTCACATCAGTGGCCTGGGCCTCGATGATCTCCTTGAAAATCTCGCGTGATTTGGCTTTGCGGGCAAGGTTACGCTGGTTGCGGTATGCGATGTATTTCTTTGCAACTTCCTTGCGCGTGCTGTTCATCAGCTCCATTTCCACATGGTCCTGGATCTGTTCCACGCTCATCTGTTCTGCATCAAGTTTTGAAATCAATGATGCGATTTCGGCTGCAAGCACTATATCTTCACCTCCCTCAGTTACATCCATAGCCTTGAGGATAGCATCGACAATTTTCCTATTGTCGAAGAGGACGACTCTACCGTCGCGTTTAACGACATATTTTACCATAATCTGTGTGATTTAAGCCGGAGATCAGTTTCGGTGTTCTTCCGGGGTAACAAAGGTAAGAGAATTATGACAAGTTGCAATATAAAAATCAAAGAAGTTATTAACATATTGAAAAATCCCTTGTTAATTTATTGATTAGCAAGGGATTGAAATTTTGAATTATTTAAAATTAGCCCAAAGGGCCTAACTTTTTTGTTTTATGGCTTAGCCGACAAGCCAAACCAAAACGTGCCTGTCGAAGGTGATGTATTCAAGGTCGAATTCTTCTTCGTGTTCGTCTTTGTGGATGAAGGTCGCTTCGAGTTCACCCTCTCCTTTCGGACGGAATTTTTCCACCTCTATCTGCTCGGCGAAGTCGACTCTGTTCTGCCCCATTCTTTTGAAGATGGCTTCTTTTGCGCACCAGTAAATTGCGAGCTGTTCGTTTCTCTTGTCTTCATCAAGGTCTTCTATTTCGTCCTCAGACAAGGCTTTTTTCTCGACGGCGGAGAAATCCCTGTCCAAGGATTCGATGTCGATGCCGAGGTCATACTCGTTGTGTGTGATGATGGCGACATATTTGTCCGTGTGGGTGATGCTGATGTTGGTGACGCAGTTCTCAAGGTAAGGCTGGCCGTTGTCGTGGTGGTTAAGGTACATTTTTTCTTCAAAAACCTCGTTGAGCAAGGCTCTCACCGCGAGCTTCTGACGCCTCTGGTTCTCGTCGCGTATCAATGAAATTTCTTCCATTTCATCTGAAGGGACGGAGATGAGGTCCAAAAGTTCCTGTTCTGTCTCGGTCACTTGCCAGACCGCGATTTCTGCTTTGTTGTCAAGTTTTTTTCTTAAATATAGTGCCATATAAATTTAGTTTCAAATAAGTGGGACTTGGTGCCTATATACAACGAAGCCGTGCGTACCTTTTGGGCACACACCGCCATGAGTATATGTTCGAGGACAACGGATCGTCAGATTTTGCGTCCGCCTGAAGCATCTTTTCTTTTAATATAGGACTGGGAGGTTCCACTTTGTCTGTATATTCTTAGTTGTTTAACACGGCAAATATAATGATTTTTTGTATATTTGCCGAACTTTTATGAAAATACTTACAAAACATTAAGAATATGTCATTCCTAACTAACGAAAAATTGACCATCATCGGCGCTGCCGGCATGATCGGTTCAAACATGGCTCAGACTGCCATGATGATGAAACTGACTCCGAATATCTGTCTTTACGACCCGTTTGCCACAGGTCTTGAGGGCGTTGCGGAGGAAATGAGACATTGTGCATTCCCTGGTGTGAACCTTATTGCCACCTCTGACATCAAAGAGGCCCTCACAGGTGCTTCCTACATTATTTCTTCAGGTGGAGCTCCACGCAAACAGGGTATGACCCGTGAGGATCTTCTCGTAGGCAACTGCGGTATCGCCGAGCAGCTCGGCAAGGACATCAAAGCATATTGCCCTGATGTCAAACATGTTGTGATTATTTTCAACCCTGCTGACCTTACCGGACTCGTAACACTCCTTCACTCAGGACTTAAGCCAAATCAGGTGACTACGCTTGCGGCTTTGGATTCAACCCGTCTCCAGAGCGCTCTTGCAAAAGAGTTCGGCGTGCTTCAGAGCGAAGTCGAGAATTGCCACACTTACGGCGGTCACGGAGAGCAGATGGCTGTATTCGCTTCAAAGGTAACTGTTGCCGGCAAACCTCTCGCTGAGCTTGGCCTTTCAGAGGAAAGATGGGCGGCTATCAAGCTGGATACCGTTCAGGGAGGTAAGAAAATCATTGACCTCCGCGGACGTTCTTCATTCCAGAGCCCTGCGTATATCTCGGTTGAGATGGTCGCTGCAGCTATGGGCGGCGAGAAATTCACCTGGCCTGCAGGCTGCTATGTCAACAACGGCAAATACCACAATGTGATGATGGCTATGCCTACCGTTATCGACGCTGACGGCGTACACTACGGCGAAATCGACGGTACGGCTGAGGAAATGGCCGCTCTCGACGCTTCATACGCACATCTCTGCGCAATGAGGGACGAGATTATCAGCCTCAACATCATTCCTGCCGTGGAGGATTGGAAAACTGTCAATCCGAACCTTTAACCGTTCGGTTTTGATTTAACGAAAGCCCCGAAAGTTTCGATGTGAACTTTCGGGGCTTGTTTTGTCTTATCACAATGTGTACAAGATTTCTTGTCATCCAGGGCGGGTGAAGCGGGGCGAAGGAACTACAGCAGCATTTTGACGATTCTGAAGAGACCGTAAGGCATGTAGCGGAACGGGAAGTCTGCGAGTGTCGTTGTGGTGACTACGGAGCGCTGGTGCGAGAAGGCCTCGAATGAGAGCCTGCCGTGGTAGTGGCCCATGCCGGAATTGCCAACGCCGCCGAAAGGAATGTTTTCATTGGCGATGTGCATAATGCAGTCGTTGATGCAGGCTCCGCCGGAAGATGTGCGGTGAACGAGCTCCCAGCCGGTCTTTTTCTTTCCGAAATAATAGAATGCAAGCGGTTTTTCCCTTGAAGTGACGAATTCCACGACGGCATTCTCAAAACTGCCGGACGCTTTCGTGGTGTTGCCGCTGTTCAGGATTTTTCCTTCCGAATCAATGGTGACTATAGGGAATACCGGCCCGAAAATCTCTTCATTCATTACAGGACTGTCAAGGCTGACTCCGTCCAAAAGCGTAGGCTCGATGTAGCGTTCGGCTGCGTCTGCGCGGCCTCCTGCAACGATTTTGCCGTCTTTCAAATAGCCGGTGACGCGCTCGAACGCTCTGTCGTTGACCATGCGCACATAATGCCTGGCGCTCTGAGGATTTTCTCCGTGCAGAACTTTGACGGCTTCTTTGAAAGCCGTAATGAATTTGTCTTTAATGCAGGCTTCAAGTATCAGATAATCAGGAGCAATGCAGGTCTGTCCGCTGTTTAGTGTCTTGCCCCAGGCAATACGTTTGGCTGCAGTCGCAATGTCGGCTTCTTTTGATACGATGCAAGGACTCTTGCCGCCAAGCTCGAGTACGACCGGAGTGAGGTTTTTGGATGCTGCCGCCATGACTGTCCTTCCGAGCAGAGGGCTTCCTGTGAAGAAAATCACATCCCATTTCTGCTCAAGAAGCATTGCATTCACCTCCCTGTGGCCTTGTACCGTGGTGACATATTCCTTAGGGAAGGTCTCGGCAATCATGTCGGCGATGGCCTGTGAGACATTTGGCACGTATGGCGAGGGTTTGAGCACTGCGGTACAGCCTGAAGAAATCGCCCCGACCAGCGGATTCAACAGCAGCTGGACAGGGTAGTTCCATGGCGATACGATGAGGCTGCAGCCGAGTGGTTCGCTGACTATGTGGCTCTTTGACGGAAACATCTTCAGCGGGGAAACGGCGTGTCTGTTTCTGCTCCATTTGCCTATATGGCTGAGGTGATTTTTTATTTCAGAATTGACTATGCTGATTTCAGTCATGTATGCCTCTTCGTATGACTTGTGCAGGTCAGTCCAAAGGGCGTCGCAGATTCTGCCTTCCCATTTTGACATTGCCTCTGCAAATTTTTTCAGCATTTCCTTGCGGAATCTGATGTCAAGTGTGGCGCCTGTATGGAAAAATTCCCTCTGCGCTTCAATAATTTTCAAAATTTCTTTTTCCATAATATATAATTCAACAATTTTCGGCTATCAAAGCCATTATTTCATCCAGTATTTTTTTGATTTTCCAAGCCGGTGCGCAACAGTTGTTCACCATTACCGAAAAAATCAAAGTGTCGTAGGTGCATTCGTCCTGCGGAAGGACGTAACCGGAGTAGCACCTCACTCCGTTCATTGATCCGCTCTTTGCTATAATTCTGTCTTTCAACGCTTTGGAGTAGCAATCCATATTGTATTTCATCGAGCCTTCGCCTCCGGGGCTTGGGAGTGAAGCTGCAAAATCCTCAAAACTTGGGCTGAGCATCATATTCCTGAGAAAGCGGCAGAAAAAATCCGGGCTGACGTAATTCTGACGGGAAAGTCCGCTGCCGTCCTTGACGTGGAGACCCTCAATCGTTTTTTTTCCGGAGAGCTGCATGACAGATGCCAGGGCTGTGTTCAGTGCCACGTAGGATGAATCGTAGCAGTCGCTGCCCGTTGTCAGTTTGCCGAGGGTGCGAAGGATGGCCTCGCAATAGAGATTGTTGCTGGCATGGTTGGCTTCGAAGACAATTCTGCGCAGTGTTGGCGAGTAGGTCGAGCCGAGTTTCGTCAGCGGGGTATCTTCATCCGGCATATAGGTCTGTGTGCCCGCGGTTTGGCCCAATCTGAAATCTCCCGCTCCGCCGTTCGGCACTCCGGCCTTGTCAAGATAGCTTGCGAAATAATGCGCGCAGGTATATTCGGGGAACTTGTTGCTGCAGTCCACCCTTTTGCGCTTCACATCTGCGCCCAAAGTGCCTCTCAGCACTCCCACGGGCGCAAATTCCGTCGTGTACATATAGAGCAGGTCGCCGGTTTTTGCCGCTCCGGTGCTGCATTCGTAGCGGTATTCCATCCATGGGGTTTTCGGATAGTACACTTCGATTTTCAGCTCGTCTCCGACTTTTGAGCCCGGAGAAATCAAAAACGACTGGGTGTTCTCGTGGAACATAAGTCCTGTGGTTCCGCAGCCGTAATATGTGCCCAGGTCGTTCCACAGCCAGCTTTCTTCTTCAGGCATAGCCTCAAACCAGCGTCCGTCTCCGACCACATGGCCTTCGATTCTGCGTATTCCTGCGGATTTTATCATTTTCGTCCAGTCTGCAAATAATGCCGCAATCGGCTGTGCAATGCTGTCACGTGAGGCGAGCGTCGGATCTGCACCGCCCACAATGTACAAATCGCCATTCAGGCTTCCTCCTTCAATTCTGCCACTGTATGCAAGCGTGGTCTCGAAACGGAAATCGCCGCCTAAGCTGTGCAGGGCCGCTCCTGTGGTGATCATTTTCAGGTTGGACGCCGGCACGAACATTTTTTTGCCGTTGATTTCAGCCACGGTCTCGCCCGACATTTTTCTGACGCAGATTCCGACCTGTGCGCTCGCGAGGGCCGGATCGGCGAGTTTCCTTTCCAACTGCTTCTGAAGACTGACGTCCTGTGCTCCGACCTGGACGGATGCCCACATCAGCGCGAAAGTGCAGAGCAGAATATATGGTCTAAAGTTCATATTCCAATCAGAATTTGCGCGCTAAGGTAGCATTTTTTTGCTTAAAAAAATATTAAAATGTATCTTCGCAAGATGAATTGATGTTATTCATCCACAGAATTGAACACAAAAAACATAAAATAAAGTATTATGGCAAAAACAGTTTTGGTATCCGGAGGTGCCGGTTACATTGGCAGCCATGTGACTGTCGAACTTATCAATGCCGGCTATGAAGTCGTGGTGGCCGACAATATGTCCAACTGTGATATGACCTGCTTCGAAGGCGTAAAGAAAATCACAGGACGTGACGATATTCCATTTGAAAAAATCGACTGCTGCGATCTGAAGGCAGTTGAAAAACTTTTTGATGACTACAAAATCGACGCAGTCATTCATTTCGCTGCATTCAAGGCAGTGGGTGAGTCGGTTGCAGAGCCTATCAAATACTACCGCAACAATCTGGATTCATTCCTCAATATCCTTGACGCTGCCAAGAACCACGGCGGCTGCAATGTGCTTTTCTCTTCATCTGCAACGGTTTACGGCGAGACGGAAGACCTTCCTGTAACGGAAAAATCACCCCGTCAGCCTGCAACTTCCCCTTACGGAGCGACCAAGCAGATTTCTGAGGACATCCTCACTGACGTTGTCAAGGCTTGCAAGGGCAGCATCAAAGGCATTGCCCTACGCTACTTCAACCCTATCGGAGCACATCCTTCGGCACTCATCGGTGAACTTCCTCGCGGTGTGCCGAACAACCTCGTGCCTTTCATCACCCAGACAGCCATAGGCAAAAGAGAGTGCCTGAGCATCTTCGGCAATGATTATCCTACACCTGACGGGACCTGTCTGCGCGACTATATTGACATTGTAGACCTTGCAAAAGCTCATGTGGCTGCAGTTTCACGTATGATTGACGGCAAGATGAAAGCTGACTATGAAATTTTCAACGTCGGTACGGGCCGTCCTGTTTCAGTTGCTGAACTTGTTCACGCATTCGAGAAAGTCAACAATGTGAAACTCAATTACAAATATGTGGACCGCCGTCCTGGTGACGTTGTCAAAATCTGGGCTGACACCACACTTGCAAACAAGGAACTCGGCTGGAAAGCAGAACGCACGGTAGAAGAGACTTTGGCTTCAGCCTGGGCATGGGAAAAACACCTTGCAGGCAAATAAATGCTTTTGTACAGCGCTGTGCCTGAACCGCCGGCGCTAAGATAATTAAGTTTTCCGCTTCACAAAAAACTCTCCGGCTCTCCGAAGAGTTTTTTTTGTCTCGTTGCGAGTTCGAGGGGCAGTGGAGATGTGGTGGTCGCGAGTTCGAGTCAGTGGATTGTACAAAAAAAGACCTTCGTGATTGTTCGAAGGTCTTCTAAAAATGGAGCGGAAAACGAGACTCGAAGTCAGGCAAGCCTGACGTTTGCTTCTACGTGGACCCCCAGTCAGTCTTCGACTGACAGCCCCTCGGGGGCGTGGTGGTATAATTGACATTTTTGGTTGGTGATCATGACAAAAGTGGTTGGTGGAAGTGTGCCGTACGGCACACTTCCACCAACCACTTTACGCCCAATGTCCCCATGTCGGCTTATCCCTTTTTCTTTTCATCGTTGAAGAATAAATACCACTTGATAAAGTTGTCAACACGTGTTTCTGACAGTCCCCTGTGTATCCTCAACTGGTCCTTAATATGTCCAAAGAAAGATTCCAGTGCGTTTGTTGTCTTTGGAAGTCCAGGATGTTCTATGTATATGAATAAGTTCGGAATAGCTCTCTTTAAGTGTATATAAGCCTTACGCAAGTTATTTCTTACAAAGTATGTTGTATTGGTACCAGGCTGTATCGCCTTTTTGAGTACGTATTCTTCATTTTCATCCGCCCAACTATTGAATGTCTTTAACCACCACATCTTGTCGTTATGGGTTTTGATGTTGCTAAGATTCATTACGATTGTCTTTAGCATACGCCCTTCAGGCGAGCGCGGGCGCAGTGTTATTGATGACAGGCATTCCCGTTGGACATGTACCACGCACCGCTGTCTGGGTACATTCGGGTAGACATATTCCACTGCGCGTATTATATTGTCACCGCCGTCGGTTGTGATACCTGCCACTTCGTATCCCATATCTCTTATATTCATCAGATCCGAAGCTATTTCATCGTCGTCTTCTGACTTGGTGAAACGGTAGAATATTGTCCGTTTCAAGTTTTCCGCCCGGTAGACGACAAGACAATGATTATCTGAATAGTATGTTCCGTCTATTAGTAAATATATCGGGTGGGTTGTCTTTATTGACCATGTCGGATATTCTTCAAGGTACTCATCGAACCAACGGTGAAGCTGGCGGGAACTATAGCCGCTCGCAGTTGAGATCTCCTCTACTGACATTTTTCCCAAGACCCATTTCCTGAACCATGGAAGTCTGTTTGATTTGGATATGTCTTTTCTTCTGGAACAAAACAATGTCTGGCAACTAATGCATTTGTACCTTTGAACACCATTGCGGACACCCCATTTTATGACGTCTAAAGAACCGCATTGGGGGCAACGGATACGACGTCTTATTTTTTTATTATCACTCATTAGATGAAATTGTTTTCATCTAATTTCTATAAATTGCAGGATATTAACAAATTATAACGATTTCACCAACCACTTTTGGCAATTATACCGCAGGTCGCTCGTTCGAGTCTGGCATTGTAGTGCATAAAAAAGAACCATCAAAGATGGTCCTTTTTTTGAGCGGAAAACGAGACTCGAACTCGCGACCCCAACCTTGGCAAGGTTGTGCTCTACCAACTGAGCTATTTCCGCAAAGTGTTGCGTTTCATTCTTTAATGAACTGTCCCGTTGTTTGGGATTGCAAAGATACAAAGGTTTTTTGAAACAGCAAACTTTTTTGCAAAAATCTTGTGCTTTTTTTGAAAAAAGTGCAAAAAAGCCGCAAAAAACCGTTCGGAAGTTCCTTCTGCAACCCCCAAACCAACTATTTTTGCCGTATATCCTCTTTCAAAAAAGAAATGTAGCCGTTAATTTCCAGAATATTTATACGGTTTTTTCTCCAGATTATTGGTCTTCCTCCTTTTGAAGACGACAAACCGACAAGAATGTCTTCATTGTTTTTCTTGATAATGACATTGCTGCCCATATTCATGAAATTTTCCGGAAACTCAAATGTTTCACCGTCAGAACAGAACAGACTTGCGCTTGTGCTGTTGATAATATAGTGTGGCGAATCGTTGCCGTCTATATAAAATGAACTGACAAGTCCGGTCTTCAGAGGAATCTGGTTGAAGATTGTGGTGCCCAACCAGATGACAGTGCTGTCGTAGTGATTGCCGGGAATAATTGTACATGTCAATTTGTTTTCGCAATACAATTTCTTTTTGCCGTAGTGCAGAATCATATATACGGTATTATATGGGAAGCCTCCATTGGAATAGGAAAGACTTTCCAAATACAGTCCGTTTTTGTAAAGCATGGTTTTTCTTTTGTCTTTTGGGTCTTGTGCCGCATAAAAGCAGTCGTCGTTCTTGAAAATGACATCATAGACTTTAATGTCATCCTCTATCAGGACCATATCCTCATCGCCTACGACTTTGTGTGTCTTGATGTGCTTTTCTCCGTTCAAAATATAATTTTCATAATAGGCGAACTGGCATTTCCCTTCGTGTATGGAAAAATGTTGGTATAAGAAGCCTTCGTCTTTCGCCAGCAGAATTTCGCCGTTCATTCTGCAGGAAAAACCTTTTCCTGTAGGACTCTGCCCTAAGGTATAGACGTCGTTTCCTTCAACGATAAGGCCGACAATTCTCTCAGGGACGGAGTATGCAAATAGCAACTCCCCGTCTCTTTTGACGGTGGTGTGGTTGTCTGCCATATAATTGGTGTAGAGGTGCCCGCCAATCATACGGTGCGTGTCGGCATCTGAACTGACTTCATCTTTGTCTCCGACCGGGATTTCCAAAATCGGAGTCTCCTCTTCATATAGAATCAGCTTTGCTTCGACAGTGCCTTTTTCCTCGTCGTTGATCCAATTGTATCCATCCGGATAAGATACTGCACACACATAATATGCGGATGACGGTGTATCCGGTTCGTCCGGTGGGACCGGAACTCCACCGTCGTTCAGTCCTTTGTCTGTACAAGATGTTGATACAAAAGCAATTGGCAAAAATAGAAATATGCCAACCGCAGCCTTCATTTCTTTTCTAAACATATTTCTGATGTTTTTTTGTCCAAAGAAACAGGAAAAGTTCGGGACTGTCAAATTTTTTCGTCCCGTATTTCATCCCTTAGTCAGAAATGTGTTTTTCTTAATATTCTGCTAATTTTTACTTTTGTAAAAAAGGCCAAAAATGGCAGAACCGGAGCCTGACATGCTTGCATAAACAGCACCTTCGTCGTATAGTTCCTGTTTCAACTTTTTCAAAACCGGTTGTAGTGCAAATACGCTTTCTTCGAAATCGTTGAATACGCAGTTTTTCCATTCGGCGACAGGCAAAGTAAGTGCGGAGCGAAGTGAAATCGCGGCTGGATGCGGTTTCAGGCTATGATAAGCCTGAGCTGTGGAAACAGAAGTGCCCGGACGGAATTTGATGCGGATTTCGAAATTGTCCAGTTCAGGAACCGGATGTTGAGTCAGGATTTCTCCTCTGCCTTCTCCGAACATCGGAGTGTTGAATATAAAAAAAGCGCAATCGCTACCCAGACGTGCTGCGTAGGAAGCGAGTTGTGACTGATTGAGTCCGAGTCTGCAAATTTCGTTGAGCATAGTGAGAGCAAAGCTTGCGTCGGAACTGCCTCCTCCCAACCCTGCTCCGACTGGCGCAGTCTTCTCCAGATAAATTTTTACAGGAGGAAGGTCGGGAAAGTCTTCCGCCAGCAGAAAATAAGCTTTGGCCGTGAGGTCTTTGAGCGGATTCCAATCGACGCCGTCCTGTTTCGCGATGGTAATCATCAGTTTTCCGTCCGGAGAAATGTCCTGGGAAATCTGTCCTTCTGACGGGTAACGTTCAAAAAGGGCTGAGGATGTCTCACTGAATTCGTCCCCGGTGATGATTTCAAGAGTGTCTGTTATGCCCATGTAAGGCACAAAAAGTGTCTCGATGTCATGGTATCCGTCCTCTCTGCGCCTGAGTACGTTGAGACCGAGGTTGATTTTGACATTGGGGTGTGTAATCATGTCAGTCCTCCCAGCTAAGTGTCCGCGATTCGTCCGGATTTACGGCAATCTGAACCTTGAGGGTCTCTTCCGGAAGCAGGTCTTCAATGTTCTCCGGCCATTCCATAATACAGAGGCATCCGCTGTACAGATAGTCGTACAGGCCTATGTCCATAGCTTCAGAGTTCTTTGTAATGCGATAGAAATCAAAATGATACATCGGTTCTCCGTCGGCTTTCATATACTCGTTGATGATGGTGAAAGTCGGCGAACATACTGGGTCAGTTACGCCGAGAACCTTACATAGCGCTGTGGTGAACGTGGTTTTTCCGGCTCCCATCGGAGCATAGAATGCAATGAGTTTGTGTCCGGCCGTACGTTCAAGAAATTCTTTTGCGGCTCCGTCAAGCTCTCCGATATTATTTATGGTAAGGCTGTGTTTCATTTGTTCTTGCTTTTGTTCACGCAAAGTTAATCATTCTGAAAAGAACCGCAAAAGGCATAGGGCAATTTTTCGTTGTAGAATCAATGATTTTGGTTGGTTTCACTATATGCAATTTTTGAAAAAACTCGATTTTTTTCCTTCAACTATTTGTTCGTTTTCTGCTCTCGCATACGCCCAGTGCCGATTTTGGAACTTAAGTGATTACTTTTTGTGTACACGGATAATTCTTCCGAAATTTGAAGAACAAAAATTATATATTATGTTGGTTCATATTAATTGCGCTAAATGTGTGGGAATTGAAGCGATTCCTGTGACAGTGGAAGTTGATATTACGACCGGACTGGGCATTCATCTTGTCGGCCTTGGGGATACTGCCATCCGGGAAAGTCTGTTGAGGACGATGACGGCTTTGCAGTCTCTGAATTACAGAATACCCGGAAAGAAAATCGTAGTGAATCTTGCGCCGGCGGATATGCATAAAAAAGGCAGCTGCTATGATTTGGCAATTGCTTTGGGAATACTTGTGGCGTCCGGGCAGATTGATGCTCCCGAGCTTGAAAAGTATATGATTATGGGCGAGTTGGGGCTTGACGGCACTCTACGGCCTGTTCCGGGTGCGTTGCCTGTGGTGGAATTGGCTCAGCATCAGGGCCTTCAATCGTGCGTCCTGCCGTATTTTTCCGCTTTGGAGACAATGGAATTCGCGGATATTGATATTTACGCGGTCAATTCGTTGAAGGATGTCATTGATATATTGGGCGGAAAGGTGGATGTGGGTCATTTGCTTGTCCGGAACCAGGCACAGCATGCCGGGGCGAATGAGTGTGAACGGGTCTATGAGATGGATTTCGAGGATATTATCGGTCAGGAGGCTGCAAAACGTGGAGTGGAAATTGCGGCAGCCGGCGGACATAATGTGCTGTTAGTGGGCCCTCCGGGTTCCGGAAAAAGTTCGATAGCCAAGGCGATGTCCGGAATTTTACCGCAGATGACGTTTGAGGAGTCTCTGCAGACGAGCAAAATCTACTCTGTGGCAGGGCGTGGCAATCTTGCCTCGGGGCTGATGAAAGAGCGTCCTTTCCGTGCTCCGCATTGTTCCGCATCGGCTGCTGCGCTTTTGGGTGGCGGGACTGACAGTATCCTTCCGGGAGAAATTTCTCTTGCACATAACGGAATTTTGTTTGTGGATGAGTTCTGCGAGGCTCCGAAGAAGACTTTGGAACTGCTCAGGGCACCTATGGAAGACAGAAGAATAACGATTTCACGTCTCAAAACCAAGGTGGAATATCCGTCTGACTTTATGCTTGTGGCTGCTACGAATCCATGCCCATGCGGGTATTACGGTTCGGGGGACAAATGTACTTGCACTCCGTCACGTCGGGTTCAGTATCTATCCAAATTGTCGGGTCCTTTGATGGATCGGATAGATATTCACTTGTGGGTCAGTGCGGTGGAAACGAAGGTGCTGATACGTAAGCATAAGTCAGAACCTTCGTGCATAATTGCGGAGAGGGTCAGAAAAGCCAGGGAAATTCAAAAAATCAGGTTTGCTGATGAAGGGATTTTCTGCAACGCGGCCATGAACAACCGTCAGCTGGATAAATATTGTCCGTTGACGGATGAGTGCAAGAATGTTTTGGAGAAGTTGATCGATAAAATGGGATTGTCCGCCCGAGCATGTTTCAGAATAATCAAGCTTGCCCGTACCATTGCCGATCTTGAAGCGGCAGATGACATTACGGCTGCCCATCTTCGTGAAGCGGCTTCGTACCGTTTCCTGGATAAAACGGATATGGGGGTGTAAATTTGCTGTTTTTATACTTAGTGTAATTATAGATTTGCTCTGTATCCGGCTTCCCGTCTTCAGCCGATTGGCCGTTTTTGGTGGATCGGCTTATAGAATGGTAGCGATTTGTAAAAAATGCTTTCAATTTGTTACTTTGACTGTAAAAAGGTCGGTTTCTCACATAAATATGCAAAAAAAATGAGGTCGCGCCGCTCACGCGGGGCCCCTCATCTAACCACATAATTAATAACACTAAAACTAATAATCAATGAGTTGTGGGATTTTGAGAACCGTTCCCTGATCAACTCGTGTGCAAAGGTATAGCTTATTTTTGAAATATGCAAGCATTTTGATGAAAAAATTTAGAAAAAATTTCCGATTTGTTTTTAATTTACTGATTTTCAATTCGTTAAGCTATATTATAATTTTTCTTGTTTCAATCTGAAACTCGGTGTTTTGCTTACAATATGGCAAAAAAAAAAGATATTGTATTCCGCAATATCTTTCGAGCCACTTGATTGTGAGAGAAATTACTCGGCAACAGTCTCAGTAGCAACTACAGCTGTGCTGTCGCAACCTTCGCAAGCAGTACTGTCGTTCTCGCATTTTGTGCATTCTGTGCACTCAGTGCATTCTGTTGCTTCAGTAGCCTCGTTTGTCTCGTTGTTTGAGCAAGCGCATGCAGCGGCTGCAAACATTGTTGCAACAACTGCCAAAGTCATAAGAACTTTTTTCATAGTTTTAAACCTTAAATTTTTAAATAACGGCGCGAAAGTACGCAGAAAAATCGAGAATACAAGCGATTTCTTAAAAATTGTAAGCAAAATTTTTATCTGTTTAGGTTAAAGACCTCCATATCGTGCATTTTTCCCTCGTCAATATGAAATCTCAAGGCTGTTCTTACGATGTGAAAGCCCTGCAGTCCTGCCGCCCCCGGGTTGATGACCATGTGTCCGAATTTCGGATCGCGCATCACTTTCAATATGTGTGAGTGTCCGCAGATGAAAATGTCCGGATGGAATTTTCTGATCAGTTCCAGTGCCCGGTGGTCGTAACGTCCTGGATAACCTCCAATGTGTGTCATCAGGACGTTCATTCCCTCACATTCAAAATTCTGATACAAGGGGTAGTCAAAGAGAAGGTCTCTCGAATCGCAGTTTCCCGCCACTCCTTTCAGCGGTTTGAACTCCTCTATTTCTTTTATGAAATCCGGGCCTCCTCCAAAATCTCCCGCATGCCAGAGCACATCGACCGGCTCCAAAAATTTTTTGAATTCTTCGCTGAACACTCCGTGGGTGTCCGAAATTACTCCTATAAACATTTTTTTTGTATTTTGAATGTTCCTGTCCTTTCCTGGCAGGCTTTGCAAGGGCAAAAGTAATAAATTTGACATGAATTTGAAAGTTTGGATGGAAATCTTCGCTGAAAAGTTATTATCTTTGGTGAATTATGGAAATTTTTTATTCGGAAAATATTGAAGGCAGGCTCTGCAGGCTGAGTCCTGAAGAGTCCGGGCATTGTGTGAGAGTGTTACGCCATCGCGCCGGTGATAGGATTCATGTGATTGACGGGCATGGCAATATGTATGACTGCCGTCTGACGGATGACAATCCCAAAGGGGCGGAAGCGGTCGTTGAGGCTGTGACTCCAGGCTGGGGAGCTCATCCGTACAGGCTCGTGATGGCGGTGTGTCCTACGAAAAACAATGACCGCTTTGAATGGTTTGCGGAGAAGGCGTGCGAAGTCGGAGTTGACAGGATTGTGCCTTTGGTCGGGGAGCATAGCGAGAGGCGGGTTTTCAAAGCTGACCGTCTTAATAAAATTCTGATTTCAGCGGCGAAGCAGTCGTTGAAGGGTGCGGTGCCGGAGGTGATGCCTTTGGAATCTGTGAAAGATTTTGTTTGCAGTGACCGAAGTGAATTGAAACTGATAGCCTATTGCTTTGAGGATGAGAATGTTCAGAGAAGGAGTATCCGCGAGGTTCTTGAAGCAAGTTCGGCGGAGAGTATTACCGTGATGATAGGTCCGGAAGGGGATTTCTCTGAGGCTGAGGCCCGTCTGGCAATAGAAAACGGCTTTGTGCCTGTGCATTTGGGGGATTCACGATTACGTACTGAGACTGCCGCTCTGACTGCGGTGGAGGCTGTGTATTTTAGATTTATGAAGTAAGGATTATGGTTGCAATGAAGACAAAAACCGTGTGGTTCTGCAAGGAGTGCGGAAATGAAAGTCCGAAATGGATGGGGCGCTGTCCAGCCTGTGGAGAATGGAACACGATGGTGGAGGAGACTGTGGTGACAGGGAAGAAATCATCGGCTTCCGCTGCCGTGACTGTGCCTGGTGCTGCGTCCAGGCCGTTGAAGCTTAATGAAATAGATTCTACACAGGAAGCCCGCATTTCTTTGAATAACGGTGAACTGGACCGTATACTCGGAGGTGGTCTTGTGGAGGGGTCGTTGGTGCTGATCGGCGGTGAGCCCGGTATTGGCAAATCGACGCTGTCGCTTCAGGTCCCTTTGCATTGCACCGGTCTGAAAACACTGTATGTGACGGGAGAAGAAAGCGCCAGACAGGTGAAACTCAGGGCTTCGCGTCTTGGGGGAGATGATTCGGACTGTATGATTTACAGCGAGACCCTGATGGAGAATATTCTGAAGGAGGCCCGCGAGATGATGCCGGATCTGATGGTGGTGGATTCGGTGCAGACAATGTACTCACAGAATGTGGAATCATCGCCGGGTTCAGTGACTCAGATACGCGAGACGGCGGCTCTGCTTCTGCGTTTCTGCAAGGAAACCGGCGTGCCTGTGATTCTGATAGGGCATATTACCAAGGAGGGCAGCATTGCCGGACCGAAGATCTTAGAGCATATTGTGGATGTGGTGCTGCAGTTTGAGGGTGATAACAGAGGGGCCTACAGGCTGCTTCGGAGTATAAAGAACAGGTTCGGCTCGACTTCGGAACTGGCTGTGTTTGAGATGACAGGCAAGGGCCTCCGGGAGGTGAGCAATCCTTCTGAGATGCTGATTCCTATGCATGGAGAGGGGCTGAGCGGCGTTGCGGTGAGTGCAATGTTGGATGGGACACGTCCGTTCCTGATTGAGGTCCAGGCACTTGTCAGCTCGGCTGCGTACGGTACGCCTCAGCGCAGTGCGACCGGCTTTGACGTGCGCAGGCTGAATATGCTTTTAGCCGTACTGGAGAAGCGTGCGGGTTTCAAACTCGGCGTCAAGGACGTGTTCATCAACATGGCCGGCGGTTTGAGGGTGAGTGATCCTGCCTGTGACCTTGCGATTATAGCGGCTGTGCTTTCATCGAATTTTGATTTTGCGGTTTCATCTGATATATGTTTTGCCGGCGAAGTCGGCCTGAGCGGAGAGGTCCGCCCTGTTGCCCAGACTGACAGACGTATTGTGGAGGCTTCACGTTTGGGGTTCAAGAAAATCGTCGTTTCTTCATTCAGCAATTTTGACGGATTGCCTCCTGTCGGTATAGAAATCGTAAAGGTCGCAGATGTCCCGTCCCTTGTCAAGGCGGTTTTTAAGGGAAATTAGAGGTTTTTTTCATTCGGAGTGCAAAAAAATGTCGATTTTTTTTGTAATTCTAATATCTTTTCGTACTTTTGCACTCCCAATTCTGAGGAAAATGTGTTTGACGCATTCTTGAGGGATTGAATATTGAGATATGGTGTAATGGTAGCACTACAGATTCTGGCTCTGTCAGTGAGGGTTCGAGTCCTTCTATCTCAACAAATCATAAAACATCATGGCGGGATAGCTCAGCTGGTTAGAGCGCATGATTCATAATCATGAGGTCCCCAGTTCAATCCTGGGTCCCGCTACAACAATAAAGGCCGTCAATTTGTTGACGGCCTTTATTGTTGTAGCTTAATCCCCCGCTGCTACGCAGCTGCCCCCTGGGGCTGTTGGCTCCCTACGGTCGCGTACTGCTTCGCAGTAATCGCAACTTCGTTGCTCCAAGTTGATTATTTCTTAGTGGAGGAAAGGAGGAGGAAAACAGAGGTGTGGGGAGAAAGGACGGCCGTCAATTTGTTGACGGCCTTTACTGTTGTGGATTAATTGGCATTTTTGATATAATTATCAATATCTGGTTTCCCCACAGTGAAGGTCATATCCAAGGAATTATCAACTATTTGTTCTTACATAAATTGTATTAACATTTTTTGTAAGAACAATTTGTGTGAATATATTTTTGTATTATACTTGCGGTAAAGAAAGCAATAAGTTCAACAGATGTAATGCACCGATACCGGATATCATCGCCGACCTCAGTAGCACGCTCAAAAACTGCACTTATCAAGAACGATATTCTGGACAACAAGGCTGGAGAAGTATCATTCCAAGATCCAATTTATGCTTATTGGTTGAAGAATGAGTATTTTGGAAAATAGTATTTATTAGATTTATAACATCACTGACTGGGTTTACTGTCGGTGATGTTATAAACCTAAAAAGTCTTTTTGATGGCAGGACGATGGCCTAATGGGTCCCGCAAATTTTTTATTATTTAGCGGAGCACTCTTCTTCGAGGTTGATCAGCATTGCATCATCTTTTTGAGGATAAAAATAGTATTTGTCTCCATTCGGTTTTATTCTGTTCATGATTTTTCTGTCAGTCTTCAGTTCTTTCAGAAATGTATATATACAAGGCATGATTGTCAACCCATCTGTTTCATCTGTCTTGTCTTTCCATGCCGGGAAATAGAGACAGATGGGCTTTGAGACAAGTTTACCATTCTCATTGACGGCTTTCAATTCATCGAATAATTTTATATTGTCACGTTCTTCTTTCTCTGTAATACTTCGTACGAAATAGTATTTGCTGCCTAATATAATACCTCCTTTTTTATCGATTCCTTTGAAATGTTTATAATTTGAGGCTTCATTGAATATTCTTATACTGTCGTTGTCCATCAAAAGCGTGTCCTTTACTGGAAGAAATTTTTTATATGCATTTCGTGTCCCGCTATTGATTGAGGTAGCAAAGACTAAGGATGAGTCAATCCCTCGCTTCAACAGTTTTGCGAATTCTTCCGGTGTTACGCGTCCAGCTTTTTTCAACTCTTTCAGGTCTGGATGCTTCTCAAAGAAATTTTTGCTGACATATATTGTCATAGGGTCTTCACCAAGCTCGTGCTCGATTATAACCAATTCTTTTTTAAATTCCTCTTTTGAACAGACGGTCAGGAAATCTTTTTCTTTCGCTTTTCCTGCTGAAAGACAAACCGGAATGTATTTTTCTTTGCTGTTTGTATTCAGCACTTTACTGTTTACGGCTTCCGCCATCAATGCCCAGGAAGCCCCGCTCGGCAGGCGGACCCGTATGGTGTTTTTTCTGTTGTCAAGATCTATTCCCTTGGTTTTCATCACAAAATTTGCTGCCGAGCCACCGCCGGTAATAAGCATTAAGGGATTGTCTTTTGAAAAGATATAGGTATAAGTACTATCATTTGCTTCTGTACTTGCCATTGCATTTGGATTCTGCCGCGGATTCAGCATAAAAAGTATGACCCCGGTCAGAATTGCGCAGAAAATCACGCAGCTGGCTATCAGCCAACGAATTAGTTTGGAAGACACTTGCTTCGTCGTGTTCTGGTTTGCGGTCTGAAGTCGCGACTGGATAATGGGGATTAGCCTGTCTTTCGCTTTGGTTTTCAACTCGTTGCAGTCGTTGTAGACGAGGTAGTGCTGGCGTCCGAGATGCTCTCTGATTATTTCCGTCAGTTCTTTGTTGTTTGCAGAAGAGTCGTAGCCTTCAGTCGAGTGGATGAATACAAAAATCTCAGGTTTTCCGTTGTTTTTGTTTTTTGACTCCGTGGCTATGCGCAATTCTTCCAAAGTGTAGCTGTTGATCTGGTCGCGGAGAACAAAAATCGCAATATCGGCCTTGGTCTCGATGAAGCGGTTGTATGTGTCCTGGACTTCACCGAGATATTCGTAGGTGTATATCAGGACTTGGACGCCGTGTTTTTCGTATGTTGCGTTCAAGTCATTTGCAAGCGCCTTGATTTGATTCCTCTCTTCGACGAGCTTTGTGGAACCTGCCAAAAATATAGAGATTGTATCCATAGCAAACTTTGTTCTGTTGTGTATTATTTCCAAAGTCTTTTAAGTGAGCTCTTTATACTCATACATAGTTGTTGCCCTGTATGGAATGATTGGGCTTTGTGTGATGCGGCTATTGTCCCAGAACACTGACCTCGTCTATTGTGTGGAGGAGGAGCAGATAGGAATCCATCATTTCTTCAAGGCAGCTGTATTCATGCAATTCGTGGCAATTATGCTGGCCCGAGAATATGTTCATTCCTCCCTTAAGACCTTTTGCGGTGAACATTGCGGCAGTTGTGCCGGCACGTTCGTCATAGAAACCGAGTTTTTGGCCAAGTCTTGTGGCTGCACGGCTGATGACGGCCATTGAGGCGGGGTGCATTGTGTAAGCTACGTTTTCATATTGGATACCGTCCCAGATGACCTCTACGTTCACATTAGGAAAATCAGAACGAACTTTTGCAAGGGCATCAGTTATTATTTTGTCGAAGATTTCGCCTTCTTTCCGGTCGAAGTAGCGAATACGGCTCGTAACGGTGTCTGTGAGGTGGTTTTTGTCGTGTGTCAGATTCCAATGATGGATATATCCCTCACGGCCCTCTGTAGATTCCGGACGGTATTTTATAGGCGTGCTTGCAATGAAAGCTGATGCTGCAGCCAGTGCGTCGCCAAGTTTCTGGCGTTTTGCCTCGGATGCGTGTGCTTCATGACCGGTGAATACTACATTCAAGCCTCTGGCCGTAAAGTTGGAAACGGCCACTTCATTGCCGCCATGTCCGTCGACATCAAAAAGAATGTCAGGATTGAACAGTGTCGTGTCTATTTTTTCGGCAGCCATTCCTATATCTTCGTTCGGAGCCCATACGAACTGTACCTGTCCATGCTTAAATCCTGGAGACATGATGGTTTTCAATACTGACATGGTGATGGCGCAGCCGTTTTTGTCATCGCCTCCGAGAATAGTTGTGCCGTCACTGTGGATGAGCGTTTTTCCGATCAATGACGGAAGAACCTCTCCGTCCGGATTGGAAGGTGAAATTACAGAGCCGTCCGCAAGTTCAATGTCACCACCCTGGTATTTGATTACGCTGGGCTTAATTCCGACACAAGGTGCTTCCGGAGTGTAGTCCAGATGGCAGGAAATGCCGATTGAAGGCACTTGGGATTCGATATTTGACGGGACAGTCACGTATACATATCCCCATTCCGTGAGTGTGGCGGTAGCTCCAAGAGCTTCTGCATCGGCTTTTAGCAGTCTGGCCATCTCTCTTTGACCGTCGGTCATAGGATAAGAGCCTGATGTGTATTGGGAACCGCTTTCCACTGCCAGATACTTGAGAAGCAGGTTGAGCATTTCTTCTTTTTGAACAATGGATTTGTTGCTGAGGACAGGGGACAAATTCTCCAAATTGATGGACGTATCTGTCTCATTTTTGTGTACATTACAGCCTGTGATTGTAAAGACAACTGCCGCGAGTAGAGAGATTTTTTTCCAAAACATAATCCTAAGGTATTTTAAGGTTATTATCTGTTTTTGATTGCGTTGTGACGGCTGATTTTTTGTGCTTCTTTTTTCGCTTTTGTCATCTGCTTCTGGAAATTCCTGTTGCTGTGAAGAATGAAAACGGTGTAGAAGCCGAGACGGGAGCCGAGTTCGCAGTCGCTGATGTAGTGAAAGCCCAAAATCCAGCGTGAGTCTATGAAATCGTTTCCGCGTCGGATGATTTCTGCGGCTCTGTCGGGGTGGACTTCGAGCAGGAGCGCCATGATTGTGCCAGCAAGGCCTGAGTGTCCGGACGGGCTTGAGGAGGTGTTCTTCAGGCGTTCGCGGTCTGCAACTCCGTCATCGGGTTCCTGCCAGCGTACGAAAGGACGCATACGGTAATAACGGGATTTGAGTTCGACAATGAGATTGTCAGTGTCCTGTGCAGCTTCCGAAACGAGTTTCCACAGCTCAGGAGTGTTTTTCTCCGACAATTCAATGCCGACGGCTTCGCTGAAAGAGGCGAGTACGTTGATTGACCAGACGGCATCCGAGGCTGCTGCAGCGTAGCGTTCCTTGTCGTTCTGACGGATCTCACGTCCTTTGAAATAGTATATGCTGTCCTGCGGTGTCGGGGCTGACGGTGGAAGCGTTATTGCATGAATGATGTATTCGAGCGCGTCTTTTGTCATGAAACCCTTGCCGAAACCGTAGTTGTTGTCCTGGTTGTATACCGTGCTCTGCGCGAACATTGCGAATCCGGCGAGCAGACTGAGGAGTGAGAGGAGTGTTTTACGCATAATATGTGGATGTTAATTTTATATTTCCTGCTGTTCTGACCTGCTATTGCCCTGTTTTTCAATTTGTGTGTTCGGGTCAGATTAAAATGACAGTTTCGTGTAAAACGATGTGGTATTGTCTTTTAGCAGTTACAAATATACTCAATTTTTAGAATTAAGTCTGGAATTTTTTACATTTTTTGTTCCTTCGAGCTACTTATGCAGCTTTTGTAAAATTACCGAACTATAGATACTTATCTGAACTTTTAATTTCAGGGAAGATAAATTGAATAAGAATGCGCTTGAAATGATCCGATGTCAAGCAAGCTGCATAGATTACATCCGATAAATATTCTCAGAACATTTACGTGAGGCAAGATGCTTTAAAAAGCTCGCAAACATAATTTGATATTGCGATACAAGTCGGTAACTATACGTGTTTAACTCCAAAGATTTTGAAGTAGGCTAAGTATATTTATGCAGAGTGTTATAATGTATACCGGGTGAGAGTAGAAATCCTTTTCTTTTTTTTCAATATCTGACTCTTTTATGGTTTCGGGCGAAATTCCGGCAATTTGACAGTAGTCTGTCAGTTCTCCGTCAAATTCTTTAATTTCATTGTCGGAGGAAAAATAATACCTGTTCGGATTATATTCAATGGCTTCGTTGTCATTGATAGGAATAGTCGGGAAATCTATCGTATCATTTAATTTTTCTTTCGCATTATAATATTTGGATAGTTCCTCAACAATAAACACACATTTTGAATATAATTCTTTTGCTTTCTTTAATTCCCAAATACAACTGTTTCTGTCATTTATCAAAAAAATAATCTGATCGGCAGCCTGCATAAGTTCCAAAACATTGTCTTCCCATGTTTCATCTTCAAGATATATACGGGGACCTCCGATTGGGGTGTCAACTTCTTTTGACATTCCCACTGCGTACATCTGTATTCCTCTTCCCTTTTCAATCACTTTTGCGAGCTTTCCTTCTGAAAATTCTATTTTCAAATTGTTTTCCTTGTATTCATCTCTTTCAAAGCCCCTTAGGAAAAGAACGAAATGTTCCGGTTGGGCCTTTTTGAACTCCGGAAATGAACAGACTGAGATGTCCCCTTCTATTTTGTTCAGAAAGTTTGTACTTTTGACTATCCAGAAAAATGCGACATAAGTTATGGCGATGCCAACTAAAGTACCGGCCATAGCAGAGGCTGTGTTTTCGTCGTATATTTTATCAATAAGGTTTATAGTTATACATGATGATAGTATCATGCTGACAATAATGAATACCACGTATGTGGAATATCGGGCGTTTTTTATAGACTCTCTTGCTTTTATGGCGGTTTTGGTGTCCCTTGCCATGTTGATTTGTCTAACGTATGGCCTTTCAACGATTTTTGTAACAAGAGGCAGAAATGAAAAAAATATGAAAAGGATGGCGAGCATAATAGCAGAAAAATGATGTTTGACAAATATAAGATATAAATTGCAGAATGTCAATTAAATTTGGCCTCAAATTGGATGGATTTATTATTTTGTAAAAAAGTGCTATCTTTACAAGTTGTATTAAAGAAAGCTGGATATGCATAAAATTGTGACAGGAAGTCTGGACGGGGTGATGTCGCAGGTGGAGGCCGGGCGGCGGGTGTTGTGCGTGGTGGACAGGAATGCGCTGGAGAAGAATGTTGCCGTGGCGGCTTTGGTGCAGGGGCTTGCAGAGCGGAAGGCGCCTGGAGGGAGTTGTGGGGAAGAAATGCGCGGAACGCGGAAGTCGGTGTGTGATGATGTACAGAATGAGGCTCAAGATGGTGTGTCTCGGGAAGTGAAGCTGCATGGCGATGGGGCGAATGTGTTTGTGATGGAGGTGTCGGAGCAGGGGAAGTGCATGGAGACGGTGCAGGAGCTTGTCGCGTGGATGCTGGGTCAAGGTGCTGACCGAGACTCTATGCTGCTCGGAATCGGCGGTGGAATCTTGACTGATATTGTTGGTTTTGCTGCTGCGATTTACAAGCGTGGCATTGGCTGTGCATTTGTGCCGACGACACTGCTTGCACAGGTGGATGCGGCAATCGGAGGGAAGAACGGTGTGAATTTCCATGGCTTGAAGAATATGCTTGGGACTATACGCCAGCCGCTGTTTACCTGGCTGAGCGCGGAGGTCCTGACGAGTTTGCCGCCGGATGTGTGGCGGGCGGGCATGGCTGAAATGCTGAAGACTTTTATCATTGTGGACGGCGGAAATTATGCCCGAGCCGTGGCGCTGTTTGGGAAAATCAATGATGAAATCTGCGCTGGAGGGAAGTTGAAGGTGGTTTTGGGGAGTTTCCGGGCAAAGGAAAACGCTGTGGTGCTTGCTGAGGACAAGGTAGGAGCAGAAGATGCGGCATCAATCGGAATATTTGATGAACTGAGCTGCCTGATAGAGGCCGCCGCAAAGGTCAAGGCGGATATTGTCGCAAGGGATGAGTGCGAGAGAGGAGAGCGGAGGAATTTGAATTTGGGACATACTTTTGCGCATGCGATTGAGACTTTGGCATTGCGTGGGACAACGGGTGCTTTTCATGGTGTGACCGGCGGTAGGGAAAACCATTGTGTCGGAGCGGAATGCTATGATGGAACGGCGGAAATCTCCCATGGGGAGGCTGTCGCCATGGGGATGGTGATGGCAGCGGAATTGGCAGAAAAAATCAGCGGCAAAGGCTTTAAGGCGGTGTTCGAGCATAGCGGTGCCGAAGAGGAGTTTTGTTGTGAAAAAGGCCTTGCTGAACGTCTGAGGACTGATTTTGAAAAGTGTGGATTGTCTGTGGACTGCCCGTATGCCTTGTCGGAGATGGCGGGAATTATGAAATGTGACAAGAAGGCGGCAGGAGGGTCCGTGCGCTTTGTCCTTCCGGCCAAAATCGGGAAGGTGATGACTGTAGCGTTGAGACCTGAAGATGTGGTGGGGACGTGCTTTGCATGGAGGTAAAAGATTAATAGTGAAATAAAAATAACAGGAATAACAATGATTTGTGCAACTTTACAGAATAAGGAGTATAGCGCACTTGCCGATGCTTTGGATGAAGTGGAAATGGCGGAAATACGTTTGGACAGATGTGAACTTGACAACGAGGAAATTGACGAACTTTTTTCCGAGAGCGATGTGCCGCTGATTGCGACCTGCAGGGTGTCTGAAATAGAGACGAATGAGCCTTCGCTTCAGGGCCTTGAGGAGCGGAGCCGCCGGATAAAGGCTGCGGATATTGCCGGGAAAAAACTGCTGCGTGCAATCAAGGCAGGCGCTGCGCTTGTGGATCTTGAACTGGAAGTGCCGGATTCGATGGCACGTAAAGTAATAAAGGCCGCTCACGACGAGGGGCTGTATGTCATCCGTTCGTATCATGATTTTGAGGGTACTGATTCATTTGAGGCTTTGAAGGCTTTGGCTGAAAAGTGTTATGCTACAGGAGATTATGCCAAAATAGTGACTACGGCAAAGTCTGAGGCCGATGTGGAGAAGCTTATGCGTCTGTATGAATGGAATGAAAAGAAGGGCAGGCTCATAGCTTTCTGTATGGGCGAGGCCGGGGTGCAGTCGCGAATAGACTGCCTGAAAAAAGGCTCGCCGTTCACATACGCTGCCTATGGCGAGGTTGCAGCATCGGGGCAGTTGCCGTATGCGGAGATGAAAAAGAGGGTATATGGGGATTTTCATTTTGCGGGAGCGGAAGAGAATATTCTTGATATGCCTTCGTCTAAAAGTTTTGCCCAAAGGGCTATTGTGGCTGCCGCTCTTGCCGATGGAGAGTCACATCTGAAGGGTTATAGTCCATGTGGAGACAATGAGGCGGCCCTGAATGTCGCAAGGGCTCTCGGTGCCGTGGTGAAAGTCAATGGGGATGAGGTTACAATAAACGGTATTGCTGCGCGCAAAGGCTGTCTTGCGCTTGAAAGTCTGAATGTCGGAGAGTCCGGTCTGCTTGCCCGTCTTATGATGCCTGTAATAGCCCAGTTGAGCGATAATCCGGTCACAATCACGGGAGAAAAGACTCTGCTTGAACGTCCTCTAACGGGTGCGCATGAAATATTGGATGCGTTCGGGGTGACGATGTTGTGCGAGAACGAAAAGCTGCCTGTGACTGTCTGCGGAAAGTCCCGTGGCGGCCGCGTTGACATCGACGGCAAAGGCGGGTCGCAGCTGATTTCCGGACTGATGATGGCGGCGGCTTTTGTTGAAGCAAATACGACATTGAGTATTTCTAATCCCAAGAGCGTACCTTATATGTTCATCACCATGGAGGTGTTGAAAAAATTCGGTATAAGGATTTCCAATGAAATGCTCGGGGGCAGGGATTTCTTCGAATCTGACGGAGACTGGTCGCTCTGTACAAATATGGTATTCAAAATCAAGGGTAACCAGCAGTTTAAGGCCGCGGACATCAATCTGGAACGGGACTGGAGTGCCGCCGCGAATTTCCTTGTGGCAGGGGCTGTTTTCGGAAAAGCAGCAGTGGACAATATGGATACGACGTCCTTGCAGGCGGATCTGTCGATTATGGACATACTGATGGACACTTGTGCGAGTCTTTCGCAGGAGGAGGGCAATCCTGGCATAATTGTCGCCCAGAGGGCTCCGCTTCTTCCTTTCGATGTGGATGCCTCCAACTGTCCGGACCTTTTCCCGATTATTTCGGTCTTGGCGGCATTCTGCAATGGCACAAGTCATATCGAGGGAGTCGAAAGGTTAAAAAACAAGGAAAGCAACCGTGCAGAGGCCATCGTCGAAATGCTGACTCAAATGGGCGTGCCGGCAAAAGTGGAAGGCGACAAAATGGGAATCACCGGAACGACTTTGGCCGGCAGGTGTCTGACAGGGACTTTGCTCAAAGGCGGCAGGTATTCTTCTCACCGCGACCATCGTATGGCTATGGCTTTGAAGGTAGCTTCATTGGGAGCGGAAAGCCCGATTGTCATTGACGACGAGGAATGTATGGCCAAGTCATTCCCTGAGTTCAATGCAGAATTTGAAAAGCTCTAAAACAGTTGAAAATGAATACTTTCGGAACGAATTTCAGAATCACTCTTTTTGGCGAGTCACATGGTCTGGCGATAGGAATAACAATTGACGGAGTGCCTGCGGGCATTGAGTTGAAAGAAATTGATTTTGTTGAGGACATAGCCCGCCGCAAAAGCGGAACGAAGGGTACTACACCACGCATGGAACAGGATAAGCCTCGGATAATCAGCGGTGTATATAAGGGCCGTACCACAGGAGCCCCTCTTACTATAACTTTCAGCAATGAAAACACGCGTTCCGAAGATTATTCGCAGTTCGTTCTCCAGCCGCGTCCCGGGCATGCAGACTGGAGCGCGAATGTCAAATATGACGGCTTTAACGATCCGAGAGGCGGCGGGCAGTTTTCCGGTCGTCTGACTTTACCTTTGGTAGCTGCAGGGGTTGTTGCCAAGAAAGTGCTTGCAGGCTATGGAGACATCAGTGTGGATGCTGCAGTGGGAATTTTCGGAGGCATTCCTATGGAAGAATGTACCGATCCTGAGGGCGAAGCGGATTATGTCGGCTATGCCTCATACGAGGATGAAAAGCTTCCGAAAGAATGGCAGAATGCCCTCAACCGTATAATCAAAGAGGGTGATAGTCTCGGCGGAGAGGTGTTCTGCAGTGTCTGTGGTATGCCTGCCGGTATCGGAGAACCGTTTTTCGACAGTGTTGAATCACTGATTTCCCATGCGATGTTTTCGATTCCCGGAGTACGCGCCATAGAATTCGGCGACGGCATTATGGCTGCTTTCCAGAAAGGTTCCGAGCACAATGACGCATTCGGCAATGACATGAAACCTCTGAGCAATCATGCCGGAGGTGTCAACGGCGGGATTACCAACGGTGCCGACATCAATTTCGGAGTTGTATTCAAGCCGACGTCAAGCATAGCCAAAGTCCAGAAAACCTACGATCTGCACTCCAAGACCATAGCTCCTCTCAGCATTAAAGGACGCCATGATGCAGCCTTTGTACTTCGCACTCCGGTCATAGTCGAAGCCATGACCGCCATAGTCCTTGCCGACCTTATTCATAGGTAAAAAATATTTTCATAATAGCTAAAATATAAACTTTTATTAGTATATTTGTGGCGTTAAAGCTAAAATATTAGACTTTATGGAAGATGTTTATATGCTGTCTGACAGCCAGATTATGAAAAAAATGGGCGAAAAGCTAAAGGCGACACGCCTGAGACAGAATATCACTCAGTTGAATTTATCAAAACGTACAAATGTGCCATTGTCCACAGTGAAACGCATAGAGAAAGGCGAAAATTGCACAATGGAAAATGTGTTGCGGATAATGCGTGAGTTGGGGGCCTTGGATATTTTCCATGCATTTGTAGAGGAAGAGCAATTGAGCCCGAATGAGTATTATAATCTGGTTTACGGCAATGCGAAACCAAAGAGAAAACGTGCTGTCGGTGGAAATGTCTATCCGGTTCATTATCTTGAAGAGGAGGGGGCGGAATGGTAGATATTGCAAGAGTGGTGCTATACGGAAATACAATAGGAACTTTCCGATGGGATGACAGATATGACGTCGGGCTATTCGAGTATGACAATAATTTTGTCGGCAAAGGTATGGAGCCGTCGCCGCTTATGATGCCTGTGCGTGAGGGAAGGGTTTATTCATTTGGCTCACTTAATAAGGACACTTTCAAAGGCTTGCCTGGAATGTTGGCTGATTCACTTCCGGACACATACGGTCGTGCGCTTTTTGACAGATGGCTTGAAATGACGGGACGGACGAGCGGTAATTCAGTGGAAACTCTATGTTTTTTGGGTAAACGCTGTATGGGAGCCTTGGAGTATGAACCGGCTGTTGAAATTGACAGGGATTTGACCGGGCGTGTTGAAATCGATGCTCTGGTGAGCGTTGCAAGGGAAGCTATCAGTGAGAAATCGGATTTTTCAACAAATATCAATGAGGACAAAAAAGCGGCAATTGCCGAAATTCTCCGTTTGGGAACGTCAGCCGGAGGACAGCGGGCAAAAGCTATAATTGCCTATAACAGAAAGACCGGGGAAATACGTTCAGGACAGGTTGAGGCGCCTGAGGGGTTCGATTATTGTCTGATAAAACTGGATGGCGTCTCGGCACAGGCAGGATTCAGGGAAACTGAAAATTATGGACGTTTGGAGTATTCCTTTTATAGGTTGGCACGCAAATGCGGCATAGATATGTCTGATTGTGCGTTGATTGAGGAAAACGGCCGTGCCCATTTCATTACAAAACGTTTTGATCGGGAAGGCGGGAAGAAAGTTCATATGCAGACTCTTTGCGGCCTGGCTCATTATGACTTCAAACTCCAACACGTGTATTCATACGAGCAGGCGTTTGGCGTGATGAGGCGTTTGCGCCTGTCCTATTCCCAGGCGCAGGAGATGTTCCGCAGAATGGTATTCAATGTTGTTGTCCGCAATCAGGATGACCACACCAAAAACATTTCTTTCCTTATGGATGAAAATGGTGTATGGCGTTTGTCGCCGGCATACGATATGGCTTATGCCTACAATCCCGGAGGACAATGGACATCTTCGCATCAAATGTCTGTAAATAATAAATTCGACAATATTACCAGGGCTGACCTGATGGCCTGTGCCAATCTGAACAATATAAAGAATGCCGCAGAAATCATTGATGAAATCTGCGACAAAGCTGCCTCATGGCCGGAAATCGCCGCAAACTGCGGTGTCCCTCGCGACATAGTAAACTCCATACTTCCGCATATGCTGTTAGGGCTTTGAACTGGCAGATGGTCAACGCAAAGGTCAGAATCGGACTTTTACCCTGCTTATAAGTTGCCGGAATCGTATAATATATGCGCTATTCGGCAAAATATAGTATGGGATATTTTGCCGAAACAGATATTTTTATTAGCCTTGTGGCAAAATATAATGTGTTATGAGCAAGATAGTCGGCAGCGGTATAGTGCAGAAATCCATAACAATAGATGATTTGTTTGAATAAGTGGCATTCTGTTGCTGGGACTCTGATTTGTATTGTATGATCTTTAAATGAGTGTAGTGCAAAAGAATAGTTGTGAAGTAATAGGATAATCTAAAAAATATTTAATTTTGTATTGGAAACAGTATCTCAATGCCATTAGCGAATATGTTTATGTTACTAAAACCGATTCTTGTTCCGGTAAATTCATATATAAGTATAAGACTAACGATATAGCAGTAGATGTTGCTGGAATTTCTATCCTAAGTTGGAAACGGAACAATCCGTTGACAATGGTAAAAGATATGGAAGGTGATTATTTTGGCATTAAGTCAAAAGAGACGGGGTTAATAGTATTTCACAGAATTTCCAAGATTGAGTTTGATCGTATTAGTGTTAGTACTTTTTTGTAGCATTGTGTAATAAATATAGTCGTTAATGATTTCTGTTATCTGTGTTTATTGAATAGGTGCTAAATATTTTATGGGACTGTTTTAATCTTTTATAAAGGATGATAATCAAATAATTATAAAAAACAATCCGCTCGGTAAATTGGAAAATATTTTATCGGACAGCAGTAACAGGTTTCCGGTCCTGCAAACCGCTGAGGTCGAGATTGAATTTAATGTCGACAGGGTGCTCCTTGTGGATAAACATAGTCATATAGACAGGTGTGTATCTTACCTTGCCTTCGGTTGACAGATTGTCGTTGCACAATACGAGTGCTTCTGGAATTGTGTATTCGGGGCAGTCAAGAATGTTGTTCAGAGCGCGGTGCCTTGAGTAGTCCTTGCCGGATTTGACCTCTATGGGAAAGACCTTGCCGTTCCGTTCCGTAACAAAGTCCACTTCCCCTGTCTTTTTGCTGTTATAGTAGAAGATGTTTTCGAAGCCATGGGCAAGAAGCTCCTGGGCTACGGCATTTTCGTATATTGCTCCGAAATTTATCGTATCATCTCCGGTTAAAATCCGGAGCTGAATGCCATCGGAATATTGGCATGACAACAGACCGACGTCGTTGGAGAAAAGTTTGAACAGATTTCGCGAGCAGGCAAGAGCCAAAGGTGATTTAGGCTCTTCTACATTGAATACAGGAATACCGACACCGGCATCTTTCAGCCACAGGAATTCATTCTGGTACATCTCTGCACGCGCCTTTTCATTGAGACTCTTGATGAAAAATCTTTTGCTTTTCGAGTTCAGTTCCGATGGGATAAGGTCGAAAACTTCCTTGATTTTCAGCTGTCTCTTCTCGTCATATTGCGATATGTCCTTTCTGTACAGCCTGATGATTTCTCTCTGGCTTCCCATCACGTCCTGGAGATTGTTGTTGTTTTTGTAGGACATCACGGCTGCCGGCATTCCGCCTACAATCAGATACAATCTGAAAATCTCCATCATTTTTTTGTGGACGAAATCATCCACCGGCTCGCCGCTTTCCCATGAGTGCCTCAATTCCTCGATGACCGGCTCATTTACACCTACAGCCCACATGAACTCTTCAAGATCCAGGGGGTACATATCCTTTATGTCCATATATCCGACAGGAACTGATCTGAGATTGTTCAACTCCACGCCGAGAAGAGAGCCGCTCATAATGTAGCGGTATCTGCCGTCATCGACGAGGAACTTGATAGCCGTAACAATTTCAGGACATTTCTGTACTTCATCAAAGAATATCAATGTGTCATTTTTGATGAGGGGCTGATCTGTAAAGGCGGACAGGCGCAGCAAAATATCCTCGTTGTTTTTTGCATTGGAAAATATTTCAACCGCCTCAGGTGATTCATCGAAGTTGATTTCAACGAAACTTTTGAAATGTTCTCTGGCAAACTGACGCACGGAATATGTCTTGCCGACCTGACGTGCCCCGGCCAAAAGCAGAGCACCCTTGTTCACCTCATAAAAATGTTCGATAAAAGACGTTATTTTTCTTTTCAGCATAGCAGTTGCATTTTTCCAAAGCAAATTTACCCTATTTTCTGCACTTTTCCAAAACAAATTCGGGGCGTTTTCTGCATTTTTCCAAAAACGCCACCCTGACAGGAAAATTCTGTAGGGTGGCGGATATTTTGGAAAAATGAACGTGCTTATGCAGGGAGGAAGCCCTTTTCGATGAGCTTTTCGGCAATCTGGACGGCATTGGTGGCGGCTCCTTTACGGAGATTGTCGGCAACGCACCAGAGGTTGAGTCCGTTCTTGACAGAAGTGTCGCGGCGGATACGGCCGACAAACACCTCGTTTTTGCCCCATGCGTACAGGGGCATAGGGTAGACATTGTTTTTCGGGTCGTCCTGAACGATTACGCCCGGCATTTCCGCCATCAGCCTGCGGGCTTCGTCGAGGTCGAATTCTTTTTCGAATTCAATGTTGACTGATTCCGAGTGGCCGCCCTGGACAGGTACGCGGACAGTGGTTGCAGACACGCCTATGCTGTAGTCATCGAAAATCTTGTGAGTCTCGTTGACCATTTTCATTTCCTCCTTGGTGTAGCCGTCCTCAAGGAAACTGTCGATGTGCGGAAGAATGTTCTGGTCAATAGGGTATGGATAGACAGCAGGGTATTCGCCCCATTTGCCGCCGGCCCTTTCTGCCGTCATCTGGTCTACCGCCTTGTAGCCTGTACCTGTAACTGACTGATAGGTAGATACTACGATGCGTTTGATGGTGTAGGCTTTGTGCAGAGGATATAGAGGCATAAGCATTTGGATGGTCGAACAGTTCGGGTTGGCGATGATGTAGTCGTCTGCAGTCAGCACGTCTCCGTTGATTTCAGGAACTACGAGCTTTTTTGTCGGGTCCATTCTCCAGCATGATGAATTGTCGACTACACGGCAGCCGGTTTCCGCAAATTTCGGAGCAAGTTCACGGGAGGTGTCGCCTCCTGCGGAAAACAATGCCAAATCAGGATGTGCGGCGATGGCCTCTTCCGCGCTCACCACCGTCCATTCCTTTCCGCGGAATGTGATTTTGCGGCCTACGGATCTGGCTGAAGCCACCGGATATAATTCGCTTACAGGAAAATCCCTTTCTTCCAATACTTGTAACATTCTGGTGCCTACCAAGCCTGTGGCACCTACTACTGCAACTTTCATGATGTTTTATATTTAATGTTTTTATACATAATCATAATATGTACAAGACCCGTTCGACTGCGCATTGCAAGCAATGCTCCGCTCAGGGTGACAGCAAAAAGCCCATGGCCGAAATTGCGGTATAGTGCTTTGTTGTTTCTGGATGACAGCACGGGCCTACAGCAAAATGTCATTCAGGACTCCGGAGGCGGTCTGGTATGCCCCTGCGCCTGCGCCCTGGATTACGAGTGGTGATGGATAAAATTCCGTCTGGATGATGGCCGCATTGTCCGTTCCGCAGAGATTGTACAGAGGATGTTCTGGACCGACATTTTCAAGCCCGATAGCAGCCTTGTAACCGCTCTCCGTCTTGACAAGCGAAGCAATAAAACGTTGTCTAAGACCTTTTTCTGCAGCTTCGCGGTAGCGTTTTGAGAAAAATTCCTCATTGTCAGCAAGCATTTCGTAGAACTGCGGGATCTTCACGGAGAAGAATTCCGGTCCGAGTATAGGGTCAATAGCCACATCGGCTTCGTCAAGCGGAACTCCGGCTTCGCGTGAAAGTATCAGCAGTTTGCGGAGTACATCCCTGCCGCTCAGATCCAGACGTGGGTCAGGTTCCGTGTAGCCGGCTTCCTGTGCCGTGCGGACAACCTGGGCGAAAGTGCCTGCAGGGCCTTCGCCTCCGGCGTATGTGCTGAAAATATAGTTCAGGGTTCCGCTTAGCACCGCCTGGATTTTGACAATCTCGTCTCCGCTGTTGACACTGCGCGAAATCGATTCCAAAATCGGAAGGGCAGCTCCGACCGTAGTCTCGTAACGTAGCGTGCGGCTGTTCTCCAATGCAGCCTGTTTCAATGCAGAATACTGGCTGCATGGCGCTGAGAACGTGATTTTGTTGCAGGCTACCACAGAATAACCGCGCCGGAACAGATTCATATACTTATACGAAATGTCCGAACTTGCCGTGCAGTCCACGAAATATGAATTTTCCAGTGAAATTTTCGCCAAGGCCTCGAAATACGCCTCGTCCGCAGCCGACGAACCCTGCTCCAGCAGCTCCCCGGCCTTATCCAAATCGAGTCCGTCGGTGTCAATCACGAATTTTCTGCTGTTCGACAGTCCGCAGATATGCAGGCGTTTGCCCGTCCGCGCCTCGATTACATCCTTTTTGCGGGAAATGATATACACAAGTGCGCGTCCCACAGTGCCGTAACCTGCAATAAACAGGTTGTAGTCAATCACCGGGCTCTTGTCGAAAAACTCGTTGTGGATATGGCGTATGGCTGCATTCACCTCCTTTGATGGCACAATCACCGAAATGTTCCTTTCCGAAGACCCTTGTGCGGTTGCCCTGACGGTAATGCTGTGGTTTCCGAGGGCTGCGAGCATACGCCCTGTCGTACCGCGCTGGTTCAGAATGTCATCTCCTACAAGACAGACAATCGAAAACCCTTTCTCCACTTTAAGCGGATTGAGCTTCCCGAGTGAAATCTCGTATGCAAAGCACTTGTCCGCCGCGGTCTTAGCCTTTTCCGCATCCTTCTCGCTCACAGCAATGCACATTGTGTGCACTGATGACGCCTGGGTAATCAGGATGATGTTGATTCCGTTCTGGCTCAGCGTGTCGAAAAGTCTTGTCGTAAAGCCGGGCACTCCGACCATTCCGCTGCCCTCCAAAGAAATCAGCGCTATGTTGTCCGAATTGGAAATACCGATAATATTGTTTTTTCCGCGCGGCGGATTCATTTCAATCAGAGTCCCGAAAGCCCCCGGCTCGAAAGTGTTCTTTACGTAAATCGGAATGCACTCATTCACAACCGGTTGGATGGTGGGCGGATAAATGACCTTTGCACCGAAATGCGACAGCTCGAGTGCCGCGCGGTAGGAAATATGCTCAATCGTGCGTGCTGTCGGTACAATCTTAGGGTTGGAAGTCATCATTCCGGTCACATCCGTCCAGATTTCCAGCAGCCTTGCCTTGCAGCCCACTGCATACAATGCTGCCGTGTAATCCGAACCTCCACGTCCGAGAGTGGTCATTTTACCCTCTTTGTCCGAAGCGATAAATCCCGGTACGACAAACAGTTGGGTGATCGGGTTGTCTTCAATCATTTTCTGTACATTGGCGTAGGTCAGAGCCGTGTCCACAGCCCTGCTTCCGTCCAGCCTGACAATCTCGCGCGAATCAATCCATTTTGTGGCAATGCCTATCGAAGCCAATTTTGTTGCCAAAATGCGTGTCGACCAAAGCTCTCCCAAGCCTTGTATTGCGTCCAGGCTCGTCGATGACAACTCTCCCAAAAGGAAAACACCCTGCACAATACTGCGCAGCTGTTCGAATTTCCCGTCGCAATCGTCAATCGCTTCCTCGTGCTTCTCCAAAGGAAGCAGCTCCCGTATGATTTCATGATGCCTTTTCTGCAATCCGTCAATCAGCATTCTGTACCCTTCATCCCTGCGGGCTGCCATATTTCCTATTTCTATAAGGGTGTCCGTACACTTGCTTATGGCAGAGCACACAAGAATAGTGCGGTCCCTGTCAACTGCCTTTGTCACAATGTCAACCACCTGTGACATCGTCCTGGATGAGGCCACCGATGTGCCTCCGAATTTCATTACCTGCATTGGAAACTGCTTTAATTTTTTTTATTACCTGGCCAAAGCCATTCATCCTTTCCGCCCGGGAATCCAAACAAATCTGAACCCGCCCGGTCGCATAGCTCTATGCCACAATACCTGCAAAGTTACTAAAAGTCTCCAATATACGGATGGATTTTGCAGAGTGTTTGAAAGCGATTTGCTAATATTCATGCTGGTAATATGTGTTTGGTCTTATGCTGTCCGGAATAGAGCCTTTGATTATTTTGTTTTGAGACTTTGCGGATATAATTATTTTCAGTACCTTCGTTGACATTGGTGTTTTGTCGTATGGAAAAGAGCAATAACGGTATATGGACTGCTGTCCAATATTTCTCGGTGCTGTTGATTATGGCGGCGTTGGTCTGGCTGTTGGCGGATAATCTGATGGCAGTGCTTGTCATTGCCTTCTGTTGGCTGTTTCTTTTGCCGGCTGTTGTCGTGGCTTTGGTTTCGCTGTTCTATTCGCTGAGGCGTAATACGTTGCATAAGCGGATTTTGCTTGGCTTGCATTTTGTCAATGTGGTGCTGGTGTGTGTATTGTGGCTCAATCCATGGACGAAGTGCGATGCGGATATTATGGAGAAGCATTATCTGAAGTATGGCGGACGGATGGAGGAACTTTATTGCAAGATGTGTGATAAGCTGAAGCCCGGGTGCTATGTGGATATTGAGTTTGAGCACGGGAAGGTTTCGAGGTTCCATTTTGCGTGTGCTGAGGAGGCTGCCGATTCGTTGCATGATCCTGGTATGTCGGTTCCGGTTTATCATTTGTACGGAGGACTGACTGATATTGAGCAGAATTGGAATCCGAGTGAGGAGAAGGTGGATTCGTTGCTTTCGGCTTGCTGGCTGGACAGGAAGGCGTTAAAGGAGCTGAAGAGGGATTTGAAGGATGTGGGGTGCATTTCGATTAAAATGAGGGCGGTACCGGACGGACCGTTTGTTCTGGGGTTCAGGAGGATCGTTATGGGATTGTATTCCTATAAGATTTTCCATCATCCTTTGTCGGTTGATGAGCAGAATGCGTTGAACGGATGGGAGGATACCGAGATTGTGTTTTCACCTTATGTGGTGTTTGATTATAGTGTCGGGGCTGTCGGTCAGCGGAATTTCATAGGCAAAGAAGAGTATCTGGAGAAAAAGAGACAACGTTTCATCTCGTCTCCGCAGTTCAGACAATAGAATTTGCTATGCCTGTCGCTTTCTGTGATATCTGCAATGTCGACTATTTCGCCTTTGTCATTTATGGCGAGATGGTATTTGATTTTTGGCTTATACAAGTCGCGACCTTATTGTTTATGCGATAATCAGGATTTAAGTATTTGTTTGAAGATTATGAATATCAATAACGGCAAAGTGGTGACTATTACGACAATAGGGAAAGCTATCTCAGTCGTGAACATGATAAATCCAAAATTGAGCAACAGGATAAAAGTCAGATAAACTGTTAAAAAATAATATATAGCCTTGCCTCCCTTTCTGTTTTTCAACCATATAACGATTGTAGAGAGTAAAATGACAATAGCCATGACGAAATACGCTATTGCAAAGCCGTTTATTGTAATATTATCCATGTTGTGTGATTGTTGGTGGTTATCGGTTTCAAATATAACGATTTTCAACGGAATTATCCTCAGGTTAGTTGTGAAAATTTCCGGATAGTTGATCTTACGGGCTGTTTTTGCTGACTTTTTGTTTTTCTTCAAGGGAACGGAAGCTGAGTGTCGTAATAAATGTTAATTTTGTAGTAAGAAAAAAGATTGGATGACTATGGCAACATCAAAAGAATACAGGGATTATGTAATTGACCAGTCGGGATTGGGTGACGAAATTATCACACGCCCGATGATGGGTGAATTTCTGTTGTATTATCGGGGAAAACATATCGGCGGGATTTATGACAACCGTTTGCTTGTGAAGAAAACGGATACGAACTCTGGATTCGGAATGCCTGACGCAATTCCATACGCGGGTGCGAAGGCTTTGTTTCAGGTCAATGTTGATGACAGGGTGACTTAAACTGAAAAAAGTTGACACTATACGAGTACAAAACGTATAGTAATAAT
>JBJEBQ010000009.1:0-4550 GCA_051870215.1 Candidatus Cryptobacteroides sp. | reverse complement strand
GAGGCCCGCGTATATGTCAACGGGCAGGAAATCTGCTTCCAGCCATACGGCTATACTCCTTTCCATTGCGATGTGACTGCTGCTTTGAATGCTGACGGCCGCGACAATGTGCTCGCCGTACGCCTTGAGAACAAGCCTCAGTCGTCACGTTGGTATCCGGGTGCGGGACTGTACAGAAATGTGCACCTGCTGCTTGTGGAAGGAGTGCACATCCCTGTCTGCGGGGCATATCTGACGACTCCTCATGTCGGGGCTGATTATGCTTCCGTTCATTTGGAAATTGCAGTTGACGGTCTTGCTGAAGGACAGGAATTTGAGCTGAAAACTTCGGTTCTGTCTCCTTCCGGAGAACTTGTGGCAGAGAAAAAATTTGAGGGCAGTCTTAACCACGGACTTCCTGTGGAGCAGAATATCATTGTGGAAAAGCCTGCGCTCTGGTCGCCGGAAACCCCTTCGCTTTACAAAGCTGTGATGACGCTTTCTGTGGCGGGTGTGGAGACCGATGTCTATACTCAGCGTTTCGGAATACGCAGCGTTGAATTTGTACCTGAAAAAGGCTTTTTCCTCAATGGCGAGCCGCGTAAATTCCAAGGCGTGTGCAACCACCATGATTTGGGCCCTCTCGGTGCAGCAGTCAATGTGGCGGCTCTGCGCCGTCAGCTCACTCTGCTGAAGGATATGGGCTGCGATGCCGTGCGTACGTCCCACAATATGCCTGCTCCTGAGCTGGTTGATTTGTGCGATGAAATGGGCTTTATGATGATGATCGAGCCTTTCGACGAGTGGGATATCGCAAAATGTCAGAACGGTTATCACAGATTCTTCAATGAACTTGCCCCTGACGGCAGGACCTGGGCGGAAAACGATATGGTGAAGATGATTCACAAATGGAGGAACAATCCTTCTGTGGTAATGTGGAGTATTGGAAACGAGGTGCCGACACAGTGCAGTCCGGACGGCTACAAGGTAGCGAAATTCCTTCAGGACATCTGCCACAGGGAGGACCCTTCACGCAAGGTGACCTGCGGTATGGACCAGGTGAGCTGTATACTTGAAAACGGTTTCGGTGCTATGGTGGACATTCCCGGGCTGAATTACAGGACTTTCCGTTACATCGAGGCTTACAACAAACTTCCTCAGGGCTTTATTCTCGGTTCTGAGACAGGCTCGACCATCAGTTCCCGCGGAGTATACAAACTGCCGGTCGAGAGGAATTTCAGCAAGGTATATGGCGACCACCAGTGCTCCGGCTATGATGTTGAGGCCTGCAGTTGGTCCAATATACCTGACATTGATTTCGCCCTCGCAGATGATTATCCCTGGACTATGGGACAGTTCGTCTGGACCGGCTTCGACTATCTCGGTGAGCCGAGCCCGTATGACACTGACGCCTGGCCGAACCATAGTTCGATGTTCGGTATCATCGATTTGGCGTCTATCCCAAAGGACAGGTACTATCTTTTCCGCAGCGTGTGGAACAAAAATGATATGACTCTGCACGTGCTTCCGCATTGGAACTGGAAGGGTCATGAAGGAGAAAATGTGCCTGTGTATGTCTATACGAGCTGCCCTGAGGCTGAATTGTTTATCAACGGCGTAAGCTACGGACGCAAGCGCAAGGCTCCTGCAGGCTGCACTGCCGATGGCAAATATGTGGGCCTGACTGAGGGCGGACAGAAAGAGTGTGTCGATGGACGCTATCGTCTGATGTGGGATGATGCGGTCTATCAGCCGGGTGAAATCCGCGTTGTTGCTTACGATGAGGCCGGCAAGGCTGTTGCTGAGAAGACTGTCAGGACGGCCGGACGTCCTCACCATATTGAACTGTCTGCCGACAGAGTTGCATTGTCTGCTGACGGCAAGGATTTGGCTTATGTGACTGTGAGCATTGTCGATAAAGACGGAAACCTGTGTCCTTTGGACGGCAGGGAAGTGTCTTTCGAGGTGTCGGGAGCAGGGAAGTTCCGTGCTGCGGCAAACGGCGACCCGACCTGTCTGGATCTGTTCCATACCGGCAGAATGCACGCTTTCAGCGGCAAATTGACAGCAATAGTCCAGTCCGGAAAAACTCCGGGAGCTCTCCGGCTTACAGCAAAAGCCAAAGGCCTCAAATCCGCCACCTTGGAACTTTCTGTTGTAGAATAGTAATATATTTATCACTTACGCGAAATGTACAGGATTTCTCGACTTCGCACTTCGTGCTACTCTCGAAATGACAGGAATGTCGTTAATTTTTACTGTAAATTACAAATTCAAAAGTGAGACCCGAAGCGGGGTCGGTGAATGTTTCGCTCCTGTGGATTTCCGTCCAGACGGATGGGTCTATGGGAGCGAAAAATGTGTCAGCGTCTTCCACTGTTGTGTGGACTTCTGTAATGTAAAGTTTGTCAGCAAGGGGCTGGCTTTGGGCGTAGATGCTGCCTCCGCCTATTACGAAGCATTTGTCGTTTCCTGTGTTTTCGGCAAGACGGAAAGCCTCTTCGAGGGAAGAGGCATAGAGCAGGGCGGTGTCGCCTGACTGGTTCGGAACAGCAGGGCCGCCTGAGTGCTCAGAGACATGGTTGCAGTTGTCCGTCTGTGCCGCTGCAAGACTTGCCGACACTACGATATTCGTTCTGTGCGGCAGTGCCCTGCCTATGCTCTCAAAGGTCTTGCGACCCATGATTACAGGGCAGCCCATAGTTGTCTGTTTGAAGTATTTGAGGTCAGCCGGAATGTGCCACAATAATGCATTGTCATGTCCTATGGCGCCATTCTCCGCCACCGCTGCTATGATATTCTTCTCCATTTTTATTCTATTGGTTTGCTTTGCATTTTCAATGGTGTACAAGATCCTTCGACTCCTTTCAGTCGCTCAGGATGACAGTAATAAGTTGGCCAGGATGACAGTCCGTCTGTCATGTTGAGCGTAGGCACGCAGTGCCGAAGTCGAAACATCTTGTACATATTGTGATTATGTATGATTACTTTACACTTGCAATAATGACCAGGATCTCTCCACGCGCTTCGCTTGGTCGAGATGACAGTATGGTGCTTGGTCGAGATGACAGTAAAAACTGTTCGGAGTGACAGTGGCTATACGGCTACCGGAGCAGGTATGCGAGGATATGGGTCGTAGCCTTCCAGCGTAAAGTCCTCGTATTTGAAATCAAAAATATTCTTCACCTCAGGATTGAGCTTCATGACCGGCAGAGGACGCGGCGTGCGTGAGAGCTGGGTCGCAACCTGCTCAAAATGATTGAGGTAGATGTGCGTGTCGCCGGTGGTGTGGATAAATTCCCCCGGTTCGTAACCGCATACCTGAGCCACCATCATGGTCAGAAGGGCGTAGGAAGCGATGTTGAATGGCACTCCGAGGAATACATCTGCGCTGCGCTGGTAGAGCTGGCAGGAAAGTTTGCCGTCAGCCACATAGAACTGGAACATCGTGTGGCAGGGTGGCAGGGCCATCTTATCCACTTCCGCCACATTCCATGCCGACACAATCATGCGGCGTGAGTCCGGGTTGTGCTTCAGAGTTTCGATGACATTTGAAAGCTGGTCGATTGTCGTCCCGTCTGGAGCCGGCCAGCTGCGCCACTGATGACCGTATACAGGTCCCAAATCTCCGTTTTCGTCTGCCCATTCATCCCAGATGCTCACCCCGTGGTCCTTGAGATATTTAATGTTGGTATCTCCTGCGATAAACCACAGCAGTTCGTATATGATGGATTTCAGGTGCACTTTTTTAGTGGTCAGAAGCGGGAAACCCTTGCTGAGGTCAAAACGCATCTGGTAGCCGAAAACGCTTTGTGTACCGGTGCCCGTGCGGTCGTTTTTCATGGCTCCGTGTTCTCTGATATGGCGGAGCAGGTCCAAATACTGTTGCATTATATTATTAAATTAAAGTTCAAAGAACATTTTTTTCATCGTGACTCTTCTTTTGGAATGCGGACTGTAATCGGCATTGCGGAATAAAGTTCGGTCTGATGATTGTATTTCTCCTCGTCCCTGATGTCCGGCAGTTCAAACGTCACTCTGCAGCTTTCTCCACAGCCGCTCACCGTCACGCTTTCCCCTTCCATCCGATAGACTCCTTTTGTCATGTAGCTGTACACACCCGGGGTCAGTCGTAGGGATGTCTCAAAACTCAGACTCTGCCTGCTGACGTCAGGTATGGGATTCTGTGCTGAAAGCACCCAGCAGTTCCCGTCCTCGCGCAGCATTATCTGTGCCGGGGCTTCGGCTTTCACGCTGATTCCTCCCACAGAACTGCTCCCAGGTTCGAAAAACGCATATTGCCATGTCCTGCTTTTTGCCGAAAATACAGAGTGGACGGCTTTCCCGTTCATTTCCATTTCAAGATCCTGAAGTAGTGCGTTCATCTTTTGCGGCATCTCGTCGGCACTTACATTCGTCACTTGTATGTATCGGAAAACATTGTCATTTCCCTGACCGGACTCGACTCCGTGTCCAAGAGCGATAATGAAATTTGGCTCTCCCGTCGAAATTTTCAGGTTGTGGATTTTGATTTCTTTTCCGGACCTCAGCTGAATCGAAATTTTTTTCAA
>JBJEBQ010000008.1:0-4593 GCA_051870215.1 Candidatus Cryptobacteroides sp. | reverse complement strand
GAAAGTCTGAACAACCTTGGACTTGTATATGCGTATCGTGGCAACATTAATACCGCTTTAAACTGTTTGTATCAAGCTTTGGAAATATATACAAAAGTATATGGGAAAAATCACCCTGATGTAACGACATGTCTGAATAACATAAGAGCTATTAAAATGCATAATAAATAGCACTATAAAATAAAAAATGTTAACTTCGCGAAGATGTATTTTTAGTAAAAACCTATTTTCTTTAACGATATGAGTGAAACGAAAAAGCGCAGATTCAACACGACCGGATTTATCAAATGTTTTGACTATGGAGCTATCATCTTCGGCGTATTGGCTTTAGTGTCGAACATCGCCATTGACTGCCCCTGCCTGAACAACGCACTATGCATTGTCGCCGCAATATTATGGCTGGGCTATTTCACGGCCGGTATTGTCATATTGGTACGAAGCGCGCCAAAACTTGACTGGATTTTGGGCAACGGGCACTTCCTGAGGAAAGTTATCGCCTTTGTGCTGTTATGCCCTTTTTTTGTGGCTTCACTTTTTGTCGTCCCGGATTGCCTTGACAAGGATTATAATTTCTCGCCAAAAAATCTGCTTTACGAAAACAATCTGTATCCCGATGCACAGAAATTGGCAGACCCCGGCATTTCAGAACAGAAATCGCCATCCATTTTTGCTACGGTATTTTATCATTTCATAGACCCGGGCAACCAGCACATGACCACTTCCTATAAGGGCAGGGCCATCGCCACGCTTATCGGCATAATGGGAGTGTTTCTGCTGAACGGCCTGCTGGTTTCATTCATTGTGGGCTGGATTGACTCAAGAAGAGAAAAATGGCTCAAAGGCGAAGTCAGATACAAACGGTTTCTGAGCAGGAAGAAGCACTATGTCATTATAGGCGGTCACGACAGCGTTGTGGGAATAGTCAGACAGCTGTTGAAGGAAAAGGGATACATTCTCATCCAGACTTCATGCGACGTGGAGGAATTCAGAAGGGAGCTGTTCTCCAATCTGAAGGCCAACCAGCAGCAGCGGATCATCATTTATTACGGCCACCGCACCTCAGAGCGGGATATCAGGAGTCTGAGGCTGGAAATGGCCAAGGAAGTGTATATACTCGGCGAAGAGACCAGGGCTGACGATATTGAATCGTACCACGACACAAGGAATATGAAGGCACTTCTTTTGGCCAAAAATTATTTGCAGGCCCAACATTCCTACAAAACAGATAAGGCGAAGCTCGACGACATTATAAACGGAATCAAGCCATTTAAGGAAAAAATCAATGAATTAAATGACGACATCAAAGCATTGGAGGATAAGACAGAACTTTCAGAAGCAGAAAACTCCCGTTTGGAAGACCTGCGCCAAAAGCAGATAGAAGCCAAGGCTGAATTTGCCAGACGGGATGCCGAGCGTAAAGCCCAGGAAAAAGTTCTCTTCAACAAGGCTGTAGTTTGCAGAGTGATGTTTGAATACCAGACTTCATTCTCCGTGTTCCAATTCTCCGAAATAAGCGACGACATAAAATACTGCATCAATTTCAAGCCTTTCAACTACTATGAAATGTGGGCACAGAAAGTGCTTATAAACAAAGATTTGAAAGGGCAGAGGACAGCAGAAGACTGTTCTAAAAAAACGGTTTATCTCCCATTGGAAGGCACCGAAGGAATAGGACCTGACAGCGACAGATATGTACATCTGTTCATTGTAGGGATGTCCCGTATGGGGGTTGTCATGGGTATAGAAGCCGCTCATTTGGCTCATTATCCGAATTTCGGAACGAAAAACATACGCACTAAAATCACCTTTATCGACAAAGACTCAGCGGAAGAAAAAGACTTCTTCATGGGCAGGTTCAAGGACCTCTTCGAGCTTTCGCATTGGCGCTACGGAACTGTCACTGAAGACAATGGGAAAAACTCCAGAGAAGGTGAATTGCAGTGGACACAAAACCATGCGCCTGAAAACTGCGCTTATTTAGGCGGTGATTTCCTCGACATAGAATGGGAATTCATCAACGGCGGTATAGAAAACAGGAGCGTGAAAAAATATATCTGTGAAGAAGTCAGCAAGGAAAACAGTCTCGCAACGGTTGCCCTGTGTCTTCCCGAACCGAGCCGCTGCCTTGCCGCCGCATTGTATCTCGGCAGGGACGTTTACGAAAAAGCGGAGCAGATTTTAGTCTACAACCGCTATGGGGATTCGCTCGTCAACGAAATGACGCATTGCTCCGACAATCAGATGAATCCTTACAATAACAAGCTCAAGCCTTTCGGTATGGCTTCAGAGTGTTACGACGCAACGATTATCTCCGACGCCGAGCTGATTGGCGACGCATTGGGCCATGAATACGATGAATTGTATGACTTCTACAAAGACAAATACGGCACTCCGGATGAGGGAGACGGACTCGGTAAATCCTCTGTAGCCAAGTGGTGGTCAAACATTTACAATGCAAATTCACTTTGGAGCAAGCTCCGCTGCATAGGGTGGAACGACGAAGAGGCGCTCTCCGATAAACAAGTCAACATTTTGGCAGCCACAGAGCACGCACGCTGGAATATGGAACAGCTCCTTTTGGGCTACCGTCCTTTGACCGAAGACGAACAGAAGGAAGTCATCGCCGACCTCAAGCAGAAGAATCAGAAAAAAGGCAGACTCGCCCACTTCGACATCTGTTCGTTCCAACGCTTAGCGGAAATTGACAGATATGCCCTTCATTTCGACACAGGCCTGTCAAAAATTCTTCCTGAGGCTTATCAGAAGCTCCCAAAAGAAACAAAATAATATGAAACTGGACTTGAAAATCTTTGATATGTATTCGTCCAAGAGCGATATCAAATGATTTTCATCGTGAGAGTGAGCGATAGCGGACGGCTGTCAGGCTCTCACAAAATTTTCAGTAATGTAAAAATTTATGATAAAATGAAAGAGTACATTGCAAAACCGATTGATCTGTCGGATGTCGAACTGACCGAAGACCTGCACGACCTGCGCGAAGCCATCGCCGAAAACGCCCATGAAATCTGGGCCGAGAACCGTCAGAAAGAAGGCTGGACCTACGGCCCCAAGCGCAACGACGAGCTGAAACAGACCCCTGACATGGTCCCATACCGGCAACTTCCGGAGAGTGAAAAACTGTATGACCGCGAAATGGCGATGAAGACCATCAAACTCCTGAAAAAACTCGGCTACGACCTGATCAAACGCGAAGACACCGAGCTGTATCGCGTTCTAAGGCAACGTCTCCAGGACTCCGAGCAGGAATTCCGCTGCCGCCGCTGCGGAAACGTCATCTACAGACACCAGGTATTCTGCGACCACTGCGGCCTCCAGCTCGACATGGATTGGGGAGGGAAATAATATTATTTTAGCTTTAAAAGGATATGATCAAATCAGCAGAATTCATTCATCCGGAGGATGAGGCGGCACTCAGGCAATTGGAAAGCATACCCGGATTTCCGGCCCTGGTGAAAAAAGTCCTTTCTTTGGGCCTGGAGCAACTGCAGTATGGCATCAATATGGCTTCGGCAATACGGCTTTCACCTACTCAGTTACCTGAACTGTACCACCACCTGCCGCCGATTTGCGAAAAACTCGGCATCGAAGAACCGGAATTTTATCTGGAAATGAATCCTGTTCCTAACGCATTTACATTTGGAGACACAAGGATTTTCATTACCCTTACCTCCGGACTTGTGGAGATGATGGATGATGATGAACTTGACGCGGTCATAGCACATGAATGCGGACATATACTCTGCCATCACGTGCTGTATCACAGTATAGCACAATACATTCTGAAAGGAGCCGACAATTTGGGCCTGCTCGGGAAATTGGCAGTTCCTGTCCAACTCGCCATCCTGTACTGGTACAGAAAAAGCGAACTCTCATGCGACAGATGCTCCAGCATAATAACTTCTCCGGAAGTGGTCGGCCGCGTAATGGCCCGTCTGTCAGGAGGTCCGAAATCGCTGACGGGCAACATCAACATGCAGGAATGGGCAGAACAAGCCAACAAATATGACGAAATACGCACAAGCGGACTCTGGAACCAGACGCTTCAAATGTATGCGACCATGGCTCTCGACCATCCTTTCTGCGCCGTGCGTGTCAGGGAAATCATGAAATGGGGACAAAGCGAGCAATACCTCAACCTAATGCAGAACCTTAAAACGGAGACCACTGCAAAGAGATGTCCGATCTGCGGTCGAACGATCAGCGAAGAGTGGGAATATTGCAAATACTGTGGAACAAAATTATAACAAGCCAAAATATATTATCTTATGTTTTTCAACGATAAAGGAATTTTAAACATCGACGAAATGCTCGTGAACAACGTGTCTTTCCAAAAAATCATGGAAGACGGCATCGTAACCGAAGAAGAAATCAAAGCCCAGTCAGACAAAGTGGTCGCCATGCTTCACGACATCGAGAGCAAATACGATGAAACGCAGCAGGACGAAATCAAGAATCTGCTCGCTGAAGCAAGCGTCCTATATGCCGTGTACAATATATAATCACCAAAACGAAATGCGCACGATAACGAAACGAAATGTGCAAAAAGAGTTAAAAACGAAATGCGCGTGATTT
>JBJEBQ010000007.1:0-4807 GCA_051870215.1 Candidatus Cryptobacteroides sp. | reverse complement strand
CCACAACGTGATTGTGCTGTGCCAGCAATGTGGCGATACTCAGTCCCACATAGCCGGTTCCCGCTACTGCTATATTCATTTGATTATTTGTATAATTGTTCCTTAAACTGTGGCAAGACGGATGATTTACGGTCTTATGCCGACTATTATCAGAAATTTAAGAAGGCCGTCCTTCTTGAAAATTATTTAACTGTAAATATTTGATAACTGTTTTTCAGTAATTAATTTGGAAATCTCAAATTATACACTACCTTTGCACTTAATTAAAAAGTGATTTTGCAAGTGAGAAGTAGCAACGCTCACAAATACGTGCAAAAAACCGAAACAGAGTACGATTATCATTTTGTATGGTAGGTGTACTCTGTTTTTGTTTTAACCTACCGGATGGATGCTCTTGAAAAGCCGCCCAAATGCCACAAACTTGCTAAAATTCATTTTAAAATGATAAATCACTTTTTAATTATCATGCACATTTGCGAGCGCCTTTTTGATGAGCTTGTCAAAGAGTTGCTCAAAGAACGCTACACTATTGTCTCCGGAACTATTCGGATTGCCAATGGTCGCAAGGTTCGAATAAAGAAGGCACATCTGCGTCGAAAACGTCGTTAGACTGTTCCTGAGGCATAAACAATGCCTGCAGCTTTCACATCCGGATTAAGCCAAGGAGAGATGTTTCCGGAAAGGAATGTCTCTCTGCGGTTTTATATGCACATTTCCATTATATGACCAAGATTCCTCCACTCGCTTCGCTCAGTCGGAATGACAGGGAAGCTACGCTCGGAATGACAACTGAGGACTCGGAATGACAAGGTCTCAAACGGTCGGAATGACAGGGAAGCTACGCTTCAATCTCTTTGTCGTACTGCTCGAAGCGGGAGTTGCGTGATTTGAATTCCGGGACTGTGCGCTTCATAAGGCGGACCATGTCGGGGATTTCCACGGCTACGGCGAGGCGGTCGAGCTCTTTGGCTACAGTGAGGGCCTGGTCGTAATCGTACTCGCGGACTTTGGCTATGCGGATGCGGTTATGGTTGGTCGGGAGGGTGTTCTCGGTATTGGAGAGGACCTCCTCGTAGAGTTTTTCGCCAGGACGCAGACCGGTGTATTCAATCCTGATATCCTCATCAGGCACAAGACCGGAGAGTTCTATCATACGGCGTGCGAGGTGGTCGATCTTCACCGCTTCACCCATGTCGAATACGAAAATCTGGTTACCGGTCGACATTGTTGCTGCTTCCATCACGAGACGGCAGGCCTCAGGAATGGTCATGAAGAAACGCACGATGTCAGGATGAGTCACGGTAATAGGCCCTCCGCCTGCAATCTGCTCACGGAAACGCGGAATCACGGAACCGTTGGAGCCCAAGACGTTACCGAAACGCGTAGTGACGAATTTGGTCTTGCCATTCACCTTCCCCTGCTCTATCGCAAGACCGAGGCTCTGGACATAGATTTCGGCGAGGCGTTTGGTACATCCCATTATATTTGTCGGATTTACAGCCTTATCCGTCGAAATCATCACCATTTTCTCCACATCATATTCAATACATTTGTCCGCCACATATCGAGTACCCGCCACATTCGCATGAACAGCCTCGCAAGGATTCTCCTCCATCAGCGGCACATGCTTGTACGCAGCTGCATGGAATACCACCTGAGGATGCCATTTGCGGAAAGCGTAATCCAGACGTGTCGGCATACGCACATCGCCGATAATCGGAACGAAATCAAGTCCGGGGAATTTGTCCTCCAGTTCGAGTCTCAGCTCATGCATAGGAGTCTCCGCATTGTCGTAGAGCACAAGCCGCTTCACGCCGAAAGTCGCGAGCTGACGCACCAACTCAGAACCGATTGAACCTGCGGCACCTGTGACCATCACCACCTTGCCGGCGAAATTCTCTATTATTTCATCCATCGAAATCTTTATCTCCTCACGGCCGAGCAAGTCCTCGATGTCCACCTTCCTCACAGCCGAAGCCGCAATGTTGCCATCCACGATTTCATCGATGCCAGGAGCCACCAGCACCTTGATTTTCTTCTTGGCAGCATACGAAATAAGCCTATCCTGCTCCGCACGCGCATCCTTGGTCGTAGCAAACAGGATCGCGTTGAACGAAATCTTCTTCAGCAGCGCCTCAAAATCATCTTTGTCATTGTAGACATATACCTTGTGCTGCCCTATCAACGCCGCCTGATTACCCGAATCTCCAGGCACGACAAAGCCCTTGACATTATAGTGATGAGACATTTGCAGACGTGTAATCAACGCCACGGATTTGTCCGAGGTGCCATAAATCAGCAGATCCGCACAATCATACGACTGCTTCACTGCAGTTTTTGCAATGTCATACACAACAATCATTGCCACCCTCAGCAGCACCAACAGACACATCGTGAGCAGGAAATCCGCAGCTCCAAGCAGCAGGATTCCGAGAGAGAAGCCGCATATAAGTCCCATTACGACCATTACAAGCGCTGCCTTTCCAAGTGCGACAACGAAAAACCAGACAAGATCCTTAAGCGTCGAGTGACGTATGATGATTCTATAGGTTTTGGTCAGGTAGAACACCAGAGCGGAAAAACACAAAGCCGAACACAAATACCCGACGATTGGTTGCCAGTCGCTGAATTCCAACGGTTTCACGAACATAACAAGCGTCATGGCCATCAGCGATGCCACAAGTGAAACAAACAGATCAATCGCAAAAATCACCTTGCTGCTAAGGTATTTGTTGAAATAATTGGATAATCTGCTCAAAATATGACTCATAAGCTAATATTTAATCTGATAAATTAAGGAAATATTGAAAAAGAAGGTAAGTCATTGATTGATACGGAAGTAAAAAGAAATAACGCCGAGGGGGGGGGGTAAAAACTTTGCATATGTTCTTAAAAATTTATAACTTTGCGGATATTCTTGATTTGATTTATTTATGTGTGCAGTTGGGGTGATTTTTTCCCCGAACCTTAACATCAATTATTGTAACTGCTTGATTTATAAAACTATTATTTATCTTGCAGGATTAGGATTTTTGGTTTGAATCGGAGTATGACAACTGAGCAGAACAATATTTTTACTACGGAAGTTTGCAAAGACACTCAAACCGAGATCAAATGGTTTGTGATGCGCGACCTCAAGCGGCCGAACGCGAAAACTCCCGGATACAAACAGATGGCGGAACTTGGTTTCGAAGTATATACGCCGCTTCAGTGGAAAGTCTGTGATAAAAACGGCAGACGCATCAAGGTGCAGTGTCCGGTAATCCACGACCTGCTTTTCATTCATGGCGTCAAAGAGGAGATAGAGAACGCAATCCGGAATATAAACACGATGCAATTCCGTTATCAGCGAGGAGCTTATCTTTGTCCGATGGTCGTTCCAGACCGTGAGATGGATATGTTCCTCAAAGCATCCGTAGCGGTGCCTGATATAAAATATTGTACTCCGGATGAGATTACCCCGGCTATGCTCGGGCGGGAGGTCAAAGTAGTAGGAGGTGCAATTGATGGTGTTCAAGGAAAAATCATAAAAATCAGAGGAGCAAAAAATAAGCATATTCTAATCGAACTCCCGGGGTTGGTCTCGGCTGTCGTGAAAATTGTCTCTGACCTTATTGAGTTTGTAGATAAATAAATAATTCTTTCCTTAATTTATCAGATTGAAGCAGCAAACAAAACTAAACTACCCATGAGAGATGAAATCATAACCCTTAACGAATGCAAAAATGACGCATCGTTTATTTATTTGTATTTGGATGACAAATTGAATACATGGTGCGCCTTCGGTTTTTCTGCATACTCACTCCGGCTGTTCGGAAAAGCAAATGGCTACATAACAATGCGCAGCTATTCAAATCAGCTGCAAATGCCTTGGACACTTATAGAAAATAAAGCGATTGTCTCCCTTTTGCAGAACGCCAACAGCATTGAAGAGCAGACGGATGACTACATCTGCATTCGAATGGAGGACAAAATTGACACCACTGCCTATTCGAAATGGACAAACAAACTTAGAGGCGGGGAAACAAATGATGATGACATTATTGTTTCAACCCCTGTCAGTAAATTTGTACCGAAAGACACTTTTATCCCTGACGGAATGAGCTCTTTCTCAAGATACGTCAAAAGGACAGCGGATTTTATTCTGTCGTCCATTGCCCTGATTATATTTTCTCCGCTCTTCCTGTTCTGCTACGTCGCAGTCCGCAAAGAAGACGGTGGTCCTGCAATATTCAAGCAGGAAAGAATAGGTAGATTCGGCAGACCTTTCTACATCTATAAATTCCGCTCTATGCGTCTTGACGCAGAAAAAATGGGTCCGCAGCTCAGCCACAGCGGAGGCAAGGATGATCCGAGGCTCACGAAAACCGGTGCATTCATCCGTCGCCACCATTTGGATGAACTCCCCCAGCTCTTCAATGTCTTCCGTGGAGATATGGCATTCGTCGGCCCGCGCCCCGAGCGCAAATTCTACATTGACCAGATACTTGAGCACGACCTCCGCTACTCCTACCTCTATCAGATCCGCCCCGGCGTGACCTCCTATGCCACATTATACAACGGCTACACCGACACGATGGAGAAAATGCTCCGTCGCCTTGAATATGACCTGTATTACCTCGGACACCGCTCCTGGTGGTTCGACATCAGAATTCTTTTCAACACTTTCTGCGCGATCGTTTTTGGGAAGAAATTTTAGAAAAATCACAACTATGTAATATTAACAAAATGAATATAGCAGTAGCGGGAACGGGCTATGTGGGACTGAGTATCGCCACATTGCTGGCACAGCACAATCACGTTGTGG
>JBJEBQ010000006.1:0-5634 GCA_051870215.1 Candidatus Cryptobacteroides sp. | reverse complement strand
GAATTTTATGAAATATTTGAAGGATGCTGGGCTGACAGACAAGGAAATCGGCTTCTGCTGCCTCTATTGTATAGGTTTGAACGGTGGTGAGATTGCAGCGTATCTGAAAAGAAACTCTATCTATAATAATAGTCTTGCTATAAGAAAAAAACTAAGAGTTGAAAATACAAATCTTGATATATTCCTTGTGAAAAAAATGATGTTTTTGGATTAGTCGAACTTTCATTTTGTTATATAGACTTTCATTTACTTGTAATATCTTAATATTCAAGAGATTGTATGATAGTCTTCTCCCGGATTTTGAAAAATTACCCCCCCCCTATCGAAAAATTAAATAATTGATAATCAGTGTTTTATGTTTTTGAAAAAGTGAAAGATTTTATTTGGAACTTATATCGTTATTGATATACTTTTGCGAGAAAATAAATCTTTTAACATTTTCAAATTATGAGGCACTTTTTTCTCGTAACGTTTCTATCGTTACTTTGTCTTTCCTCTTATGGAAATTGTTTTAGCAAGGTATTTACACAAGAACCTACTAAACAAGAAATTGACATTAACAATTCATCGGTTCACGGAACTGGACATGAACGTGGAGTGTTGTGCTGCGTTAAGGCTTTTATCTGTATTCAGACAAAAACAATTGAGGTCGAATTGTATGGTACTGAAGAAACGGATATTTACATTCTTAACGCTAACAATGATATAATTGACGAGTGCATAGTTGACTCTTTTTTCACGTCATCAGCGACATTGAGCCTCCCTAAAGAAAAAGGTCAATATTATATTGTAATCGATTCTCCTGTATTATACGGGGAAGGCTCGTTCGTAATAAAATAAATATAAAATCATTTTATGAAAAAGCTAAGCTTACTTTTAGGCGCATTCCTGGCACTGCCGTTGTCAGGAATGGCGCAGACCGTCATCACCTACACCTACGACGAAGCCGGTAACAGGACTTCCAGAACTTCATCCGGGGCAGTGGCAGCTGCCGATGTTCGGCCGACTTTCGACAAATTCGACTCTTCTGTATTTGATTTTGAGCAATATTACATCAATACCAACAATATGCTGTGCAGTTCAAATTATGGGAATTTGTGTAACATCAGTGATTTCATCAACAAATATTGGAAGGATAAATCCAAGGAGACTTCGGCCTCGCTGAAACTAATCCCAAAAGACAATAGAAAACAGAACCGTATATGAAAAACACAGAACATTTCATCTTTAAAGCGATTGTGTTTTTAATTATAGCCATTTCTTGCTTGTTGGGAGGTGAGGGCTATATGTCTGCACAGAACGGAAACACAAATGGAACAGAGGATGGTTCTGTAGAAGAGACGCCTTTGCAAAGCTTTGACTTCGGCGTGCCGAATCCGTATGCTGACAGGTCAAAAGTGGTTCAGCCGATTGATTTTCTTAAGACCGCTTCAAATGAGGAGGTTGAGAAGCTGCGATCAGAGGCGAACCGTTTACACGTACAACATTCTAAGGCAATGGCGGCATCCGAGGATGTGACCAAATATACAGTCGGACAGATACCATGTCAAGAGAATGTCACGCCTACCGGAGGACGGATTTATGATGTCCCAATTATGATTTCGCCTTTGGCAACATCCGCTCCCCAGATAAGTCTGCAGTACAACAGCCAGTCAGGCAACGGACTGGCCGGATACGGCTGGAATATAGGCGGACTGTCTGCGATTACAATCACCAACAAGAGCCTTTATTATAACGGCCAGACTGCCCCTGCCGACGTCAATGACGCGGATGCAGTCTATGCCATGGACGGCATACCATTGGTGCAGAACGACGATCTGTCATCGGCAGCCGAATATCCGCTTGAAACCGCCAAGGGACATATCATTGTCAAAAAGCATCTGTCAGGAAATGTCGTAAGTCATTTTACGGCATTGTTTCCGGACGGGTCGAAGGCTACTTTCGGAATGACCTCCAATACAGAGGCAAAAGCAGTCTATCCTATAACTTCATGGGAGGACAGGCTCGGAAATAAAACTACTTTCCACTACAGCAAGTCGAATTCCGACTACAGAATCAACTATATAATATTCAAGCATAATAACAATGATGTTGAAACAGGCCGCTTAAGTTTCAGTTATTCATCAAGAGCGGACTATCATATGCGCTACCGTGCAGGACAGGTTACGTATCAGAGCGATATATTGAAAAGCATTGTGTCTTCAAGTGCCGGCGGTACGTTGTGCACCTACCGGCTTACTCATGAATTGAAGGACGGAGTGAATCTGCTGACCTCCATCGGCTGTACAAACGCGTCAGGAGAACAGCTGCGTCCTCTTTCATTTGACTATGGCGATACAGACGGCTATGGCTACTCTTCTTCAAATGATTTTGCAAAAAGCGATTGTCTTTTTCTTTCTTCGTGTTTTTCGTCTTCATCGGATGTCAAATTTATCTATAACAGGGGAAAATATTTGCCGGACAGCTATAACGACGGTCTGATGATTCTGCCCCAGTTCAAAAATTATGCTGCAGTTTTAATAAAAAAGAATTGGTTAGGGAAGCCAATCGCGTATAAATTCGGCAGTTTATATGATGAGAACCAGAGCGTGTTGGTAGCTCCGAGACTGAACCATATAAGTGATGTCGACAACGGCATTACAGCAGGCTCCGGATTCCAATGCATCAATGCCGCTGACATCGATGGCGACGGAGTTGATGAAATCGTGAAAGTGAACTTCAACGGCACGTCAAAAAGTGCTTCCACAACCACTTTGAGGATTACTGTCTATGGCTGCAGTGCTTCCGGCGCGACTTATCAGAAAAAATACTTTGACGTGACGGTCAACGGTATTGTCAAAAGCGGCGACTATGTGAGCCCGATGTGGCGCTGCTATCAGTTCGGTGATTTCAGAGGTGATGGTAAAACTCAATTGCTTACCATTTCCTACAATAAGGATCCATTGGACAACTCCAAGACTTCATACGCTTCATTGATAGATCTGGATGCCGGCAGGGAGGTTTCCGAAAACGCTCTGCTGTCGTTGGGACTTAAAGACGAGTTGTTCTGCATCGATATGGACGGCGACGGCAGAACTGAATTATGCCACGCGACAAAATCAGGTCTGAATCTCTACAATCTGGACGGTACGGCTTTTTCCTTGACTAAAACCCTCGGAGAAGTGACGTCCACTACCTTGTCAAGAGACTACTATTTCCTTGATATAAATGGTGACGGCTATGTCGACATTGCGGGTAAGCCCATAGGCACATCACTTTATTGGTATGTATATCGATATACAGGTGAAAAGTTCAGTATTGACATGATAGACCTGCAGGGGACAACAGACAAAGACGACTATATGTTCTTCGATGTCAATAAAGACGGTCTGTCCGACCTGGTCAGGAGAAACGGTACAACTGCAACTATATACTTGAATGAGAACGGAACTTTCACATACGGCCATCGCATAACTTCCGGTCTTTCTTTTGCTGAAAACACCAAGTTTGTCCCCTGCAATCTGGCCGGATATAATACCATGAGTGACTTCATTACAGTTGAAGACTGCTATGTCAATCTGTATAAATTCTCTCAGGATCTGTCATCTTCGAGATTGCTCACAAAGTCCACAAACAGTCTGGGAGCGACGACTGTGAACAACTATGCCAATATGGCTTTTTCCAACTATGTCTATAGCGTTGATGCGTCCAGAAAATACAGCAGTGAAAGCGGTTATGCAAAATGCCGTTTCCCGCTCCAACTATTGTATAATACGCAAACTTATCTGACGCCGTCAATGGTGTATACTGAAAAGAGTTCAGATCTGTGGTATACGTATTTTGATGCCTGTGTGCATACCAAAGGTCTCGGCTTCTGCGGATTCGGCAAGGTCAGGACGACAGACTTCATGAGTATTACCAACAAGGAACTTGTGACGATAGAGACGAAGAATCCTGAGAATATGGGTGTCACGACACGGCTGGTACACGGTCACAGGATGACTCAGGACAATCCCTACGATATTACAGATTATACATATGATGCCCACACGACAAGCTATGGCAAACTGAATCCGAGACTGAAAAAAGTTGTTCATGCAGATACTCTTTCAAGCCTGAAATCTGCGACTTCCTATGTATATGATTCTTACGACTATCCTACCTCCATAGAAGTACAGCGCACTGTCGGAGACAGCGGTATGCTTATAGAATCGCAGACAGTCGGGTATATGCACAAAAGCAGTCCGGAGAATTATTGTCTTGGAAATATCCTTTCGGATACGAGAACCAAAACCATTCCTGCCAAGATAATAGCCAGACCTCCGGTTCATTTTGAAGACCTTGGCAACAGAACAGGTCAGGATGTCCTGAACGCTAAGTCAATTGACAGGATCAATCCGATAGATACGCTCAGAAATGACCCGATATTCCCTTTTGTGCCTAAAGATACCTCTTCGATATTTGATCCGGTTGATACGGTTTCCAAAGGAGGACCGATTATCGGGCCCGGTAAAAGAATCCCTCCCTCATATTGGATTGAAAAACAGGTGTATACATACAATGACAAACTGCAGCCTCTGACGAGGCTTGACTCAGTCGGCACCTCGGCCGCAACAATGAAGCAAAAACTTCAAATCCGTTGGACTTACGACAGCTATGGTAATATCCTGAATGAAAGCAGTGCACAGTATGACACCAAAGTGTTTATCGGCAAGACGTATACTTATGACAGCAATGGAATCAAGCTCTCCACTGCGACTGACGAACTTGGACGGACGACTGTCTTCGAATCTTATGACAAATTCGGGAATGTTCTGAGTCAGCTTGACTATAAAGGGCGACAGACTTCCTATTCGTACGATCAGTGGGGACAGCTTGTTTCCGAAAAGTTACCTGACGGTACATTGTCCAACAATTATACATTTTGGGGCGGCATTGGAAAGTACAGAGTAATAAAGTCAGTTTCCGGAAAGCCGACTGAGTGTGTCCATTATGATGCCTTGGGCCGTGATGTGAGAAGCGAGACACTGAGATTTAATATGAAGTGGATTTGTACTGAGAAGGTGTACGGCAAAAATGGTAAGGTTCAGAAGCTGTCTCTTCCGTTCAAGGATGATGGGGAAGCCACATTGTGGAACACTTATGAATATGATGAGTATTTGAGACCGATATCATACACTCAGGCTTCAGGAAATGTGACCACCTGGGAGTATGACGGGACGACGACGCGTGAGACGAAAAACGGTGTCTGGTCTTCCAAAATGGTCAATTCCAACGGACAGGTAGTCAAAGTACAGGATGCCGGAGGAACGATTGGCTATTCTCTGAGGGCGGACGGCCAGCCGTCGGACATCTCAGTCACCGGAGGTCTCACTACAACGTTTGAATACGACGCTTACGGCAGAAGGACGGAGATAATTGATCCGAGCGCCGGTACTCAGACTGACAGTCTTGCGTTCAACATCGATGGCAGTTCTGTTGCCGTCCATACCAATCCCAACGGCAGCATCATCACTTATACCGACAAATATGGACGCAAGACCAAGGTTGAGCGACCGGGAGAATATACCACAGACTATGTGTATAATTCTGACGGACTTCTGATTTCGGAAGTGTCTTCAAACGGAACATCTAAGGCCTATACTTATGATGAGT
>JBJEBQ010000005.1:0-88608 GCA_051870215.1 Candidatus Cryptobacteroides sp. | reverse complement strand
TTGACACGGCTATGTAAGAAAAAATTAAACTTGGCGTTGCCTTTTTTTACATTTCGGGGGTAAAAATGTAAGAAAAAGCAAAATGAATGTGCTATTACAAAAACAGCCAAAACAGAAAAGTCTGATTATTAGATAGTTGTCAATATGGAATTATAAAAAAGAGCAAAATACGATGTCCAAACAAATAAACATAACCCTGAAATAAACTGCTCACACAATCAGAAGCAGGACATCCTGCTTGTCCTGCTTCTGTTGCGTATTTAATAGTGTGGGATTTCATCGGATGCTTATGTATTAACTCAGAAGTCTGTCTTTCCTGTTTTTCTCTTTGTCAAGAGCCATGATAATTACAGAATATCCTGAAGCAGGAAAGGAATGACTCCGATATAAGTGATCCCGTTCTCATCTGTCCACATTTTGCCGTTCCCGCCTGTAACTACAATCTTTCTGAAGAAATCACCGGTGTTTTTCAGTGATAAGGTTTCCTGGTCTTCTTTGTCTCTGGAGTCAAGATTCCATGCCGACTGAATATAAATCTTGTTTGTCCCGGTGTTTACGATGAAATCTATTTCGTGTTGGGACATCATTTTCTTACCTGTGGTACAAGAGTTTATCTTTACCATGCCCACGTCCACTGAGTATCCGCGCCTTATCAATTCAATGAACAGAATATTCTCCATTATGTGTCCGGAATCAATTTGCCTGAAATTCAATTTGGCATTTCTGAGACCTATGTCCATTGCGTAGTACTTCTGCGGGTATTCGAAGTATTTTTTCCCTTTTATGTCGTATCGTTTCGCTTCCATCATCAGATATGCATCCTCCAGAAAGTCTATGTATGATTTTATTGTGTTGTCAGATGTTCCTTTCTGCATAAGAGTTGATGCGGCATTTGCCAGATTGTGCACATTTGTAAGGGATCCGACGGCTGAATACAGGCTGTTGACAAGAGCATCTAACACGGTGTCGTCCTTGAGTTTGTATCGTTCGACTATATCCTTGAAATATACCTTATTGTGGAGTTCTTTGAGATACTTCATCTTTTCCTTTTCATCGTTCTCAATTACTGCAGACGGCATACCCCCAAACCGCATATAGGATTCAAAAGCATCGGCTTTTTCCTCGTTTGAGACGTTGTAGAACTCGGCGAAAGATAGAGGATAAATCTTGATTTCCGTTCCTCTGTCCCTGAAATTTGTCACAATATCTTTTGACAACATTCTTGAATTGCTGCCGGTAACATACACATCCAGATTAGGCTTGGAAATAAATTCATTAAGGATATCATAGAAAGTTATATACAACAAGTCGCCGTCTTCTTCGGATGTCTGTACCCCTTCGAGGTCGGGATTTTTTATTTTTGCAGCCATCTGAATCTCGTCAATGAATACGTAGTACCGCCCGGACTGGTTCCTGGCTCTCTTTATGACGAAATCAAGCAAGGCAATTGGATTCCTGTATTTGGCATCAGACTTCTTTTCAAGATCAATCGATATGATTTCATCTTCTGATACACCGTTCTCAAGCAGATAATTCCGGAAAAGGGTATTAAGAAGGAAAGATTTGCCGCACCTGCGTATTCCTGTGATAATCTTGACTTTGTTGTTCCAACTCTTTGAAACCAATTGAGTTATGTACTCGTCTCTTTTTATTATCATAATGTCTGCATTAAATTTCACTGCAAAGTTAGTGACTTTTTTCAATAAGTTTGCAGTTAGTGGCAAGTAAAGATGAAAAAGTGTAATTTTTTATACGTCAATACAGAAAAATAAGTACGATCTACTTTCCGGCAACGACAAGATTATGATCATAGAAAGGACCAGGCAGGTGGGTAAATCATACACAATCAGAAGCAGGACTCTTGCCAGCCCTGCTTCTGTCGCATATTTGATAGTGTGGGATTTTCTGAATGTCATATCATTAAACCTCAAAAATAATGTCATTGTATTTGCAATGTAAATACAAATTGCTATATTCGCATATTAATATAATTGTTATGGCACAGACATCAATGACATTAAGAGTAGATAACTCTTTAAAAAGAAATTTTGACACCCTTTGTGAAGAGTTCGGTTTTACGACAACCGCTGCAATTACGGTGTTTATGAAAACTGTAGTTCGGGAGCGCAGGATTCCTTTTGAGATCAAAGCTGCCGGCAAAGACGAAATCAACGTCAAAGGCTGGGAAGCAATATTGCAAATGGGCAGAGAAGCCGAGTCTGCGGGCATTCAGGACATGTCTCTGGAGGAAATAAATGCTATCATAAAAGAAGTCAGAGATGCCAGATAAGTATTACGCAGTTCTGGATACCAATGTGCTGGTATCTGCCTTATTGGGAGCGTCTCGTTTATCAAACCCGACCAGGGTCCTGAAAGCCGTGACTGAAAATAAACTCATCCCATTGTACAACAATGAGATAATCGGAGAATACAAAGATGTGCTCTCACGCAAAAAGTTCCCGTTCAGCGAGGCGCAGATTGATTCTGTATTGCAGGTGATTCTCACAGATGGATTGTATGTCGACAGAACTACTGCAATTGACGAAGTGTTTCCGGACCCCAAGGATATAGTCTTTTATGAAGTTTCTCTGTCAAAAGACGGGTCTTACCTCGTAACCGGTAATCTTAAACATTTTCCATGCAAGAGTTTTATAGTTACGCCTGCCGAGATGGTGGAACTTTTGGAAAATATATGATATTCAAACGAATAAAATAACCTTGAAATAAGCTGCTCACACAATCAGATGCAGGCCGCCTCAGGATGACAAACGAAGGCCGGTCGCTCAGGATGATATACGGGAGGGGCTTAGGATGACAGTTACGGACGTTTGCAAAAACGGGTAGCTTGCAGTGCGGTCCATGCTGCACCGAGTAGGACGAGGAGAAGGAGGGTGATTGAGCAGGCGGTGGAAATGTGTGCGCTGATTTCGTAGGATTCAGGCTCGAAACGCATTACAACCGTTCCTTCTCCCTGAGGCAAGTGTGCCGCACGGAGTATCCAGTCCGCACGGAAGAGCGGAAGTTCGACAGCTCCGGCTGTAGGCTGATATTTGCCGTGCTTTACTTCACCGTATTGACCTGCAGGTTCAATCCACGCTTTCCAGCCTTTCGGATAATATATTTCAGTGAAAACCGCGGTCTGACCTTCCGGAGCGCCTACATAGTAATTGTATCGCAGTTCTTTCGGCGAGTAATGGCTTAATTCGATATCATTTATATAGGCAATGTCGTTTATCATTTCTCCGCAGACGTCTCCGCTTTCGTCAGTGAACTTCGTCAGCCCGTAATTAATTGCATAAGCTGCATTGGTCTTTTCACGTTCGGCGGCAAAATCATTGCCCACAACGGCAATCTGTGACAGATCCGTGGTGCCTAAAAGCGCGATTTCCTCATCCGGAGTGGCCGCTTCGACAGCGTGATTGACGAAAAACGCATTGCCCATGCTTGCGTAGTTCTCCAACGGCGGCATGTCTCCGTCAATGATGATGTATTTTCCGTTGAGCAGAGAAGTGATTTTCAATGCAGGAAGCTGTGCCTCCGCCTCCGAGACGGTCTCCACACCCTGCAATGCTCCGTAGATTGAGCGTATTTCGCTGCTCAGATATCTGTCAATCAAATCCTGGTAGCGCTGCATTTTGACCGGGCTGTAGCCGCCGATTGTCTTGTGATGGTAGCTCGGAATGGCGTTGTTGAAAGTGTTGCCGCTGATGTCGAGCACGCGGTAGCTCAAATCGCTGTCTTCTAAGATGAATTTGTCCGCATAACGTGGCTTGTACTGTGCGCCAAAGTCTTTGGGAGTAATGAAATGCCCGTTGTTGAGGTAGCGTTTGTCCACGCCCCAGAGGTCGAAAAGCACGAGCAGGGAAATGACTGCTGCAACTGTGAGAGTGAGTTTCTGTCTGTGCGCCCCGCCGGTCTTGAATTTCGGATTTCTGTTGAGCGCGTGTGAATACCAGATCAGTATGGCGAGGCTGAGCGAAATCAGGAAGAAAGACCTCCAGGCATCGGCTTTGAGCAGCATGGCCCTGTCAGCCTTGAATGCGTCCACTATCATTTCATGCTGTCCCGCGTCCGAAGCTGCGCTGAAATCTCCTGCGATGTGCGGCACTAAAGCGCAAATCAGGCAAAAACCGGCGCTCAGCAGCCATGCAATGCCTCCCGCCCGGAGAAAATCCCTGCGGTGGTACTCAGCCTTCAATATTCTGTCAAGCACGAGGAAAGCCAACATAGGGACGGTGAACTGCAGCACGGTCAGAGCCATGGACACTGTCCTGAATTTGCTGTACATCGGAGCGTACTCGAACCAGAGTTTTGTCCACCAGATGAAATGGTTGCCCCAGGCCAAAAATACAGCGGTAACCGTGGCCGCCAGTATCCACCAGCGGTCTTTCCCCTTGCAGAGTATGAGTCCGAGAATGAAAAGGAAAACGCAGATGGCTCCCAAATACATCGGGCCGGCCGTGAACGGCTGAGGACCCCAGTACATAGGGAGATATTTCATCGTTTCTTTGAGATTTGGCTGGCCTGCGCGTTTGAGGAGTTTGTAAGTTTCTGACTTTTCCGGTTTTACGGCACATGCTGATGAGCCTCCGTTGAAGTTCGGTATCATCAGGTTGGGCATTTCATTTATGCCGTAGGACCAGGCCGTGGCGTATTCCAAATCCAGACCCTTGTCATTGTGCCCGGCCTTGTCACTCGTAAGTTCGGAGCCTCCGCGCATAGTGTACGGAGTGTATTCGTAGGTCGGGATGAGTTTGTTGGCATTAGTGCCTATCCCTATCAGTCCGAAAAACAGCAGGCAGGCACTCACAGCGAAGAATCTGCTTAATTTTTTCCTGTCCTCCGCTTTGATGCACAGGCTGATGAACAGCCCGATGGCATAGATGAAAATCACTATTGCCAGATAATAAGTGATCTGCACATGGTTGGCCTTGATCTGGAAGCTTAGCGCAAGACCGAAAAGGCAGGCTCCCAAGATGGCGGCTGGCAGCCATTTTTTCCATTTGCTGTCATTGTCCTCCAAGACTTTGCGATAGGTATAGATGACGGCGGCGAGTACCCATGGGAAGAAGGCTATAGCCTGCATTTTTGTGTTGTGGCCGACCTGGATAATCTGCATATTATAGGAGCAGAAAGCCACGGCAATGGCACCTCCGACTGCAAGAATCCTGTCAATCCCAAGACTGAGCATAAGCAGGAATGCGCCTAAAAGTGCTATAAACAAATAACTTGCAGGGCGTTTGCCAAGAAGCAGAAACTTGTACATAGGTTTGGTCCAATCTCCATCGAAATCATCGATGAAGGCCGTTGTGGGCATACCTCCGAACATTGCGTCCGTCCATGCGGTTTTGTCGTCCGGATGCTCCGCGTTGTAGCTCACGGCTTCATTGGCCATACCTTTCCATGAGGAAATGTCGCTCTGGTTTACAATTTTTCCGCTGAGGACTTCAGGAGTATATCCGTATGCCAAAAGGCCGAAAATCAGGACTATGCCTATATAAATGAGGACGTTTTTCCAAGTTTTGCTCATATTGTGTTATCTGTTTTTAGTAACGTCTTGATGTTGCTTAAGCCAGTCAAGCAGTTCTGCCGGCTTGTGAATGATTGTTGTCGCTCCTGTCTGTCTGAGAAATTCCTCGCTGCGAAATCCCCAGGCCACACTTATGCACGGAAGTCCGGCATTCTGCGCCGTAGCGAAATCCACTTCCGAATCACCGACGTAAATTGCTCTTTTATAATCGCTGCCAAGCCTGCGCAGTGCCTCGAAAACACTGTCCGGGGCAGGTTTGCGGCCTATTGTCGCGCTTTCTCCTATGGCGGCTTCCATATATTCCGCAAAAAACAGCCTGTTGAGGTCCTGCACGGCTTCATCGAGTTTGTTGGACACTATGGCGCAGTGGTAGCCTTGTGCTTTCAACTCTTTCAACAGCTCCGGTATGCCTTCGTAAGGCTTGGTCCTGTCCATGCTGTGCTCTTTGTAAAAAGCTCTGAATGAAGTGAATATCTTATCGAAATCCGGGTGTTCCATACCTCCGGGCACGCTTTCCTCCACAAGACGGCGCACACCATTGCCGAGAGCTTTGCGTATTTCCTCCTTGCTCCTCAGTGGCAGTCCGAATTCTGCGAGCGCATGGTTTACGCTCATTGACAGGTCGTCCAAAGTGTCAAGCAGAGTGCCGTCCAAATCAAAAATTACAGTATCTGTCATATCCCAAGTTTTTCTTTCATATTGCGCAGCAAATCAAAAGCCTGCATAGGGGTCATATTGTTGAGGTCGGCTGCGTCTAAGTCTCCTTTCAACTCGGCGAGCAACGGGTCCTCAAGTTGGAAAAGCGAAAGCTGTATTCCTTCGGATTCTTTTCCGGTCCGGACTTTTTTCGCTGTTTTTTCCTCCTTCTCAAGGCGTTTGAGTGTCTTCTCCGCGCTGTCAAGCACCTGTTTCGGCATACCTGCCATACGTGCTACATGCAGACCGAAGCTGTGGGCGACTCCGCCTTCCGCCATTTTGCGCAGGAAAATCACATTCTTTCCTGCTTCCTTAACTGAAATATGGAAATTCTTTACCCTCGGATAAATGGTCTCCATATCGTTCAGTTCGTGGTAATGCGTTGCAAACAAGGTCTTTGCCCCGTGGCCGTATTCGTGAATGTATTCCACAATGGCACGCGCTATGGACATTCCGTCGTAGGTGGAGGTTCCGCGCCCTATCTCGTCAAGCAGCACGAGCGAGCGCTCCGAAAGATTGTGCAGAATCATCGAAGTCTCCAGCATTTCCACCATAAAGGTTGATTCTCCGCGGGAAATGTTGTCCGATGCACCCACTCGTGTGAAAATCTTGTCTACAATGCCGATTTTTGCCGCTTTTGCAGGGACGAATGAACCCACCTGAGCCATCAGTATGATCAGAGCCGTCTGCCTCAACAATGCGGATTTACCTGCCATGTTCGGACCTGTCAGAATGATTATCTGCTGCTTGTCATCATCAAGATATACGTCGTTGGATACGAATTCCTCACCGTCCGCCATCATTGTCTCTATGACGGGGTGACGTCCTTCTTTGATGTCAATTGCCTTTGAATCATTGATTTCCGGATGGCAGTAGTTGTTGGATATGGCGAGGTCCGCGAAGCCTGCCAATACGTCTATACGGGATATGATTTTGCAGTTGGTCTGAATCAGCGCAATATTCGCCTGAATTTTGGAAACCAATTCGCTATATAGCTGGGCTTCAAGTATATATATTCTTTCTTCCGCGCCTAAAATTTTCTCCTCATATTCTTTAAGCTCCTGAGTGATATACCTTTCCGCATTGACGAGGGTCTGCTTCCTGATCCAGTCTTCAGGCACGCGGTCTTTTGCCGCATTTCTCACCTCCAAGTAGTAACCGAACACCGAATTGTATCCCACTTTCAGCGAAGTTATGCCCGTGCGCCCGCTCTCCCGCTGCTGCAGTTCAAGCAGATATTCCTTGCCGTGATGTGATATTTTCCTCAGTTCGTCCAGTTCTTCCGACACTCCGCTTGCAATGACATCCCCTTTGCCGAGTGCCGCCGCTGTCTCCGGATGCATAGTCTTCTCCAGATATGTCAGAAGTTCGTTGCAGTCGGTCATTTTCTCTATGAGCGTTTTCAGGGCTTCAGCTCCGGCGCAAAGGTTCTTGATGGGAGCGATTTTGGACAGTCCCCGTTTGAGCTGCATCACCTCGCGCGGCATTATTTTTCCTGCAGCCGCTCTGGAAATTATCCTCTCCAAATCTCCCATTTCGCCGACCATATCCTGTACCTGCGCCAGAATTTCCTGATTGTCAATAAAATACTGCACGGTGTCGTAGCGTGAATTCAGTTCTGCAATATCCATCACAGGCATTGAAAGCCAGGTTCTCAGCAGGCGGGCGCCCATAGGGGAGTTGCATTTGTCCATCACTTCCACGAGGGATTTTCCGTCTTTGCCGACGGTCGAAGAGAAGACCTCTAAGTTGCGGAAGGTGAAGCGGTCCATCCATACGAAGGAGTCCTTGTCAATGCGGCTTATCGAGCAGATGTTCGACAGACCTGCGTGCTGTGTTCTTTCCAGATACACAATCAGAGCACCTGCAGAGCAGATTCCGAGAGGAAAACCGTCGATGGCAAAACCTTTGAGACTGTCCACATTCAGCTGTTTTTTCAGCTTTTCCACGGCGGATTCGTAGACAAAGGCCCATTCGTCCAGCGTGGAAATGTAGTAGCTGTCGCCGTAGCGTTCTTTTACAGCTTTGTCGTAGCCGCTCTGTACGAGCAATTCTTTGGGGGCCAATGAGCTGAGTAATGTACCTATGTATTCTGGCGAGCCTTCCGCAATCTGGAAGGTACCTGTTGACACGTCAAGGAATGCGACTCCGCAGCGGTCTTTTGCGAAACTGAGCCCTGCGATGAAATTGTGTTCTTTCTGCTCCAAAAGCTGTTCGTTGAATGCTACGCCCGGGGTCACAAGCTCGGTAATTCCCCGCTTGACTATGCCTTTGGTGAGTTTCGGGTCTTCCAATTGGTCGCAGACCGCCACTTTGTAGCCCGCCCTCACGAGTTTCGGAAGATAGGTTTCGAGGGAATGGTGAGGAAATCCCGCCATAGGAATAGCATTCGGCATTGCGCTGGAACGCTTTGTAAGCACGATTCCGAGCACTTTGCTGGCTATGAGTGCGTCTTCTCCGTATGTTTCGAAAAAGTCTCCGCAACGAAACAGCAGCATTGCTTCAGGGTGTTCTGCCTTTACGGCAAAGAACTGTTTCATCATCGGCGTCTCTTTTATTTTTTCTGTTGCAGCCATTTTCTATATTTCATTTTTTATCATCAACACAATCCTGCAAATTTACCAAAAATTTCATTTTATTCCGCGCCTGATTTTGAGAAGTTGTTTTTATCCCTTAATTTTGAAAGCGTTTTATGAAGTCGAGTTATGAAAAGAGTCCTGATAATATCATATTATTGGCCGCCTACAGGAGGTTCCGGCGTGCAGCGCTGGGTGAAATTCGCGAAATACCTGCCGTCTGAGGGCTGGCAGCCTGTGGTTTATACTCCGGAAAATCCGGAAATGCTTGCTGTTGACCACAGCCTTGAAGCTGAAATTCCGGCGGAGGTCGAGGTCCTGAAAACGCATATCACAGAGCCGTATGAACTGTATCGTCGTCTTGGACGACTCCTTAGCCCGTTTTCTCATCATGAAGGCCCGTCCTCTTCCTGTCATCCTGAGCGACGGTCCTACCCCTGTCCTCTTGAGCGACCGTCCTCTCTCTGTCATCCTGAGCGACCGCAGGGAGTCGAAGGATCTTCTCCAACCGGCCTTGCCTGCAACGGAGCACAGAAAGAAGTCAATCCGATAAATTCGCAGAAAAAATCTTTGGGCCAAAAGCTGTCGATGTGGATTCGTGGCAATCTCTTCATTCCCGATCCGCGCTGCATGTGGATAGGGCCTTCGGTGAAATATCTGAAAAAATACCTTGCAGAACATCCTGTGGATGTGATTGTCAGCACCGGTCCGCCTCAGTCGATGCACCTTATCGCCCGCAAACTCCACCTCGCTACGGGCATTCCGTGGATTGCGGATTTTCGCGACCCATGGACCAGGATGTTCTATTTCAAACATTTGAGTCTCAGTAAGTTTTCCGAGTGGAGACACGGACGCCTTGAAAAGAAAGTTCTGGACGACGCGACTGTCGTGGTGGCTGTGTCACCGCTTGTACAGCAGGATTTCCAGGCAATGACGGACACGCCTGTAGAGCTGATTACCAACGGCTATGACGAAAGTGACTTCGCGGACATTACTTCTGCGGTTGCGCCAGAGCAGTTCGACGCGGCAGGTCAATTCGATACTGCGGGGCAATCCGGGGCGACAGGAGAAGGCGTTGCTCGTGAAAATATTGGAACTGCGCAGACCTTCACCGTTGTCCACACCGGACTTTTTGCCAATGACGGCAATCCGGAGATACTATGGCACGCCCTTGCGGAAAAATGCGCTGCCGAACCCGGCTTTGCCTCTGCTCTGCGCATCAGGCTGGCGGGCAAAACCGATGTGGAAATCATTGATTCCATCGTTGCGGCAGGTCTTGGCGACAAACTCACCGACTTAGGCTATAAAGCCCACAAAGAAGTGGTTACACTGCAGCAAAGTGCTGATTTGCTTATGCTTCCGCTACGCAAAGAGCCGGAGTACAAAGCCACGCTTCCGGGCAAGCTTTTCGAGTATCTTGCCTCCCAGAAGCCTATTCTCGGCATAGGCCAGACCGACGGTGCCATGGCGCAGATTCTTGCCACTACATCCTCCGGTGTCGTTTTCGATTGGAATGATGCCGCCTCCGTCCGCCGCTACATCGACCTCTGCTACGAAAACAAGCTCCGAGGCCTCCCGACCATCAGTCCGCACGACCTCGAACAGTACTCCCGCCGTGGTCTTACCCGCCGCCTTGCCCTTCTCATGAACAGTCTTGTAAAATAGCAGATTCCCGAAAACTTAAAGAATTTGCGGAATTTGCAGAAAAATGTTTTGCGACAATCAATACAACAGCACCCCTGGAAGTAAGACAAAAAACTTCCAGGGGACTGTTGTCTGATGTCCGGGGTGCGGAATACAACCCGGATACCCTTATTTTATAAGCATTTCAAATGCGACGGTGAGCCCTGCCATGACGATTGAAACCATGCTCATAAGCTTGATGAGGATGTTGAGGGACGGACCTGACGTATCCTTGAACGGGTCGCCGACAGTGTCACCGACAACGGTCGCCTTGTGAGGTTCCGAGCCCTTGCCGCCGAGATTGCCTTCCTCGACATATTTCTTGGCATTGTCCCAGGCTCCGCCCGAGTTCGCCATAAACACCGCAAGCACGAATCCTGAAGAGAGGCCTCCGATAAGCAGACCCATCACGCCTGAAACGCCGAGCAAGAGGCCCACGAACACAGGGACTATAATTGCGATGATAGAAGGCAGAAGCATCTCCTTCTGAGCACCTTTGGTGGAAATCTCAACGCAGCGGGCATAGTCAGGAGTGGCTTCACGGGTAAGTATGCCTTTGATTTCACGGAACTGACGGCGGACTTCCTCCACCATCTTCTGGGCTGCACGGCCGACTGCATTCATAGTGAGACCGCAGAAAAGGAAAGCCATCATTGCGCCGATGAAGACTCCTGCAATCACTTTCGGGTTCATCAGATCAACATGGAAATACAGCATAATGTCCGGAATAGTGGCTTCCGCAGCATTGATGACCTCGCCGCTAATGTCAGTAATCTGCTGCCCTGCATGGACAAGCGCGATTTTGATTTCTTCAATATATGAAGCAAGCAAGGCAAGGCCTGTGAGAGCGGCAGAACCTATTGCAAAGCCTTTTCCTGTGGCTGCCGTAGTGTTGCCGAGAGCGTCAAGAACGTCCGTACGTTCGCGTACTATAGGGTCAAGCTCGCTCATCTGGGCGTTGCCGCCGGCGTTGTCGGCAATAGGGCCATAGGCATCTGTTGCGAGGGTTATGCCGAGGGTCGAGAGCATTCCGACTGCGGCGATACCGACACCGTAGAGACCCTGGCTGAGGCTTGCTGCCGAGAAACTCATATCGAAACCGTTTGCACAGAGATATGCGAGCAGGATGGCTATTGCAGTGGTAATTACCGGAATGGCTGTCGAAAGCATACCGAGACCCACGCCTGAGATAATCACAGTGGCAGGACCTGTCTCGGAGCATTCTGCAAGTTTCTGTGTAGGACGGTAAGAGTGTGACGTATAGTATTCTGTAGCTTTGCCTATGACGACACCTGCGATGAGACCTGCAACGACAGAGCATGAAAGGCCGAGCCAGTTTTCAATGCCGAGAAGGTACATTATTCCGAATGTGGCGATTGCAATCAGTACAGAACTGAAATTCGTGCCTACACTGAGGGATTTCAAAAGCTCCTTCATTCCTGCGTTTTCCTTGGTCTTCACACAGAAAATGCCCAAAATGGAAAGCACGACACCCACGGCTGCAATCATCATAGGTGCGAAAATCGCCTTGAGCTGAAGCTCGGAACCGCCTGTGTAGAAAGCGGATGCTCCAAGAGCACAGGTCGCGAGAATCGAACCGCAGTATGATTCGTAGAGGTCGGCGCCCATACCTGCCACGTCACCGACGTTGTCACCCACATTGTCCGCAATGGTTGCAGGGTTGCGCGGGTCATCCTCAGGAATACCGGCCTCGACTTTTCCCACGAGGTCCGCTCCCACGTCAGCCGCCTTGGTGTAGATACCGCCGCCCACACGTGCGAAAAGCGCCTGGGTAGACGCTCCCATACCGAAGGTAAGCATCGTAGTGGTGATGAGCACGAGATTGCCTGGTTCGGTGGTAGGATAAAAAGCGGAAAGAATGAACCACCATAGCGCGATGTCCAAAAGGCCGAGTCCTACAACCGTCAGACCCATGACGGCTCCCGAACGGAATGCCACTTTGAGACCTGAATTAAGAGAACGCTGGGCCGCATTGGCCGTCCTTGCGGAAGCGTAGGTGGCCGTTTTCATACCGATGAAGCCTGCAAGACCGGAGAAGAAGCCGCCGGTAAGAAATGCGAAAGGCACCCACACGTTCTGCACGTGGAACACGTATGCGAGGATTGCAAAAAAAACAGCAAGCACAATGAACACAATGGTTACAACCTTGTACTGCTGTTTCAGATAAGCCATGGCTCCCTCTCTCACGAACCTGGCGATTTCTTTCATAGTTGCCGTTCCTTCACTCTCTTTCATCATCTGACGAAAGAAGATTGCGGCAAAGGCGAGAGCCAATATTGCTGCCGCCAGCACAAAAATGAGTTTAATCACGATTAAAAAATATTAGTTATTAGTTTCTGTTATTAAATAGTGGCACAAATATAAAAAATTTTCGTTTTCCTTCAGAGATTTATACAAAAAATTATTTTCCTGCCTCTGCCCAAGTGCTCATTCCTGAATAAAGGATGCGCTTTTTAGGAACTTATTGCATGAAAAAATACAGCCCATACCATATAAGGCACGGGCTGCAACTATAGATAGTGTGTGAATTCAATTATTATTTTTTGACGCTGACGCGGGGTCTGGCCACTTTGAAGTGTTTTGTGGCTTTTTGAGCCGGCTTTTTGACAGTCTTTTTTGCAAGCCGGACTTCTGCTGTGCTCTTCGTTGCAGGAGCTGCTTCTTCAGTTGCGTCAATTGCCTCAGGCATGACGCCCTTCCACTCGGCGGATACAAGGTGATATTTACTGTCCACAACTTCGATTTTCAGGACATCCATGTCTCCGTCCTTGCTATACTTGATGGTGCCTCCTTCAGTTGCCATCGCATAGTCTGAAACTCCGTTGTCACCTGCCGGGACGTAATAAAATGTACCTGTCAGATAGCCCTCTTCGTCAATTACTCCGGGAAGCATACCTATGCCATAGTCGGAATTCAAATTGTACTGGCCGTTCTCAGGGAAAGGAAACTTTGTTGAAAAACCGGTCTTTGCGGTGTTAATTTCAACAGCAATACCGTTATTGTCATCTTCGATGAAAATCATCCAGTTGTCCGTGCTGTTTTCGTAGTAGTCACCGTAGTATCCGATTTCAATCTCTGCGTCTTCCGCAAAGCTGAAGCTGATGTCTTCTGTCAGGGTTGTCGAGTCGTCATCGTCCCCGCCTCCGTTGGAACTTTCATCGTCAAAAAGCAGATCTCCGGTGTAGCTGAATTCGATTGATGTCTCGCTGTCTGACACAAGGTCTGCGTTGATGGTATAACCTGTCAGAGTTTGTCCGACTTTTACACTGCCGCTTTCTATGATGGCAAGTTTTTCAGGGTTGCCGTTTTTGTCATATTTTATCACGTATGAACCATATACATCCATGACAATGAAACCCTGCTCAACTGTTCCGGCCTCATAGCTGTCGCTGACCGTGTATGTGCCTTCCGCCAAATCGATGATGTCAGAAGATTTGGTGTAGAAAGACAGAACGGCAGTGTAGCCTTCTCCCGTGATGTTTCCGTCGTTGTCGAAAGGAGCGTTTGTGAGAAGTACCTGATAATTGTCCGTTCCGGAGTTGTATTCGTCGCCGTAATATACTCCGAAGCCGTAATTCATGGCTGCGTTCACCGCCTCGTCGAAAGGTGGGATTGTCTCGCTTTCATCCGGGTCGTCAGTCTCGATTTTGCCTTCATAAATGAATTCGATTGCCTGGCCGTCTGCTGTGACGAACGAGCCTTTTACGGTCGTCACTCCGTCTTTGTTGCTGATTTCCACCTGTCCTGCATTGAAATCAGTGCTTTTCACTTCCCCGTCGACTGTTTTTTCCAGTCTGGTGTAATATTTCTCCATCATTCCGGCGCCAAGTTCTTCGTTTTCGCCCTGGAGCTGGAATTTTCCGTCAGGAAGGACTGCGGTTTCCCATGAATCGGAAGGCGTTGAACTGTACAAATCGATTTTGATCATATACCCGTTTCCTGAAGGGATCATATAGCCTGTCTCGTCTTCTTCAATAGCAGTGGTGCTGAATCCGACGAAATAATTGTAGAGACCTTCGGTTTTTCTGTCTCCGTAATAATACAGCGGAGTCGCTTCTGTCATTGTCACGACATTGCCCGGTTCAGGGAGCGGTTTCGGTTTCGGTTCATTCGGAGTTTTGTCGCAAGAAGTTGCGATGGCTGCCAAAAGCAGGGTTGCCATTGCGGCGAGTGTGAATCTATTCATTTTCTGTCTATAAAAATTGTGAAGCCACAAAAGTAGGAAATAAAATTCAAATCGGAAATATCCGTTCGTTTTTTGTGATTTTAATGAAAAAAATCAAATTTATCTCATTTTTATCCATTTGGGAAGAATTCTTTAGCATGCGGCCTTAATGCGCTGACAATTGTATTCCCTGCCGCGCATTTGAATAACAGATTGTTATATGGATTTTTTTTGCTTCTGCCGATAAATTCTTTATTTTTGTAGAAATGATTAATGGCGTAGAAATGAAAAAATATCTTTCGACAATTGTGGCCGTGCTGTTCGCGGCCTGTTTTGGCGCTCTCGGACAGGGTGGCGGCGGATACGTCCTCGATGAGAATATCCTTTACAGCAAAGAACAGAATGAGTATGCCCGGCAGAGGTGCAGGCTTGATGTGTATTATCCGGAAAATGCAGTTGGTGCACCCTGCGTGGTCTGGTTTCACGGAGGTGGCTTGACCGGCGGCAATAAGTTCATTCCCAATGAGTTGAAGAAGCAGAATCTGATTGTTGTCGCCGTGAATTACAGGCTGTTGCCGAACTGTGGGTTGCAGGACTGTATTGATGATGCGGCCGCTGCGGTGGCCTGGACCTTCCGCAATGTGGGGAAATATGGAGGTAATGCTGAAAAAATCTATGTGTCAGGACATTCGGCGGGCGGTTATCTTACGTCAATGATAGGTCTGGACAAGAAATGGCTTGCAAAATATGACGTGAACGCCGACGACATTGCGGCTCTCGTACCGTTCAGCGGCCAGGTCATCACACATTTTGCCTACCGCAGACAGAAAGGAATGTCGGAATTGCAGCCTTGTATCGACGAATTCGCCCCTCTATACTGGGTGCGCCAGGACGCTCCGCCTTATATCATAATCACCGGCGACGCCGAGCTTGAGCTCTATGGCAGATATGAGGAAAACCTCTATATGTGGCGCATGCTGAAACTCACGGGCCATCCGAAGGTCGAAATCTACAAACTCGACGGTTACGACCATGGCTCAATGGCAGCCCCGGCATTCCACATCCTCAATAAAATCATCAGACGGTAAGATGAAAGAAGGACAGTTTTTTGACAACAAAAATCAATGCTATGTATGACAGGGAGTTCACGCCGGATAGAATTTCGGCTTTGAAGGAAAATGAAATATTTGTTTTCGGCAGCAATCTTGCCGGACGTCACGGTGGCGGAGCGGCATGGGTCGCCGTGAGGAAGTTCGGCGCAGTGTTGGGCCAGGGAGTCGGCCTGCAGGGCCGGAGTTATGCCATACCGACTATGCAGGGCGGTGTTGAAACCATACGTCCTTACGTCGATGACTTCATCGCATTCGCCAAGGAACATCCTGAATTGAAGTTTTACGTGACGCGCATCGGCTGCGGCATCGCCGGATTCTGCGACTACGAGATCGCGCCCTTGTTCAAAGCTGCGGTAGATGTCCCCAACATCATCCTTCCCCGAGAATTTGCCATCAGACTATAGCTTTTCTATCCTGCTATCTTCAGGTTTCTCTGGCGCCGTTCTTACAGACGATACAAATGCAATACTTGGATTCGGAGAAACAAAACTCCGGACTTCGTTGAAAATGCCAAATAATTTGACTAAATTTGCGAAGTGGTAATGTGAAAATTATTTTGGGGACAAATACTTACTGAACATTAAATATGAATCAATATGAAAAAGTTTACCTTGCCTAAGGACGGAGGCCTTATCGAGGCCGGTCTGCCTAAAGGTATCATTCACAGCTACGAATTCATTCCGGCTGAAATTTTGGAAGATGAAGCTGATGCCTGCAAACAGATTGCTGACATCATCGTGGATTCAATCAACAAACACGTAGGAATTTTTAAACTCGGAATCAGTACCGGTTCGTCACCTGCGACACTCTACAGGGAATTGGCGGAAAGGTGCCGAAGCGGTAGGGTAAGTTTCCGCAATGTGGCAATTTACAGCATCGATGAATATTATCCCGTGTTGTCTGAAAATCAGAGCCGTAACAGGCTGGCAAAGGAAGAGCTGATTTCTAAGATTGACGTCAAGCCGGAGAATGTCCATTTCCCTGAAGGACCTGCAGAGAATGTCAGTGATTTCTGCACTGCTTATGACGAACAGGTGCGCAATCTCGATTTGCTGCTTCTCGGAATCGGAGAGAAAGGCCAGGTCGGTTTCAACGAAATCGGTTCATCGGAAAAGAGCCGTACCCGTACAGTCCTTCTTTCCTACAACTCACGCAAGAGACAGGCCAAGAGTTTCGGTGGAGATGTCAAGAATACTCCACGTGAGGCGATTACAGTGGGTATTGCCACAATGATGTCCGCAAAACGCATCATTATGATGGCCTGGGGTGAAGACAAGGCACAGATCGTACAGAAAATCGTCGAGCAGCCTGTGGATCCGCTCTGTCCTGCATCATTCCTTCAGAAACACGAAAACATCAGCATCTACACCGACGACAACTCGGCTTCAATGCTTACAAGAAATGTCGCTCCATGGCTTGTGGGCCCTTGCGAGTGGACTCCTAAATTTATCCGTAAGGCTGTGGTCTGGCTTTGCGAAAAAGTCCACAAGCCTATACTCAAACTGACTCTCGGTGACTATCTCACCAATTCACTCGGCGAACTCATCGAGCAGAAAGGCTCATATGACAAGATCAACATCGACGTATTCAACGACCTCCAGCACACCATTTCAGGCTGGCCTGGCGGTAAACCTAATGCTGACGACAGCACACGTCCTGTTCCGTCAACTCCGTTCCCTAAACGCGTGATTGTATTCTCGCCGCACCCTGATGATGACGTCATCTCGATGGGCGGTACTTTCATCCGTCTCGTCGAGCAGGGACATGATGTACACGTGGCCTACGAGACTTCAGGTAACGTTGCCGTTCATGATGATGTTGTGCTCCAGATGATGGATGCAGCACACGAACTTGGCTTTGCGGACAAATTCGATGAGGTGAAGAAACTCGTCGATTCAAAACGTCCGGGCGAGCCTGAACCCCGGCCTCTTCTTGACATCAAGGCCGCAATGCGTCGCAGCGAGGCCCGCAGTGCAGTCCGTTCATTCGGTCTCAACGAGAACACCAACGCCCACTTCCTCAACCTGCCTTTCTATGAATCCGGCGGAATCAAGAAAAACGAGAGAAGCCAGGCTGACGTTGACATCATCAAGAAGCTTCTCCAGGAGGTCAAGCCTCATCAGATTTACCTTGCCGGAGACCTTGCAGACCCTCACGGAACACACCGTGTATGTACCGAGACAGCTCTCGAGGCCATCAACCAGCTCAAAGGCGAGGCTTGGCTTGAGGAATGCCACGTATGGCTTTACCGCGGTGCGTGGATGGAGTGGGAGCTCGGCCGCGTAGATATGGCAGTTCCGCTCAGTCCTGACGAGGTTATCAAGAAACGTCACGCAATCTACCGCCACCTTTCACAGAAGGACATCGTGCCTTTCCCTGGCGAGGATCCGCGTGAGTTCTGGCAGAGAGCCGAAGAGCGTACCCAGAATACCGCAAGGTTGTACAACGAGCTCGGAATGGCTGAATACCAGGCAATTGAAGTGTTTGTAAAACTATTTTAACCAAATAAAAAATGAGACTTATTATTGAACCTAATGACGAAATGGGCTCAGCTTGGGCTGCCCGTTACATCGTGTCAAGAATCAAAGCTAAAGCAGCTGTAACAGACAAGCCTTTTGTGCTCGGCCTTCCTACCGGAGGTACTCCTATCGGTACATATCAGGAGCTTATCCGTATGTACAAGGCAGGTGAAGTCAGCTTCAAAAACGTTATCACATTCAACATGGACGAGTACGTGGGACTCCCTGAATCACATCCTGAGAGCTACCACTCATTCATGGCACGCAATTTCTTTGACCACGTTGATGTTCCGAAAGAGAACATCAATATCCTCAACGGAAATGCAAAGGATTTAGTTGCCGAGTGTGCTGCTTATGAAGAGAAAATCCTTGCAGCAGGCGGTATAGACCTCTTTATGGGCGGTGTCGGCGAAGACGGACATCTTGCATTCAACGAGCCGTTCTCATCACTTACTTCACGGACGCGTGTGAAGAGCCTTACCTACGACACCATTGTTGTGAATTCCCGTTTCTTCGACGGAGATATCAGCAAAGTGCCTACCAAAGCCCTTACAGTCGGTGTCGGTACGGTGATGGATGCGAAAGAGGTTCTCGTACTTGCATTCGGTCACAAGAAAGCACGTGCTCTCCACGCTGCCATTGAAGGTGCATACTCACACACTTGCACTCTTTCTGCCCTTCAGGCCCACAAACACGGCATCATCGTAGCTGACGAGCTCGCTGTCGGCGACCTGAAAGTGGATACCTACCGCTATTTCAAGGATATCGAGAAAAACAATCTTTAATAGTGCTTCCTGTCTGTCAGTGCTACGTGGATTATACAAATTATATTATATATTTTGTATAATTGATGGATATGGTTTGGAAAATACAGGAAAATCTTCGCTATTTACAGAAAAATCCATAATTTCGCAGGCGTTTTCAGAATGCCGGGAATTATGGATTTTATCACAGTAATTGACTATATAGGTACATTTGCGTTTGCAATAAGCGGTATCCGTCTGGCTGCCGCAAAAAATTTCGATCTGTTCGGAGCGTATGTCGTCGGCTTCGTGACTGCGGTCGGCGGAGGAACCCTTCGCGATGTGATGTTGGGCATAAGCCCTTTCTGGATGGAACAGCCTTCGTATGTGATTATTACTGCGATAGCCCTTCTGTTCGTGATACTGTTCAAAAAGCAGCTGGTCCGTCTGGACAATACTTTCTTCATTTTCGATGCCATAGGTATAGGTCTGTTTACTGTGGTCGGCGTGGAACGCAGTCTCGCGGCAGGCTTCCCGTTCTGGGTCAATATAATAATGGGATGTATCACGGGTGCCGCCGGCGGTATGCTGCGCGATGTGTTCATCAACGAAGTGCCGCTGATTTTCAGAAAAGACATCTATGCGGTTGCCTGTGCGCTCGGCGGCATTGTTTATTATGTGTTCCGTATCTGCGGTCTGCCTCCCGTGCTGACTCAGATTATCGCAGCTTCGTCTGTCATCCTGACACGGGTGCTGTCGGTGTATTTCGGTGTCAGCCTCCCGGCTTTCAACTCATCCGATGAAACTCCCACTCTCACCAGCCGCCATTGATTGTTGCTTTGGGCTGGCTATAATCTGACCTGAACCACGGAGCCGTACAAAAACTTTCGGGGTTCAGGTCAGAATGGGCATAGCCTCATGTTTTAATATGAAAAAGTATGAAAATTTTGTGCTGATTGCCTGCTATTGCAAATATTGATTGAAGAAGGCCTCGATTTTGTCGAACGGGATGATGTCCATTTGGTCGTAGAGGTCGGTGTGGCTGGCTCCAGGGACAATGTAGAGTTCTTTGTTGTCGCCTGTCAGCTTGGAGAAAGCGGTCTCGCTGAAGTAGCGTGAGTGGGCCTTCTCGCCGTGGACGATGAGGACGGCATTGCGGATTTCATTGGCGTACATAAGTATAGGCATATTCATGAAGGCGAGGTCTGCAGTCATGATTTTGCCGGCATTGGAGTTAAGCGAGCGCGGATGGTAGCCACGTGCTGTCTTGTAGTATGCGTGATAATCCTTGACGAACTGAGGCATATCGTCGGTCACTTCTGCAACAACTCCTCCGTCCATGGTGTAAGTGCCGTTCTTATAGTCCTCAAGCCGCTGTGCATTAAGGGCTTTGCGTGCCTCGTAGCGTGCGTCGGCGTCCATTGAATCGAAATAGCCGTTGGCTTTGACGCGGGTCATGTCGTACATCGTGGAAGCCACTGTAGCCTTGATTCGAGGGTCGTTTGCGGCGGCATTCAATGCGAAACCGCCCCATCCGCAGATACCGATAATGCCGACTCTCTCCGGGTCGACGTCGTCTCTGAGCATCAGATAGTCCACCGCGGCGCTGAAGTCGTCGGTGCTGATTTCAGGCGAAGTCAGCGAACGCGGCTCTCCGCTGCTCTCTCCATAGAATGAAGGGTCGAAAGCAATGGTCAGATAACCTCGCTCGGCCATTTCCTGGGCATATCGTCCGGAAACCTGTTCCTTGACTGCACCGTAAGGACCGCTGACAGCAATTGCAGGAAGTTTGCCTTCCGCATTTTTCGGTACATAAAGGTCTGCGGCCAAAGTGATTCCGTAACGGTTGTGGAAGGTAACTTTGCTGTGGCTGACTTTCTCGCTTTTCGGGAAAGTTTTGTCCCATTCCTGGGTAAGTTGTAATTTTTCCATATTTCCTTGATTTTTAATTTGCGTACAAGAGCTTGTCAATCCGACAGTTGCGCACATAAGCAGTAAAATGAGTTTGTCAGTTGTTTTCATATTTTTTGCTTTTTTTTAATTGTTTCATTTTGCAAAATTACTAAATGCTGCAGCCGGTCTGATAAACATTTTACGGAATAAATTACCTGAATTACAGATTTTAGATTCTTTGCCCATTTGACTGCGCTGCGCTCGGGGAACATTGCTCCCTGTGGCCGTTCAGGATAACATGAATGGAAAATGATAAAATTATTATATCTTTGTAAGTAATTAAAAATCATATTATGAAACCGGACATGAAAATCTTTGCTGGAATGAAGAAAGTGGAAATAAATACGAGGCCGGCGGTGAAGGCGGATGCGGCGAAGGTGGCCGAACTGCTGGTTTACGCATGGCCGGTAGAGGAGTTTTTCGCTTTGAGGCCGGATTTGACTCTGGAGGATTTGAGGACCGTAATCACTGAGGTGGTTGCTATGGAGGGGACTTCGTACAGCTATGAAAACAGCGTTGTGGCCGAGTGTGAAGGCGAAATTGTCGGAGCGATGTGCGGCTATGACGGAGCGCGGTGCGATGAGTTGAAACTGAAGGTAAGGCAGGTCTTGGCAGACAAATTTTACAACGGCGATGCGGAGGCCGTGAACTGGTCGCGTGAGACTCAGGCCGGGGAGTTTTATCTGGATTCGATAGGTGTCGACCCTGAGTGCCGCGGTATGGGCATAGGTACGAAGCTTTTTGCTGCTTTGTTGGAAAGGGCGCGGGCTGAAGGGCATTCCAAGGCAGGGCTGATTGTGGACACGATACGCCCGGAGGCGGAGAGGCTGTACACCAGACTCGGTTTCCGCTTTGTTGATTATATGGATTTCTGTGGGCACAGAATGAAACACATGCAGATTGATTTGTAAACTATAAAGCTTTAAGAATTATGGACAGACAGATTACTGAAAAGGAAATAAGGCAGGAACTTGACGCCGCCCGCAAGAAGGCTGTCGGGGGCAGGGACTTGGACGCGTGCATGGATATATGCTATGCGGATGTGCTGCTCGCAGAGAACAATCTCAGAGAAAACAGAGGACTTTGGGAAATTGCCGGGCTGACACGCGAACTGATTTCCCAGGCGGATTTTCTTGAAGGCTATGATCATCTGCTGGACGGCTTGTACAGTGTATGTTCCCGTATGGCAGACTGTCTGAGCGGACATCCGCGCCTTATGGTGCAGCTTCTCAGACTGGAACGGCGGATACTTTACAGGATAGAGAGCCTTTCCGGTCATGAATTGGGCATTACCGAGGATTTGGGCAGGGAAATCAGCGATTTGGAGTACAATATTTATGTGGCGGACCGCGGCGAGTTTGACCTGCTCAAAGCTGACGGCAGGCACTTGAAATACGATCCTGTGGAGTGGACAGCCAAATGGGAGGAAGTGATAGACGAGGTTGACAAGGCTGTGGAAAAGGAATTGGAGGGTATGCCGCGCGGTATGGGATTCTGTTTCGCTTTCTGGGCTGCCCGCAGCGCTGAACTTGAAAAGCACGGGGTGGAATGGCGCTCGCCCGGTGTCATGAATCCTAAAGTCATGTTTGATTGAGGTCAATATCGCAGTTTAGAACTTTGTTGGTTTTACTTGAATAAATCCGCATGCGTTCCGGTATACATAAAGAGCAAACGCAACTCCATGTCGTTTTGCTCCCAAACAAGTAGCCAATCCGGTTTGATATGACATTCCCATTCTTCGATGTGGCTTCCGGTCAGTTTGTGTGGCTTGTATTTGGCTGGCAGTACACCTTTTTCGCTAAGTATAGAAATAACCTCCCTTACAAGGTTTATATCCAAACCTCGTTTCTGACATCGCTTCAAGTCTTTTTTGAAGCGGTTGGTGAAGTCAATGGAATACATTATCCAAGAATTTGTGACATCATATCCTCGACACTTTCCGCGTGGTAGACGCGCCCCTCCTCAATATCCTTTTTAGCCTCGCGATATGCGTCACAATCGATAGGATCAAAAGATTTTGAATCTTCTTTACATTTTATCACACCCAAAGAATAGAGGTATTGTATCAACCCTTTACCCTCTTTTGTCCTTTCATTGACATTAATTGTATATACTGCCATAATTACCTCCTAAATTTTTCCAAATATAGCAAAAAGCCGAGAGTAAACAAACAAATTTATTTGATTTGTCTACCGAGGCGCCAGCGTTTATATGCGACCATAGGGAGCAAATTGGCAAAAAGCCGAGAGTAAACAAACAAATTTATTTGATTTGTCTACCGAGGCGCCAGCGTTTATATGCAACCATAGGGAGCAAATTAGCAAAAAGCCGAGAGTAAACAAACAAATTGAATTATTTTGAATTGTACATCGGGGAATCGGTGACATATTGCGCCTTATATCCTTTTTCCCGTGCAGACTCTTCCCAGGCCTTTTTCAGAAGAATTTTTCCTTTTTCATTGACAATTCTGCCCGCACCAATCAGCTTGTGTGCATTCTCATACATATTTCCCGTCCCCGGGTTGAAACTGCTGATGCGCACAAGATGGGAAGCATGGATGAATTTCCCGTTTTCGAGATACATTCCGACGTGGGTTACAATTTTCTTCCCGTCCTCAATCCGTCCGAAGAAAAGCAGGTCGCCTTTTTTCAGTTTGCTGATGCGCTTTTTCCAATATTGATTAAGCTCTTTTTCATCTTCAGGATAAGGCAGTGTCTCATAGGTATTTACAGGCTCTCCGCAAAAAATCTGCTGACTTGCATTGCGCGGCAGCAGCACACCGTTCATGAAATATGTGTGACGGATCAGACCGCTGCAGTCAAAGCCGTTCACGCTCGCTCCTCCCCACATATATGATGTCCCGAGATACTGGAGAGCGGTCTGTTCGAGATTTTCCGGAGTGGCTTTTGCATTTTTTGCCCATTCTTTCAGAAGGACTGCGTTTTCCTCCCGGATATAACCGCTTGTCGCATCCGGCAATTCCACTTTCATCCAGCCGTCGCTGTCTGCATTTTTAATCAGGCGCATAATGTCGCCCTGCACAAGCGGACAGACAGGCAAACGCTTTTCCTTGTTGCTGTCATAAATGTAGGAATGCACGGCTGTCGCGATCACTTTCTTTGTCTTGCGATAGTCGTTCATCCATTTTTCCGAATAAAAACTCAGTCCGAGATCAGTGCACCATGCTTCGTAAGGTTCCGGAGTACGGACTTTGACCCAATATCCCTGTCTGTCAAGCACTTCCACTTCGGTACCCATCAGCAGTTGGGTCTCTAACGGAGACTCATAATCCGGCTCAAGCCTCAGAAAATTCACCGGCAGATTGACTACGGCGCTCTTGTGCACCGGAACATTGCTCTGTACCTGCGTCTGTTCTGCAACTGTTTTCTGTGCCACAGTTTCCTGCGCCACAGCGACTGTTGCCCATGCGAGCAATCCGACTGCCGGCAATATCAACGACTTAACACTATAATACTTCATTATTCCTTATTCCTTATTATTTATCATCGCTAAGTTAGGAAAAATAATTCTTCTGACAAACAGGATATTCAAATTACAGGTTTTCTTTCAACAAAGACAAGCAAACTGCGATAAAACCAACAAAAGCTGTAGCGGAAATGTCAAAATGACAAACATTTGACTAAAAACATAAAAACTTTTCACTATCTTTGCACTCTTAATGAACAATATTTAAAACATTTGATGATATGAATCTTAGAGTTTACAAAAAAGACATCGAGTATTTCATTGGTGAGTTTATCGATGACTGCACTTTGTTTGCAGCGGTCAATCCGCACAAAAACGATGATGAGCTTGCTGCCATTATAGACGAGGCCGTTGAACTTTACAACAACCTCAAAGAGAAAGGCAATCACGCTCCTGAGGGCAAGAAAGCCGCTTATTACAACGGTCTCCGCAAGGAAATGTTCGAGAAGTTGGACGGACTTTGCGAAAAGCTCAGCACAGTTGTCAGCAAATAATTGCCGGTAGGATTCAGTATTTTAAAAAGCGTCCCGACAGTCAAAAAACTTCGGGACGCTTTTTTTGTGGTAAGTTTTATGCTTATTTCACTCTGACGTTGACATTCTGCGGTTCCGCGAGCGTCTCCATGTCCTGCAGATGTTCAGGACTGTATTTACCCCGTGGGATGTCCCTGAAGACGTAATAATTTGCAGAACGTGCCGCCACAATATGGTCTGTAACCGCTGTTGTAATTGCCGACGCCACGAGGTCGACAAGAAGTCCCAACGCGCCGCCGCTTCCGGAGTTGACTGAAAGATCAAGATACAGATTACAGCTTCTGTCAAAGATAATCTCGCCGGTGTGTGCGGATTTTATGAAATAGTGCAGGTTCGTCTGTATTCCCATTCCCTGCTTTTCCCAGGAGTTGATTTCGGAGAACACTACTGCATCCGCACCGAAATATTTCAAAAAAGTGTCAAGAGAGGCGTTGACAAAAAGCTCGGAGTCATACGCGCTTTCCGCCTTCAGGATGTCCATGGCCAGCAAGGGTGAGATGACATAGTACCCCGCTTCTGCGAGAGGACGGCTTATGGAGGTGTACAGCAGATCTTTTGCCTCTACATTCGTAGAATTGTTGATGGGCGGCATAATCAGAAGTGTGACAGGCTTCTCATCATACATCTTATTGTATTGCTCTCCTCTGGTAATTGTGCTTGTAGGGCCGCATGCGGATATGCAGACGATAAGGATGGAAAATATAAGCAGTTTTTTCATCATTTCACGATTTTTTTCACAAGTGGTTGAAGAAATTGGGCTGATTCCGGATAGATAGTCATTTCCAGTTGCAGCATTTCTGCTCCACGTTTCTGGAAATCAACGTTTTCAAGCAGTTTCTTTTGGGAGTTGGAGGCATTTTCGTCAAATATTTCCCTAATGCCCGGACGCAGAAGAAGATAGCCGTATTCGGCACAAATGCCCGGAGGAGGGACCTGCCGTGTTCCTCCAGGGTGCGATACCATTTCTTCGTAGACGCAAATCAAATCACACAGGCTTTTGTTTGTCTGCTTGTCGTAGGATTTATATGCCAGATGCTCATATCTTGTCGCTCCGTTGGTCGTACCGCCCCAATTATACAAAGTGGCAACATTTCCACACGAAGCTGCAAGGAAGGTTAAGCTGATTAAAAACAATGATTTTTTCATAATTCAATAACTCTGTGCTCAGATGCCGAAAGGATTATAATCTTCTCAAAAACAACTGTATCCGCATTGCCGTAAACTTTTACACTGTGCTTCCCCGGCACTAATCTGATAGAGTTCCTGGCTGTCTGTCTGATGTTCCGGTTTGTCTTGTAGGCGGAGGTCTTCACCGATTCGACCTGATATTCGGTATTGTCGATTTCTACAATAAGAGCTTCCTCTTTCTGGGATGTAAATGAAATGAAAGAGGTATCTTCCTTTCCGGAAGATATGGAATAGGAACCGACGCCGCAGCCTGTCATCAGCAGTATAAAGCATAAGGCTGATAGGTATTTTGAAATGTACTTCATTGCTATTTGTCTGAGATATAATAATTTGCCAAATTGTTTACATCAATGCTGTCTCCTTCATAGGAGCAGAATGATATTTCATTTTCAGGAATGTCACCGATTGATTGGATGACGGTGACAGTTCCGACTTTCTTTCCTGGAAGCTCGATTTTCATCCCTGTCTGCGGGTTCAGCACCGATTTGCCTTTTGCATAGACATTGAAAACATCATTCGGGGCAATACCTTGTGATGCACCTCCGGAAATGATATAGGAGCCCTCTTCAATCGCTAAAATATAAGATTGCCATGCTTTGTCCATACATTTGTTGATGATGTTTTCAACAAGTTGGTTCAAAGCTGCCGAAATTGCCTTGTCGCTGAGTGTTGCGTCAAATCCGGCTGTTCCACCTATGCCGAGCGTCTGCTTGGACGTGGTTTCCGCGTAACCTTTCGCTTCATCAGAATAAATGATCAGGCCAGTGGCTGTTTCAACCAGACGGATGCTTACACCGGCCTCGACTGTCTGGGTCTTGGTCGAAGAGAACACCTTCTGATGTCCTTCGGTTTTCCTGCCGTATTCTGTAATTGAACCGAGTATGATGTAGTCCGCTCCGATTTTCTGCATATTTTCGCCTGCCTCTTTTACCAAAAGGTCAAGATCCTCACGCTCCAGCAGAATGAATTTGCCTGAGGAAGCCAATTTTGATGACAAAATGTCCATCGCCTGCTTCTGCATCGGGTCATTGTCTTTGTCGTAGAAAAGTCCTTTGGCATATTGGGTTTCATTTGAAAATCTGCCGATGGCCACTTTTCTTTTGATTGTTTTTTCTTCCTGGGCATATACGTAACTTGCCTGGAATATGCTCAAAAGAAGCAATAGTGCAAATAGAAAGTGTTTTTTCATTTGTAGTAATTTAACTTGTAAACAAGGAACAAAAATAAGTAAAAATGTATAATTTTGCAATATGTAAGAATTTTATGGCAAAGAAATACGAAAAATACGGTTTCCCGGACGGGAAAAGATATAATTCTTTCGTTGGGTATTTCAAAAGGAAATATGGCGGAAGACTGCAGAAACTGGTGATTGATGCGGGCTTCAGCTGCCCGAACAGGGACGGGACCGTCGGCAGGGGAGGATGTACCTACTGCGACAACTCCGCTTTTCATCCCGGCTACAGCACTGCGGGCAAAAGCCTTCATACCCAGATAGATGAGGGTATGGAATTCCATAAGGTCCGTTATCCGCGGGCCAGGCATTATCTTGCTTATTTCCAGTCGTTTTCCAATACCCATGCTCCGCTCGAGAGACTGAAGGCACTTTACACGGAGGCCCTGGCTCATCCGAATGTGGTCGGCATAGTCATTGGTACCCGTCCCGACTGCGTGGATGAGGCGAAACTCGATTTTTTGGCTGAACTTGTGGCTGGGCGTGTGATGGACGGCTGGTCCCGAGATATTGTGGACAAACCTTTGGTAATCATTGAGTATGGCATTGAGTCCTGCTATGACAAGACCTTGGCGCGCATCAACCGCGGCCATGATTTTGCCGCCGCCCGCCGTGCCTGCAGACTGACCGCTGAAAGAGGCCTGGATATGGGGGCTCATTTCATACTCGGACTGCCGGGGGAGAGCCGGGAAATGATGCTCGACGAATGTGCGATGATCAATGAACTGCCTCTGCGTTCTGCGAAATTCCATCAGCTTCAGATTGTCAGGGGAACGAAAATGGAGGCGGAATATGCAGAGAGACCGGAGGATTTCGAGCGTTTCACCCTCGACGGGTATATCGATTTTTTTGCAGATATGCTTGAGAGACTGCGTCCGGAGCTGTATATCGAGCGTTTCGTCGGGGAAGTGCCTCCGCGCTTTGTCAATGAGACGCCGTGGGGGCTGGTCCGTAATGTGGAACTTTTGCGCCGTCTGGAGGCCCGTTTGGATGAGCGTGATACATGGCAGGGCCGGAAATTTTGCATTTATTGATTTAATCAGTTATTTTTGTAGGTTAGTTTGAAAAAACAAACAGCATCAGTTTGCATAAAATTTTGAGAATTGCTAAGTTGGTTTCATGGATTTCTGGAAACAATGAAAAGAATAATTTACATAATGCTTGCTTTGGCGGTGTGCGCTTCCTGCAAGATGATGCAGTCGTTTCTCCACGACGGTGATGTCGTTGCGGAGGTCGGGGAGCACAGGCTCTATCGCCAGGACATCAACAGCGTGCTGCCGAAGGGCATTTCTCCGGAAGACAGCACGAATTTGGCCATGCAGTATATCAATGCCTGGGCTTCAGACATAGTGTTTATGGAACTTGCCGAGAAACAGCTGCCCAAGAGCGAACTCGATGTGAGCAAGGAGTTGGAGGACTATCGTAAATCCCTGCTGAAATACCGCTACGAGAAGCTTTTCGTGAACGAAAGGCTGGACACTGCGGTGAGCGAAAACATGATTGAGGAATACTACAACGCCCACAAGGACAAGTTCATCCTCCAGCGTCCTGTGGTCAAAGCACGTTATGTCTACATTGCGCAGGATTCGCCCATGCTGCCGAAAATCAAGGACAAAATGTCATCATCCGAGGCAGAGGAACTGATAGAAGCCGACAGTCTGGCCTACACTTCTGCATTGAAATACAATGTCTGGGACGGTAATTGGATAGACATTTCGCTTTTGGCCCGCGAATTCGGCTCCGATTATCTGTCGCTTTTGTCGGATATGAAAGGGAAATGGATAGAAATCGCCGACACGACAGGTATGAAAAATGTGGCATATATCGCCGAAATCACCCCGAAAGGCCATCTTGCTCCTATCGATTATTGCACTGACGAGATAAAAGATATCATTTTAAGTACAAGAAAACAGGTGCTCGGTTCCACATTGGAACGGGACTTGCTTAATGAGGCCCGTGAAAACGGAAAATTTGTAATATACTAAGAGAATTGAATATGCGCTTTAATGGAATTGCCCTTGCGGTGGCTACACTTTTTACCTGCTTGCAGGCGAATGCACAGAAATATCCGAATGGTTTGATTGATAAGACTATAGCGGTGGTAGGAAATGAAATGATCCTGGTTTCCCAGCTTGAGGAAGATGTGAAAATGCAGTCCGCCTACGGTATGAAGTCGGACAGAAATGCCCGTTGTGAAATTTTGGAGAATATGATGGTGTCCAAACTGTTTCTCATGCAGGCGCGCGTGGACTCGCTCACTATTAATAATGATATGGTGGAAGGTGAACTCCGCAACAGGATTGACCAGATCAGAACCCAGCTCGGCGGAGACGAAGAGATGGAAAAATATTTCGGCAAGCCTATATACAAACTCCGTACGGAATGGAGGAAAACTCTTCAGGACCAGAGTCTTACGCAGCAGATGCAGGGCAAGGTGGCAAATGCCATTCCAGAGCTGACTCCTTCGGACATTGAGAAATATGTCGCAGAGACGGATCCGGGTGACCTGCCTGTTGTCCCTGTAAAATACAAACTCAGCCAGATCTGTCTTTATCCTGACAGGGAGGCGGCAAATCTTGCAGTTAAAGAGAGGCTGCTTTCTATCCGTGAGCGTATCATCAACGGTGAGAAATTCGCAACGCTTGCCCGTCTCTATTCTCAGGATCCCAGCAGTGCACGTCGTGGAGGCGAACTCGGAATGGCCTCAAAATCAATTTTCTGGCCTGCATTTTCCGATGCCGCAATGTCTCTCAAGCCGGGCGTCGTCTCTCAGATTGTGGAGACCCCGGACGGCTTCCACCTCATTGAAGTCCTTGAGAAAAAAGGAGATATGTTCAATGCACGCCATATTCTTCTCAAACCTGAATATACCGTTGAGGATAGGGAAAAGGCTTTCCATACGCTTGACAGCCTGAAGACTGAAATCAACAACGGTGCCGTGTCTTTTGAGCTTGCGGCAAGATTCTACTCGGAAGATGCTCCGACCCGCACCAACGGCGGACAGATGGCTGACCCTATGAGCGGCTCTTCCTATTTTGAAATCGACCAACTCAAACCTCAGGACTATGCCGCAATCAAGGATTTGAAGGAAGGGGAAGTCTCAGATCCTGTGGAATCTCTTGATAATGAGGGAAGAAACGGAAATACCATGTATAAGATACTGAAAGTGGACAAAATCATTCCCGCCCACACGGCAACTTTCGTCAATGACTATGCCCTGCTTCAGGATGAGGCCAAAAACAAAGAATCCATGGCTGCCATCGACAAATGGATAGCCGAAAAAATCAAGACAACCTACATAGTAATCGACCCTCTGTTCAAAGACTGCAATTTTGACCGTGAGGGCTGGGAGGAGAAATTCCGTCAATAGTGAAGCGTCTTACTCTCATATTGCTGCTTTTAGTGGCCTGCCTGCCCGTTTTTTCCCAGACAAAGGGACAGACGGACAGTCTTGTCATATTGATGAGTTCAAAATCGGCCCAGGCTGTCGACGTTGAGGGTGCCCGCTACCGGAAGGTGGTCGGACCTGCGCGTTTTCTCCACAACAATACCTATCTGCTCTGCGACACGGCAATGTGGAACATGGAGACGAAAATCATTGATGCGTGGGGGCATGTCAGCCTTCTGCAGGAGGAGACGGTACTGACCAGCGACAATCTGAAATATCTCATTGATGATGATTTGGCCCAGTTCCGCGGCTCGATAGTACAGTTAGAGGATAAGGATCACAATACGTTGCGTACCAGACATCTGGACTATAATACCAAGGACTCTGTGGCTGTGTTTGAGAACGGCGGTTCGATGCGTGACAAGGACGGACAGATTATCGAAAGCAGGAGGGGCAGATATGATTCCAAGGTCAAAATTTTCAATTTCTACGATGACGTGAATATGTTCTCGGACACTATGTTCGTGAAGACCACTGAGCTGGAGTATCGCTCAAATGAGAATACCGCGATATTTCACGGGGAGACGGACGTGTGGAATGAGGACAATGATATGCTTTCGTCACGACGCGGATGGTACGACCGTGACAAGGAGATTTTCTTTTTCAGGGACAATGTGCACCTGCTGACCAAGGATCAGGAGGGCTGGAGCGATTCGCTGTATTTCTACCGTGTGACTACGGATGCGGATATGCTCGGTCATGCGCAAGTGACTGATACTACGAGAAATGCCTTCGGTCTGGCCGGTAAAATCGAGTACAAGGACGCTACGGCGAGCGTTAAGATGACGCGTAAGCCTGCAGTGATTACCCAGACAAAGGGAGAGAACGAGGAGAAGGATACAGTGTATTTGGGTGCAGAGGTCATTATTTACAGGACTTTGCATAAATTCGAGGTGGATTCTGCGGCGAATGCCGCTTCGGTGGCGAGGGTTGAGGCCATGTCGGGCGATCCTGTGGGAGAATACCGCAAGAAGGCTGCTGAGGAGGCTGCCAAGAGGGCTGAGGAGGAGAAGATGAATGACCCTAACTACAGGGCACAGCAGGAGGCAAAGGCGAAAGCTGCGGAGGCTGAAAAGGCTGCTGCGGCAAGTGGGAAGATGGCTTCGGAAACGGGAGCTCCTGCGCCTGACAGGGAGGAGGAAGCGGCGTCATCAGATACTTTGTCGGTGGAAAGTGCCGGGCATAGTGTTGCGGATTCTCTGACTGTCGGAATCGTGGGGATTGCTGAAAAAATGCCGTCGGATTCCACACTTGCAGACCTGGCGGCAGATTCTTTGGCTGTGCAGCCGGATGTCGATTCATTGGCCGCTCCGGTGGTCCTGGACAGCACGAAAGTAGGCTTCATGTACGCCTACAAAAATGTGAAAATCTACAAAAAAGATATACAGGCTGTTTGCGATACGCTGATTTACAGTGAATTGGATTCCATTGCGAGACTTTATGTCGAGCCGCTTATCTGGCAGGAACGTCGCCGTCAGTATTCCGCTGACAGCGTGTATGTTGCGGTAAGCAACGGCGGAATTGACAAGGCCTATCTGATGTCCAACGCCTTTGTGCATATACAGGAGGACAGTACGCATTTTGATCAGATACGAAGCACTGAGATGCTGGCATTTTTTGATGAAAACGGTGCTTTGAAACGTTTTGACGGACTCGGAGGAGCCACTTCGCTCTTTTTCATAGAAGAGAACGAGACGCTTGCCACTGTCAACAAGGCTGACGCCAAAATGCTTTCCGCCAATTTCAAGGACAATGAACTGCAGCGGATTTACTACTATGACACTGTGCAGAACGACGCTTCGCCGCTTGCCCAGATGACCGGTGAGGATCAGCTTTTGAAAGGCTTCAGCTGGCAGATTGAGAAATGTCCGGAAGACAGATTCGCCGTGACGCCTCTGTCGCTCAGGCCTTCCGAGCGAAAGTCTTACGAAGCCCGTCCAAAGGCGTCTTTCAAGGAAACCGCGATTTATTTTCCCGGCTATATGAAGGATATACGCCGTCAGATTGCCTACCGCGATTCTATGAACGTAGTTATAGCGAGGGAACGTGAATTGGCAAAAATGGAGCAGGAAAGGCAGGCGAGGGAGGACAGCCTTGCTTTAGCATTGACCGACAGCCTGGCACTCAAGGACAGTCTCGGCCTTGCGGATAGTCTGGGGGTTGCGCTTGACAGTATTGCATTCAGGGACAGCCTTGCCATTGCGGACAGCATTGGGGAAAATGCGGTCATTCAGCCTGCTGACAGTGTGGCTGCGGAAGTGCTTACTCCTGAGCAGTTGAAGGCGAAGGAAAAAGAACTTAAAGCCCAGGAAAAGGAACGGAAGAAAGCTGAAAAAGAGGCGAGGCGCAAGGCCCGTCAGGAGGCTAAGGAAAAGAAATGGGCCGCCCTTGATGAAAAGGATGCGATAAAAGCCGCACGCAAGGAGGGCAAGCGCCTTGAACGGGAGCGCAAAAAGAAACTTCGTGCCCTTAAGGCTCAGGCAGAGCAGGAACGAAAGGATCAGGAGGCTCTTGAAAAATATATCAGGCAATACGAGAAGCGCAAGGCGAAAGAGGATGCCCGGGCTGCCCGCAAAGCCGAAAAGGCCCGCGCCAAAGCCCAGGCAAAAGTTGCAGAGCCGGATACTGCAAAGTCCGTCTCAAATCTTGAACCCATAGAAACCGGCCCAAAAGCCAATGAAAAAACAATATCTGAGGTAGAAAAACAGTTGTAATGACAGCCGAACAGAATTTAATCAAAAGACTGAATGCTTCCGATGAAGAAGCGTTTGCCGCCCTGTATGACAAATATGTGGGTATGGTCTACAATTATATTCTGTCTGTCATAAAAAATGTTTCCTCGGCAGAAGAACTGACCCAGCAGTGTTTCATTCAAGTCTGGGAGCACCGGACTGCAGTCTCGGCCGAAAAGAATTTTCCCGCCTGGCTGTATGTGATTGCAAGAAATTTCGTATTCAAGGAAATACGCCGGCAGGTGGCTGCGGCAAAGTTCAGCGAGACGATTTCTCCTGAATTGTCCGAAGTGTGCGATGACAGCGAAGCATTTGAATCATGGGATGTGAAACGTATGCAGAATTCCATGATGGCTGCAATAAATTCTCTGCCGGAAGCAAGACGTAAAATATACATTCTGAAAACTTTTAAGGGCAAAAGTGTAAAGGAAATCGCCGAATTGCTTGATATATCTTCCAAAACCGTTGAAAACCAGTTGACCGCGGCGAGAAAAGTCCTCAAGGAAAAGTTGTCGGATTTTATGTTGCTTCTGGCCTTTTTATCTATTCATCTCTAAGGTCCGCTTACCGCAAGAATACCAAGTGAAATATCACAAAAATACCAAGTAGAATACCACAAAAATACCAAGTAGAATACCACAAAAATACCAAGTGACTGCTTCTGTTACAAATAAAATCATTACCTTTGAGCACAATAATAAAGCAAGCTAATATGAAATACTTACCCAGAGTGGCAGATAAAATACTTCAAGAACGATTGGAAGCGTTTGGTGCAGTGCTGATAGAAGGTCCGAAATGGACGGGAAAGACGACAACAGCAGAGCAGCAGGCTAAAAGCATAATAAAACTGCAAGACCCAGACAAAGCCGAAGAGTATCTTGCCACAGCTGCTGCAAAGCCTTCCCTGCTGTTAAAAGGACAACAGCCAAGACTGATTGATGAATGGCAAGACGCTCCCATGGTTTGGGATGCAGTACGTACAGCTGTAGATGATGCTGGAGGCAAGCCCGGACAATTCATTATGACAGGTAGCAATACGGTGGATAAAACAAAAATCCGACATACGGGAACCGGGCGCATCACACGTATGAAAATTTATCCAATGAGTTTATGGGAATCTTTGGAGTCATCCGGGGAAGTTTCTATTCAGGAACTTTTCAATAATCCGGATTATGATATTGACGGAGCAACGGGGAAATTGGATATTGTGGGATTGATTCGGGCAGCTTGTCGCGGAGGTTGGCCTGCAACGTTACAGATGTCGCCCAAAGCAAGTATGCTTGTCGCCAAAGATTATGTGAATAGTGTCTGCGAAAATGATATTTCTGCAGTGGACAATAAACAACGTAATCCGAAAATAGCCCGACAAATCATGAAGTCGTATGCCAGGAATATCAGTACACTGGCTAAGAAAAGCAGTATACTTGCAGATGTTACAGCGTCAGAGGACATCACCATATCCATGAATACTTTTGATGATTATATCGCAGCCTTGGAAAAACTGTTTGTCATCCAGGATATTGATGCATGGTGCCCTGCAATTCGTAGCAAAACAGCCATACGCAGTTCGCCTAAGCGTTGTTTTACAGATCCGTCCATTGCCGTAGCAGCCATGAATGTCAGTGCGGAAGCATTAGAAACTCAATTTAAGACGTTTGGTTTCATCTTCGAACAAATGTGTATCAGAGACCTGAAGGCATATACCGCTGATTTCAACAGCCATATTTCATATTATCGGGACCGCTATGGGTTAGAAGCCGACCTTGTATTGCATCTGGAAGACGAAAGATATGCATTAATTGAGTGTAAACTCGGCAGCGGTGAGATTGATGAAGGTGCCGGGCATTTGCTCGAACTCAAAAGACTTATACAGGAGTATAACAAAGCAGAGAAACAAGTGCCTCTCCGGGAACCTGATTTGCTTATTGTGATGACTGGCGGAAAAATGGCATATACTCGTCCTGACGGAGTGAAAGTTATTCCACTGGCTTGCCTCAAAGATTAACCAATCAGCAAGTAATTTATCTATTTTTAAAAATAATCGCATTTGGCAATAGGGGGTTTGCTTCTGTTGCGGGTACATTATGTGAATACAGTGACAATTATGGAATTTTTGCAATATAAATATTTGTTGGACAGGTTTCTCAAAGGGGAAAGTTCCGCTGAAGAAAATCAGCGGTTGAGGGAGGCTCTTGGAGAGTTTCCTGACGCAAATTTTGATGAATACGGAAAGGAATTCTGGAATGAAGGGGCTTCAATTCCTTTTGAAACTAAAAATAAAATCCGTGAAAAGCTTTTTGCTTCAATCGGACAGAAAAGGCGCAGGCGCGTCCTCCGTATTGCCTACACCGTTTGTGCCTGTGCGGCAAGCCTCCTGATAGCGGCGTTCGCAGGATATTGGATTGCCGGTATGACGCATGAGACCATGTATTACGAGGTGACTGCAGACCGCGGACAGAAAAGTGCGGTGACTTTGCCTGACGGTTCCAAGGTCCATCTGAATTCTGCTTCAAAAATCTGTTATTCTTCAGACTACAACAGCAGGAACAGGAATGTCAGAATAGAAGGAGAGGCCTATTTCGAGGTTGCCCACAATGAGAAGATTCCTTTTATTGTCGATGCCAATGGCTTGAATATAAAAGTATTGGGTACGAAATTCAATGTCAGCGCCTATCCGGACAACTCTTTTGTGGAGGCAACTCTCGTCGAAGGGAAAATCTCGGCTTATGACGGTAGACAGGAAATTGTCCTCAATCCGTCCTATCAGGTGAAATACAACAGGGAAAACGGGGCCATGCAGAAAAGACAGGTCAATCCTAATCATCTTGTCCCATGGCTTGACGGAGAAATTGTCTTCAGTGACAATACCCTTGATGAAGTCGCCCGTATCTTAGAAAGAATGTACAAGGTGAATATAATTTTTTCTGACGAATCGGTGAAACAGTATTCATATACAGGTCTGGTCCACAACAATTCATTGCGCAACGTGCTTGACCTGATTGCGGCCACTTCTCCTGTGGAGTACAGGATATACAATGATACTGTGAAAATACGACGCAGTACAAAATAGCGGATTTCCGCCGACCGGTTCCGCACATAATTACGCTTATTGACACTAAACTAAACAATATAATGAAACGAAGATTACTTTATTTGCTCATTGCCTGTATTGTAACCGTTGCTCCGGCTTTTGCCCAAGTGACTGTCTCTGTGAAGAATATGCCGCTTGGAAAGGCTCTTCCGATAATAGAGGCTCAGAGCGGTTACAGCTTTTTCTACAGCAGCGAGCTGCCGGGCAGGGACGCCGTTGTCAGTGTGTCTGCCAAAAACAAATCCATAGAGGAAGTGATGGATGTACTTCTCAAGGGACTTCCGGTTTCCTATGAAATCAAAGACAGGCAGATAATTCTGTCGAAAAAGGCGGAGACGCCGTCTGTTGAGAAAGAACCGGAGAAAAAGACCGTTTCCGGTACTGTTAAAGATACTTCCGGTGAACCTGTCATAGGTGCAGGAGTGATTCTGGACGGTACGGTGACAGGTACGATGACTGATGAAAACGGGGAATTTTCTTTGGAGGTGCCTTCCAAAGGAGCCGTGCTCAGTGTATCCTGCATAAGTTACAAGACTGCGTCTGTGCCTGTCGGCAAATCATCGCGGCTTGATATAGTGCTCGCTTCCGATTCGGAGTTCCTCGACGAAGTTGTGGTCATAGGCTACGGCACCCAGAAAAAAGTCAATCTGACCGGTTCAGTGGCAATGGTTGAAAGCAAGGAACTTGCCGCCAGACCTATTTCCAATGTGGCTACAGGCCTTCAGGGACTTCTTCCTGGTGTGACTGTTGTCAATGCTTCAGGACAGCCTGGGGGGGGGAATACAACCATACGCGTCAGAGGCGTAGGTACAATAGGTAACTCTAACCCTCTTATTCTTATCGACGGGGTGGAGGGCGACATTTCCACTCTCAACCCTGACGACATCGAGAGCGTTTCCGTTCTCAAAGATGCGGCTTCTTCTGCCATCTATGGAGCAAGGGCCGCCAACGGTGTCCTTCTTGTCACCACCAAAAAACTTGCTGGAGAAGATGGCCCGAGTTCAAGGGCATCAGTGAGTCTGGGCGCGTATTTCGGTTTTCAGACACCGACTCGTCTTCCGCAAATGTGTAATGCCATAGATTTCATGACTTTGGACAATGAAGCAAGAACAAATGTCGGAGATCCGATAGCATGGGATGAGGCTGCATTCGATAAAGTCAGAAACAATACTGCACCGAACTATTTCGGCGATACTGACTGGATATCTTCGGTAATCAATAAATTTGCACCTCAGCAAAGTTATAATCTTGGTATCAATGGGGCATTAGGGAGCAGTGCATATGCCCTTTCATACAGATATTTTAATCAGGCTGGTCTTACTGTAGGCTCTACTACAGGGGAGCAGAGACATAATCTGAGATTCAAGCTAAGTACGAAAATCCTGGACAGGGTTACCCTGCTCTCAAATATAAATTATATGGTGAGCCGGGTCAAATCCCCGGTGAACAGCCTGTCAAGCGGTGGAGGAGCTATTTATACTGCTATGCGAATTGCTCCGAATGTACCCGTGAAATACACTGACGGAAGTTGGGCTTACGGAGGAGGAAACACCAATCCTGTGGCAATACTGAATGACGGCGGATATTCAAACACTTCTGTAGATGAAATTTCCGTTCAGGAAATGCTCAAAGTTGATATTATCAAAGGCTGGGATATCAGTGCCACATATAATATTACTTCCTATAATGGCTTGAAGGATATTCTGCGAAAGACTATTGTGTTTACCAATCCGGATGATCAATCAACGTATAAATACAATGACCCGAATTCTGTCAAAAATATAGATTTGCGCCATAGCCAGCAGACTCTTATATTACAGACTAATTTCGACTTTACTTTCGGGAAAAACAATATCAGCGGAGTCGTGGGCATGTCCCAGGAATGGTACAACAGCCGTTCGTTTGAGGCTTCCCGTACCAATTTGTCTACAGAAGCTGACCCTACAATAAATCTTGGTGATCCAGCCACCCAGAGTAACGATGCGTCAGCATCCAAATGGGCGTTACGAAGCGGTTTCGCGAGACTGGCATATAATTATGGCGAAAGGTATTTGATTGAAGCCAATCTCCGTTATGACCTTTCATCCCGTTTCCATAAATCCAACCGCGGAGGCTGGTTCCCTTCTGTGTCTGCAGGATGGAGGCTCAGCGAGGAAAAATTCATGGCTTTTGCGAAGCCTGTGGTCGACAATATCAAAATCAGGGCTTCGTGGGGTATGCTTGGCAACCAGTATGTGGGCTCTACCGATTATCCATATTTGTCTGTTCTTGACGAATATACCTCAGGTATTTCCCTTATAGGTTCAAATGCCACCGTTGGATATGTGCAGAATACTCTTTCAAATCCCAATCTTTCATGGGAAAAGATACAGATGTTTGATGTCGGTTTTGACCTGGCTTTGTTAAAAAACCGTTTGACCTTCACATTCGACTGGTATGACAAGAATACATCAGGTATTCTTCTGAAATTGAATTATCCGGGACAGATTGGTGCAACGCCTTCTGAGGAGAATGCCGGTAAGGTTAACAACAGAGGTTGGGAAATCGATGCCGCTTGGAGGGACGATATAGGTGATTTCTCCTATGGGATAGGATTCAACCTTTCTGATGTAAAAAACAAAATCGTCGACCTTGCAGGTAATGCTCCGGATTTGAGCGGGGATATGGTAAGGATAGTCGGATACCCTATAGATGCTTTTTATGGCTACATTGCGGACGGACTGATGACCCCGGAAGATTTTAAAATCAGCGATCCTGCAACAAATACCTACAGCCTTCCCAATGTTCCCGTGGTGTTGGGAAATAATTACCAGCCCGGAGATATAAAATACAAGGATATAAGCGGCCCGGACGGAGTTCCTGACGGAAGGATTACTCCTGAGTATGATAAGGTTGTTATAGGAAGCAATATTCCGAGGTACACTTATAGCGTAAGGGGAAATCTCGGATGGAAAGGCATTGATTTCAGTTTCGTTCTGCAAGGCGTAGGGAAATGCGACGGCTATCTGCAGGGCTCTGCACGTCATGCTTTCCAGGATATGGCCGGCTATCCGCAGCAGATACACAAAGACAGATATCATGTTGTGAACAATCCGAATCCAAACGCTTCATATCCTCGTCTGACTTACAATAAAGACTTCAATCAAAAGACCCTGTCGACCTATTGGCTTGAGGATGCTTCTTATTTCAGGCTTAAAAACATCCAGATAGGCTACACTTTCCCTGAAAAATGGATGAAAAAGGCGCGTATCAGCAATCTGAGGATTTATTTCTCCGGTGACAATCTTGCCACTGCAAGCAAGTTCTTCTATGCCTACGATCCTGAGACACCCGTGTCAAAGGGAGGCTATTATCCTCAGGTCAGAACTTTTGTATTCGGTCTTAACGTAACATTCAAATAAGTCGGGTAATGAAAACAATACACTATATCTCATTTTTTGCGGCTGCCATACTATGCATATCATGCAATGACAGCTTTTTGGAGTGCGGTTCCCAGGATCAGCTGACAGATATGAATTTCTGGCAGACTGAAGCACATCTTGCAAGCGTGGCAAATACATTTACGTCTTCTCTGTCCGGAAAAGACTGGCTGAACAAGACGGAAGCAATGGCTGAAAGTGCGCCATGGGCGGCTTCAACCGCATACAGAACTATAGGTGGCGGCAACTTTTCTACTGACATCGACCAGATAAACAGTTTCTGGACTGTTGCCTATAAGGGCATAGGCAGGACAAATTATTTTCTTGCCAATTACAACAGGGCAGTCGGTGTCAGCAAGGAAATAAGGGAGCGTTATGCTGCCGAAGCCTATTTTTACAGGGCATATAATTATTGGCTGCTTACTTCCTATTTCGGTGACGTGCCTTATATCACCGATGAACTTGATGTCGATCATCCCGATGTATACCGCGGCAGGGACAAAAGGGAGGATGTGATAAAAAATATCACCAAAGATCTTGAAGACCATTTGTCGGCACTTCCGGAGTATATCCAGGCTGCCTCTGCCGAATTCGGAAGAATATCGCAGACAACGGCATACGCCCTTCTTTCCAGGATTTATCTCCATAACGGAATGTGGCAAGAGTCGGTTACCGCGGCAGAAAATGCAATGAAGTCAAGCTACTACAAGTTGTACAATACGGGAAAACCTGATGAGGATTATGTGGATTTGTTCAATTACAAGGGACGAGCCTCACGAAATGCAGCCAACTGCGAGACCCTCCTCGCGTTTGTCTACAACTACGATTTGGGTGAGTCTGCACGTACAAGCCACAACCTTTCGCGCGAGTGTTGGGTTCCTAATGATTATGCCCGTTTTGTGCCGACTCAGAGTCAGGTGAACTGTTATCTGACAGATGAAGGAAAAATTTGGGACCCGAGTTCGGTTTCCACATACGAGGAAATCTTCGAACATAGGGACCCGCGTCTGAAACAGTCAATCCTTGCTCCCGGAACGTCATGGACAGGAGGAGCAAGCGGAGACAAGCTCAATACCGACCCGGGCATTTTCACTTATCCGAAATTCGACAATTCAAAGGAGGGGTGCATGACATACACCGGCTATTATATGAGAAAATACGTGGAGCCGTCGACCGTGCAGTATGTAGGACACGATGATAACGATATAGTGCTCATCAGATATGCAGAGGTGCTGCTCAACTATGCAGAAGCAAAAATGGAACTTGGTACTTTGACCCAGACCGACCTCGATAAATCCGTCAATCTGCTCAGAGACAGGGTCGGAATGGTGCATTTGAAGCTTGACAAACTGCCTGCGGGCTCCGATATACGTATGGAAATCTATAGGGAACGCCGTGTGGAACTGTTTTTCGAGGGGCACAGGTATTTTGACCTCAAGCGTTGGAAACAGGGTGCGTTGCTCGGGCAGGACCTGCTTGGAACAAAGAGGGAATGGATGGATGAGAGCAGACTGACCGCCAATCTCGACAATATGAACTGGAAAACATTGGAAGACGGCGGACATTACGTGATTTTAGAAACGGGACGACGTTTTGACGACCCGAAGCACTACCTTTTCCCTGTGCCTTTCAAACAGATGCAGCTGAATCCGAATCTTGCGCCGAACAATACAGGCTGGTAAAATCGCTTGAGTATGAAGAAATTTCTGATAATTGTTTTTGCCGCGCTGTTTTCGCTTTGTGCCTATTCTCAAACGAGTGTGAGGGTTATGTCTATGAACCTGAAGGAAGGAGGCAAGTCCGGTAATTATGATGTTGCAAAATATGCGGTTGTGATAAATGAGTATAAACCTGATTTCGTTTCGCTTCAGGAACTCCACGACCGTACCTTGATGGTTTTGGGCAAAGCCTGGCTTGCCGAGTTGGGAAAGCGGGTCGGAATGTATCCTGTTGTTTTTGACTCTTTCGATTATAACGGAGGTACTTTCGGAGTTGGCATACTGAGCCGATATCCGTTTTATTCGATGGGCAAGGTGGTTTACAATTCGGGACTGGCAGAGCAGAGGGAGCCGCGTGCCACAGGTTGGGTGAGTGTCATGTTGCCTGACGGGGGCAATGTCCGTTTTGCCGCTACACATCTTCCTGTGGAGAATAATGATTTGCGTGTAAAATGTATCGCTGCAATCAATAAGGAGATCTTTGCCGAAAATTCTGTGATTCCGACAATCATTGCAGGGGATTTCAATGCGGAACCTGGCAGCGATGTGATGAAGTATGCCGGGAACAGATGGAAGGAAATCAATCCCGGTGCAGGAAACACTTTGCCGGCAGGTGACAATCCGAAACAGCAATATGATTTTGTTCTCGGATACCCCAAGACAGGATGGTCGTGCACTATGTATGAAATCCTCAACAGGGCTGATTTGTCTGACCATTGTTTCATAGTTGCCGATATGGTTTACAAAGGAGAATAGTATGAAGACGAACATGAATTCCATGACAAGAATGTTGTCAGTGATACTGGTGTTTTCACTCGCTCTTGCGTGCGAAAAGAAACCTGTAACTCCCGGAGGGAACGGAGGTGATGACCCGGATACGCCGGTAAATCCTCCTGTGGAAATTCCAGAGCCTCCCAAAGATATTGTGCAGGCAAATCTGTTCACAGTTGATTTTTTCTCGACACTTGATGAGGCAAGTTTTTTCATTACCCATGACGAAAATACAATAAAGTCGCATATCAAAGCCCAGCAGGCCCCGAAACCTCTATTCTATTTCGTTGACCGTTGTGATTATGTCACGGGGGAAGAAAACAAAATGATTTCAGTCGGTAAAGATTTGAAATACAATGCCTTGTTTGCTCAGGTCGAAGCTACGGAAGCCGTAAAGACAAATGGTACGGGCATACTCACTGTCTATAAGCCAAAGAGATATGACGGGATAGCGGAAGACGGCAGTTTTATGTCGGGTGTGTGCTTTAAAGCTCCGTTGAGTACAGCGGTGGAATTGACGGTCTATACCACCAAACTTACTGATATAGAACAGTTTTATACGATTATAAAAAAACGCTCTGCAGCACTTTATGAAGAGGCCGTGGTCGTTGGGACCATAGCGGAAAGTATAAAAGAACAGGTAAAAAAATATGCCAATGACACATTGGGCTTACGTATGGAATATTCCGGTTCAGACAAGGCATACGATGTCTTTGTCCTTTGCAATCCAGATTATGTCTGCAGAAGTATAAGTGAAGGCAAAAGGGACGACTGTCCATATTATAGAATGGCAATTGAACGTTTAAATTAATGATAATGAAGAAGTTGATAGTATTAATCATGGTTTTCGCGCCTCTGTGCCTCAGTGCGCAGCAGAAGTTGAAAATCATGTCCTACAATCTCCGCTTCGGAGAACTCGCGACTATGCAGGACATAGGCGGATACATCGCTTCCCAGGTTCCGGACATCGTGGCCTTGCAGGAATGCGACTGGGCGACTGAGCGCGAGCGTGCCCCTCATCAGCACGGAGTGAAATTCGTCAACGAACTGGCTCAAGCCACCGGTATGTTCGGACTTTACGGCAAGACCATAGACTACCGAGGTGGTTACTATGGTATCGGAATGCTGAGCAAGTATCCGATTGTGCGCAGCGAGAGGGTGCTGCTGCCGAATGACGGAGTGACCGAACAGCGTGCCATGTTGGTGGCTGATATCCTGCTTCCAGGCGACGAGGTCGTGACTATGATCTGTACCCATCTTGAAGTCAAAAGCAGGAGTCTAAGGCTTAAACAGGCGAAATTCATTGACAGATACGTGCGGAAAATCAAGAATCCTGTTTTCCTTGCCGGTGATTTCAATGCCACTCCTGACGAGCCTGCAATTGAATTTTTCAACAAAAAATGGCAGAACCTTACCAATGACGAGCTGACGTACTCCACGTACAAGCCTTCCATAAAGATAGATTACATCTATTCGCGTCGTGAGGTCGAACTTGTCGGCACCCGCGTCTGCACGGAGGCCGGGTTCTCGGACCATTTCCCTGTAATATCAGATATTGTACTGAATTAAACCATAATTATTAACATTTAAATCAAATTTATTATGAAACACGGATTTATTCTTTTTGCAGCCGCTGCGCTCGCGATGGTTGCCTGCGACAAAAACAATGGTAAAGAGGAAACCAAGCCATTGGAGGCTGACATGACAATGACGGTTACGGAAATTGTCTACGGTGAACCAGCCAATCTTGAAGGTACAATCACAAGTACCGTCGCCATCGATGAAATGGTGGTGACGGCTGTCAAAAAATCGGGCGAAAAATATACTGCAGTAGGCGAGGCACAGCCATTTGCAAAGCCGGAGGCAGAATACAAGGCAATCGAATATTTTGCTGATTCTCAGGAACTCACCGATTTGGAAATTACTTTGAAAGCAGGCAAGGCTGCCAAGACTTTTTATTTTCCTGTTACTGTTACAGGGGAGCCTAAGGGAGATTTCTGGATGAACGATGCTGCGGCAATCTATCCTGACAACAAAGTGCTCAACCACGAAAATGATCCGGAAACCTATCCTGAGGAATTTACAGGAGCAGGCTCTGACACAAAGTCATTCTTCTCTATGCATGGCGTGGATGTGAACGGCAAGCTGGAGCACATTGTAAGTCTTAATGATTTGCTGGCAGTTGACGGCAAGAACGGAAGTTTCTGTTTTTTGAACGTTCTTGAAAACACATCAAAGAAGCCGGAAGAAAAGGCGTATATCGGCAGCCAAAGAGGCTATATGTTCTCGACATTGAAGAAATCCCAACTCGGTGGTGGTACAACAGGCCGTCAGTGTGATCTCTATCAGTACGGTGCACATCAGATTAAGGATGAAAATGTGGATATCAATTTCACAATGACGTATGTAAGAGGTTCATGGTCAGATGCATGGCATGAGGATATCTATAAGTCTGTCGATGCTATCTTCATGTCTATAGAGAAAGCTGAGACCAAACTTGAAAAAATCAAGGCATATTGGAAACTCGGTGAAATCCAGAGAAAAATGGACAATGCAACTCTTGGAGAGGAAGATGAACCGACAAATCTTGGAGGAAAAGCATACGTGCGCAAATGGGTGAATGCCGGACATACTTCAACATCTGCACTTGAGGAAGTTCTTCGTGCTGGGGATTACATTGTTTTCCGCAGTGAAAGGAAGGAGGGTGATGAGTCCAAATATTACTATGGCATCATGCAGATTATGCAGTTTGTCGGAGACGACAGCAAATGCTTCGTTGAGGTTGAAGGAAAAGGCCAGAGAATGGATGCTGAACTGACCTACGATCTGTTTATGAAGCCTGTTTACCTCAACATCAAAACCCAGTGCGAACTCCGATAGTAAATGAAAAAAAGAATTTTTATACTGTCTTTTTTGGCATTGACTGCATGCTCAGTCCCCGATAACGGGGAAAAGGCGGCCCTCGGGGTTATAGAACGTACCGTGGGGACTGCAAAAAACATAGAGCTGCACATCGTGCCTGCAGAAAAGGACAATTATGAAATTTCCGCTGCCGACGGGGTGCTTTCCATTACGGGAAGCAGCCCTACGGCTGTTTGCTATGCTTTCGACAAGTATCTGCGCGATGCATGCAATTCGATGGTGACCTGGAGCGGAAGCAATCTGAATGTGCCGGAGGTCTGGGCGGACTACAGCGACAAGGGGACATCCCCCTACAGGCTGCGTTATTTTCTGAATGTCTGCACTTTCGGCTACACGGCTCCCTATTGGGACTGGGCACGTTGGGAAAAGGAAATCGATTGGATGGCACTTCATGGCGTGAATATGCCGCTTGCAAGCGTGGCTTCCGAGGCGATTGCCCGCAGGGTATGGCTGAAAATGGGGCTGAGTGAGGAGGAAATCGCCGGCTTTTTCACGGGAGCAGCCCATCTGCCATGGCACAGGATGGGCAATCTGAACGGCTACGACGGGCCTCTTGATGAGCAGTGGCACAAAGACCAGATTGCCCTGCAGCACAAGATTCTCGACAGGATGCGTTCCCTTGGCATGGAGCCTGTCGCTCCTGCCTTTGCCGGTTTCATACCTCCTGCCTTTGCGGAAAAACATCCGGAAATACGCAGCTATCAGCTTAAATGGGGCAGATTCCCTATAGAGAACAATGCCTGTGTGCTTGCTCCGGATTCTCCGTATTTCGTACAGCTCGGCAAGATGTTCGTCGAGGAATGGGAAGCGGAGTTCGGCAAGGCAAAGTATTTCCTGTCCGACAGTTTCAACGAGATGAAACTTCCTGTGGATGAAAATGACACCGAAGGCAAGCACCGCCTGCTCGCGGACTATGGAGAGACGATTTACAAGTCCGTGGTGGCAGGAGATCCCGATGCTGTCTGGGTAACTCAGGGCTGGACTTTTGGCTATCAGCACGATTTCTGGGACAGGGAAAGTATGCAGGCTCTTTTGTCGAGAGTCCCTGACGACAGGCTGATTATCGTGGACCTCGGAAATGATTACCCTAAATGGGTATGGCACACCGAGCAGACGTGGAAAGTGCAGGAGGGCTTCTACGGCAAACAGTGGATATACAGCTATGTGCCGAATTTCGGAGGGAAAGTGCTTCCGACGGGAGATCTTCAGATGTATGCGTCCGGTTCGGTTGAGGCATTGAAATCTTCGTATTCGGCTAATTTGGTGGGTTTCGGCTCGGCTCCGGAAGGCTTGGAAAACAATGAAGTGGTGTACGAACTTCTTGCTGACATGGGCTGGCAGTCAGAGAATATTGATGTGGAAGAATGGCTTCACGGCTATTGCAGGGCCCGTTACGGTTCCGATTCGGAAACAATGATGCAGGCATGGTCTCTTCTGTGCAAATCAGTTTACAGTTCGCTTTACAGCTACCCGCGTTTTCTGTGGCAGACCGTTGTTCCTGACACAAGGCGTATAAGCCGCCACGATATGAACGGAGATTTTGCGGAAGCCGTCCGCCTGTTTCTTTCATGTTCTGACGAATGTGCGGATTCTCCGCTCTATCTCAATGACGCCGTTGAATTTGCCGCACTTTATCTTGGGGTGGTGGCCGACAGACATTATGAAAAGGCTCTTGCCTGCAAGGAAAGCGGCAGGCTCTGTGAGGCCAATACCGAATTGGAGTCCACTGTTGAAATCCTTCTTGCCGCAGACAGTCTGCTCGCTTCGCATCCTCTGCATAAACTGTCGAATTGGGTGGACTATGCCCGCGGCAGTGCTGCATCCGAGGGACGGAAGGACGCCTGTGAAGCCAATGCCAAGAGGTTGGTCACGACCTGGGGCGGTTTCCAGGAGGATTATGCCGCACGTTTCTGGTCCGGTCTGATTAAGGACTATTACATCCCGAGGCTTGAAGTGTATTTTTCCGATGGTGCCGACGGTCTGGACGAGTGGGAAGAAAAATGGATAAATACTCCATATCTCAACACATCGAAGCCATATTCTGATGTGCTGGATAAGGCTGTTGAGCTGTTCGGTATTTATAGTGGAAATAATTAGCATGAATTTCCGAAAAATCATAGGAATTCCATAATTTTACAAATCGGGATAAAAAATAAGCAGGTAATCCCTAAAAAATGAATAATATTATGTTTCTTCGCAAAACGGTTTTATTGTTTTTTGCTGCGCTTTTAGGTTTTTGCGCATGCGCTCCAAAATCGACATACAGCAGTTCCGAACAGGAACGCTCGGCAACAGCCCTTGTGGACAGGATTACCTCAGGGCGTTCGTCCGCCTTTGATATACGTATAAACCCCGTGCAGATTGACGGCAGGGACTGGTTTTCCTTTTATGCGGAAAACGGTAAAATCGTTTTGGAAGGAAATGACGGCGTGAGCGTTGCAAGTGCCTTGAATGCCTATCTGAAACAATATTGCGGATGGCATCTGAGCTGGTGCGGTTCTTCGACAGCCCTGCCGGAAACGCTGCCTTTGCCGGAGACTAAAATTTTGAAGACCTCCCCTTACAAGTACCGTTATTATCTCAATTACTGTACTTTCAACTACACCATGAGCTGGTGGGATGCCGAAAGATGGAGAAAGGAGGTCGATTTTATGGCTTTGAACGGTGTGAATATGCCGCTTGCCGTGACAGGACAGAATTCCGTATGGCAGAGGGTCTACCGCAAATTGGGCTTTACGGATGAGGAACTGGCTTCGTTTTTCAGCGGACCTGCGTATTTCAACTGGTTCTGGATGGGCAATCTGGACGGTTGGGGCGGACCTCTTCCCCAGAATTTTATCGATTTCCACGAGGAGCTGCAGAAGGACATCCTTTCGATGGAGCGCTCTTTAGGCATGACTCCCGTGCTTCCTGCATTTACGGGACATGTCCCGCCTGCCTTTACGGAGAAATTCCCCGATGTGAAAGTGACAAAGAGCTCGTGGGTGAATTTCGCTCCCGTGTCTGTGCTTGACCCTTCGGAGGAGCTTTTCTCTACCATAGGCAGGATGTTTTTGGAGGAGCAGACGAAGACTTACGGCACAAATCATTTTTATTCTGCCGACACCTTCAACGAAAATACCCCTCCTACGGATGACAGCCTTTATCTGAACGATATTTCACAAAAAGTCTATGCCGCCATGGCGGATGTCGACCCCCAGGCTGTGTGGGTGATGCAGGGCTGGCTTTTCCATCATGAGCGGAAATTCTGGGGAGACAGGCAGATACAGGCTTTGCTGAATGCCGTACCTGACGATAATATGCTCATTCTTGATCTGTACAGCGAGCGCAGTCCTGTGTGGAACCGTACGGAATCCTATTACGGAAAACCGTGGATATGGTGTATGCTGCAGAATTTCGGGCAGAATGTCAATCTGTCGGGCAATGCTTCATCTGTGGCGAATGATCCGGCTGCGGCGATGAAAGAATCGGAAAATATGTGCGGCATAGGACTTACCATGGAGGGAATAGAACAGAATCCTGCAATCTTCGCGCTTATGTTCGAAAATGTCTGGACTGACGGACCTGTGGATATCCCTTCCTTTATAAAATCCTATACGGCAGAACGTTACGGACACAATTCCGATGCTGCTACTGAGGCGTGGGAGATACTTCTCTCGTCTGTCTATGAAAATCATGTGAACAGCGGAGGCAACGAGTCGATTATTACAGGACGTCCCAATTTCCTGGAAAATCCCGGCGGTACGACCAATACGAAGCTGCATTACGACAATGAACGTCTTCTTGAAGCCTGGGGCCTGATGATGTCCTGTGCGGAAGAGTATGCCGGCAGCGACGGCTTCCGTTATGATTTGGTGGACGTGACGCGCCAGGTACTTGCGAATTATGCTTCCGTGCTCCAGCAAAAAGCCGCGGCGGATTACAGGTCGCGCGATGCGGAGGCGTTTGCCCTGTCTTCAAAAGCATTTCTCGATTTGATTTCGGATATGGAGTCGCTTCTTTCGACCCGCAGCGAGTTTCTGCTCGGAAGGTGGCTTGAAAGTGCCAAGGCTTTGGGCAGTACTCCGGAGGAAAGTGCCCTTTACGAGAAGAATGCGCGCAATCTGCTGACTTTGTGGGGCGACAAAAACTGTCGCATAAAAGATTACGCCTGCCGTCAGTGGGCTGGGATGATGGGCGGTTTCTATTATCCGCGTTGGGAACGTTTCTTTTCGGCTGCCGCGGAGGCGCTTGCGGACGGGACAGAGCTGGACATGGCCGGGTTCAATTCGTCGAGTGCCGACTGGGAATGGGACTGGGTGAATTCCAGTGAGTGCTATGCCGCGCAGCCGTCCGGCTCGGCCATTGTACAATGTGAGAGCTTATATGAAAAATACCATGCCGCTTTGGGAGGTTCGCTGTCCGACCTGAATTTCAGCCTGTCCGAAGCAGCATACGAATGATTTGGGGTATGAACACTGCAATTGCCGCTTTGATTGGTCTTGCAATCGCCATCATACTGATTGTAATCAAGGTTTCGCCGGTATATAGTCTTATTACGGGCGCTCTTGCCGGAGGCTTGCTGTCCGGTTTCGGTCTGGCCGGGACTGTGGATGTGATGATTGACGGGGTGAAGGACATCACACCTGCCATTCTGAGGATTTTGGCTGCCGGCGTGCTTTCAGGCGCACTGATTAAGACAGGTGCTGCCGCCTCGATTTCCCGTACCATTGTCAATCGGCTGGGGCAGAAACAGGTCTATCTTGCGCTGGCCCTTTCGGCTATGCTTATCTGTGGTGTCGGCGTTTTTGTGGATGTCGCCGTTATCACTGTCGCTCCGATTGCCCTGATTTTAGCGCAGAAACTGCGCCTCCCCAAAGGGAAAATCCTGCTTGCGATGATAGGCGGAGCGAAATGCGGCAATATCGTTTCCCCGAATCCGAACACTATAATCGCTGCGGAAAATTATTCCGCCCCGCTTTCTTCCGTGATGGCTGCCAACATCATTCCCGCTCTGACAGGCTTGCTTGTGACTGTCTATCTGATTGTTCCGCTTATGCCTTCCCGTAAGGACGAAGTGCTGTACGACGGCGGGGATGATTTTGCGGACGGGGATGTGCCTCCGTTTTGGGCGAGTGCCGCAGGACCGCTTGTGACTGTGCTTCTGCTCGCACTGCGTCCGCTGTTTTCGGTAGTTGTCGACCCTCTTGTCGCTCTGCCTGTGGGCGGCTTGGTGTGTATCATTGCGACCCGTCAGTTCAGGAATGCGGGCGTCTGTCTGACATACGGTCTGGAGAAAATGTCGGCCGTGGCTATACTTTTAGTCGGCACGGGCACCATTGCAGGGGTCATCAAGGCTTCCGAAATCAAGGATGTGCTTCTTGCCCTGCTGTCGGGCAGCGGTCTGGGCGGGGTGCTTCTTGCTCCCGTTTCCGGTATGCTGATGGCCGCGGCGACGGCGTCCACTACGGCAGGTGCGACCATTGCTTCGGCATCTTTTGCCTCGTCTGTAGCGGGTGTCTCTCCGGTATGGGCTGCGGCCATGACAAATGCTTCGTGTACAGTGCTTGACCATCTTCCTCACGGCTCTTTTTTCCATGCCACGGGCGGCTCTGTCGCTATGGCTTTCAAGGACAGGCTGCGTCTTGTTCCGTTCGAGAGCCTTGTGGGTCTGGTCCTGACCGCAGGAAGCGTGCTTTCATGTCTGCTACTAAGATAAATCACTCAAAATAGCTTTTCAATTCGCTTTTGATGAAGTTTGATTAATGAGTGTCACATTTTGCCCTCATTCTGCCATTTTTACGCAAGTTTTTTGTATATTTGGATTGTTATAAATATTTTATTTCCAATGAAAAAACAGTTTTTTATTTTATCTGTTGCGGCACTTGCGCTCGTCGCGTGCTCAGTCCCCGATAACGGGGAAAAGGCTGCCCTCGGGGTTATAGAACGTACCGTGGGGACTGCCAAAAACATAGAGCTGCACATCGTGCCTGCAGAAAAGGACAATTATGAAATTTCCGCTGCCGACGGGGTGCTTTCCATTACGGGAAGCAGCCCTACGGCTGTTTGCTATGCTTTCGACAAGTATCTGCGCGATGCATGCAATTCGATGGTGACCTGGAGCGGAAGCAATCTGAATGTGCCGGAGGTCTGGGCGGACTACAGCGACAAGGGGACATCCCCCTACAGGCTGCGTTATTTTCTGAATGTCTGCACTTTCGGCTACACGGCTCCCTATTGGGACTGGGCACGTTGGGAAAAGGAAATCGATTGGATGGCACTTCATGGCGTGAATATGCCGCTTGCAAGCGTGGCTTCCGAGGCGATTGCCCGCAGGGTATGGCTGAAAATGGGGCTGAGTGAGGAGGAAATCGCCGGCTTTTTCACGGGAGCAGCCCATCTGCCATGGCACAGGATGGGCAATCTGAACGGCTACGACGGGCCTCTTGATGAGCAGTGGCACAAAGACCAGATTGCCCTGCAGCACAAGATTCTCGACAGGATGCGTTCCCTTGGCATGGAGCCTGTCGCTCCTGCCTTTGCCGGTTTCATACCTCCTGCCTTTGCGGAAAAACATCCGGAAATACGCAGCTATCAGCTTAAATGGGGCAGATTCCCTATAGAGAACAATGCCTGTGTGCTTGCTCCGGATTCTCCGTATTTCGTACAGCTCGGCAAGATGTTCGTCGAGGAATGGGAAGCGGAGTTCGGCAAGGCAAAGTATTTCCTGTCCGACAGTTTCAACGAGATGAAACTTCCTGTGGATGAAAATGACACCGAAGGGAAGCACCGTCTGCTTGCCGACTACGGCGAGACGATTTACAAGTCTGTGGTGGCGGGAGATCCCGATGCTGTCTGGGTGACTCAGGGCTGGACTTTCGGCTATCAACACCGTTTCTGGGATAAAGAGAGTATGCAGGCTCTTCTGTCAAGAGTTCCTGACGACAGGCTGATTATCGTGGATCTCGGAAATGACTATCCGAAATGGATATGGCACAGGGAGCAGACCTGGAAGGTGCAGGAGGGCTTCTACGGCAAACAGTGGATATACAGCTATGTGCCGAATTTCGGAGGGAAAGTGCTTCCGACGGGAGATCTTCAGATGTATGCGTCCGGTTCGGTTGAGGCATTGAAATCTTCGTATTCGGCTAATTTGGTGGGTTTCGGCTCGGCTCCGGAAGGCTTGGAAAACAATGAAGTGGTGTACGAACTTCTTGCTGACATGGGCTGGCAGTCAGAGAATATTGATGTGGAAGAATGGCTTCACGGCTATTGCAGGGCGCGTTACGGTTCCGATTCGGAAACAATGATGCGGGCATGGTCACTGCTTTACAAGTCCGTTTACAGTTCGCTTTACAGCTATCCGCGTTTCAAGTGGCAGGTCGCCGTGGGTGACAGAAGAGGGTGCCGCAATGACATGAATGAAGATTTCGAGGAAGCCGTCCGTCTCTTCCTTTCATGCTCTGATGAATGTGCCGGGTCTCCTCTCTATTTCAATGACGCCGTCGAATTTGCTGCGCTTTATCTCGGTCTGGCTGCGGACAGACACTATGAAAAGGCTCTTGCCTGCAAGTCTGACGGACGGGCGGACGAAGCCAATGCCGAATTGGAATCCACTGTTGAAATCCTTCTTGCCACGGACAGACTGCTCGTTTCGCATCCTCTGCATAAGCTGTCGAACTGGGTGGACTATGCCCGCGGCAGTGCTGTATCCGGGCAGCGGAAGGACGCTTGTGAAGCCAATGCCAAAAGGCTGGTTACGACCTGGGGCGGTGTTTATGAGGATTATGCCGCGCGTTTTTGGTCAGGTCTGATAAAGGACTACTATATTCCGAGAATCAGGGCGTATTTTGCAGATGAACCATCGGCAGAATGGAAAGAAAAGTGGATAAAGACCCCTTATGTCAACACATCGGAGCCGTATGGGGATGCTTTGGCAAAGGCTAAGGAATTGGTAAAAGAATATTGATATTATGACAACGAATACTTCAGGCAGGTTGATGTCACTGGATACGCTCAGGGGCTTCGATATGCTGTTTATCATGGGTTTTTCGACCTTGGTGGTGAACATCTGCGCCCTTTTTCCGGGAGGTGACGCCTGCTGGCTTTCGCGCACGATGCATCATGTAGCATGGAACGGGCTGAGCCATCATGACACCATTTTCCCGCTTTTCCTTTTCATCGCGGGCATTTCATGGCCGTTTTCATACGCCAGACAGTGTGAAGCAGGCAAGTCGAAAAAGGATATTTACAAAAAGATTTTCAGACGGGCACTGATGCTTGTTTTCCTCGGCATGGTCTATAACGGACTTTTCCAGCTTAAATGGATAGATGTCAGCGAAGGTTTCCGTTTTGATTTTTCACAGCTGAGGTTTGCAAGCGTACTCGGACGTATCGGTGTGGCATGGATGCTCGCCTCCATACTGTTCATCAATTTCAAGCCTGTGACTCTTGCCGTGATTTCCGGACTGGTGCTCGTCGGCTACTGGCTGCTGCTTGCCTTTGTGCCTGCTCCCGATGTCGTGAATGCGGACGCCCTGTCCATGGACGGCAATATCGTCGGCTATGTCGACAGACTGCTTCTTCCCGGCAAGTTGGTGAGCAACCACGGGCAGTTTGACCCTGAGGGTATTCTGAGTACGTTTCCTGCCGTTGTGACCGCTCTGCTCGGGATGTTTACAGGTATGTTCGTGCGTTCGGCTTCGCCTGAAATGACAGGCGGACGCAAGACTGTGTATATGTTCATTGCGGCCCTGCTGATGTTGGGACTCGGGCTTCTGTGGAACATAGTCTTCCCTATAAACAAAATGCTCTGGACAAGTTCATTCGTTTTGGTGGTAGGGGCATATTCGCTTGCGATGTTCGCGCTGTTCTATTATATCATTGATGTCAGGAAGCATACCCGCTGGACTTTGTTTTTCCGTGTCATAGGATTGAATTCCATTACCATATATCTTCTGCAGAGGATAATCCCTATGGGAAAGGCCGGCGAGTTCTTTCTCGGCGGAGTGCAGTCGCTGCTTCCAGAAGCGTGGGGGAATGTTGTCTATTACATAGGATATGTCGCCGTGTCATGGCTGATTCTTTATTTTTTGTATAAACATAAGGTATTTCTGAAAATATGAAAATTCTTGCGGCTTGTGATTCGTTCAAGGGCTGTCTTTCTTCTGTTGAGGTGGCCGCGGCAGTCAGACAGGGGGTGCTGTCCGCCGTGCCGTCCGCACAGCTGGGGATGGTGAGTGTCGCTGATGGCGGCGAAGGGACGGTGGAGGCTGTGACCGGTGCTCTCGGCGGGAAAATCGTGTCCGTGACGGTGTCTGATCCGCTTGGACGTCCGGTCAGGGCGGAATACGGGCTTTGCGGTGACACGGCCGTGATGGAGATGTCTGCGGCGAGCGGTCTGCCTTTGCTTGCTCCGGAAGAACGCAATCCTATGCTTGCCACTACATTCGGGACGGGCGAAATGATAGCGGACGCATTGTCCCGTGGTTGCCGCAGGTTTTTGGTGGGTATCGGAGGAAGTGCGACAAATGACGGCGGTACGGGTATGCTTGCAGCTTTGGGCTACCGTTTTATGGATGCACGCGGGAATGTGCTTGAACCTGTTGGAGGAAATATGTCGGAGATTGTCTCCATTGATGACAGTTGTGTAAACCCTCTTTTGGCGGAAGCGCATTTTACTGTAGCCTGCGATGTGGATGCGGTCTTTTGTGGAAAGCGTGGCGCTGCATATATTTTTGCTCCCCAGAAGGGTGCGTCGGTGGAACAGGTAAGGAAATTGGATGCCGGCTTGTCGCATTTGGCTACGGTTATATTGTCCCATACAGGCAGGAATGTGCGTGAACTGCCGGGCGCAGGTGCTGCAGGAGGCATAGGCGGCGCTTTCCATGCTTTTCTGGATGCAGAGCTGCGCAAGGGTATCGACATGGTGCTCGACGCCATCGATTTCGACTCGTATCTTTCTGACGTTGACATGGTGGTGACGGGCGAAGGCTCGATGGATGCCCAGACTCTGCTCGGGAAGACTCCGTTCGGCGTTCTCCAAAGGGCCAAAGTTCATAACATCCCCGTCATCGGAATAGCCGGCAAAGTCTCCGACCGCGATACTCTGCTCGCCGCCGGCTTCTCGGACATTCAGGCTGTCACGCCGCCTGATATTCCCCTGGAACTCGCCCTGCAGCCCGATGTCGCCTCTTCCAACATCGCCGTCACCATCCGACGCATTCTTTCTTCACACCTGCCGTTTTCTTTATAGTTTACTGACAGGCATTATCGTAACTGTCGTTACGGTAATGAGTATTGCGATTTGCCAATGCAGCAAAAAAGTCCTACTTTTGCATAAGTAATCCTGAAAAAATGTGAATTATGTTTAAAAAATTAGTGGCTATCGAGCCGACAAGTCTGGTTCCGGATGCAGAGGCAAGACTGCATGAACTGGCACAGGAAGTGGTTCTTTTCAATGATGTACCCAGGAGCAACGATGAAATTGCAGCAAGAATAGCTGATGCTGACGCAGTGCTCCTGAGCTATACGACTTATCTTGGCAGGGAGGCTTTGGAACTGTGCCCCAATGTGAAATACATAGGTATGTGCTGTTCGCTGTACTCTCCGGAAAGCGCGAATGTCGACATACGTTATGCGGAAAGCCGCGGAATCACTGTGACAGGAATACGCGACTACGGCGATGAAGGCGTGGTGGAGTATGTTGTAAGCGAACTTGTACGCCGTATGCACGGTTTCGGCTGCGAGCCATGGGCCGGAACTCCGCGCGAAATCACGGGCCTTAAAGCCGGTATTGTCGGCTTGGGAAAATCGGGCGGAATGATAGCCGACGCAATGAAGTTTTTCGGTGCGGAGATTTCGTATTTCGCACGTAGCGAGAAGGAGCACGCAAAGGCAAAAGGATATGAATTTCTGCCGCTCAGTGAATTGCTTTCGCAAAATGAGGTCATTTTCTGCTGTCTGAACAAAAACACCGTATTGCTTCACGAAGAAGAATTTGCCGCTCTCGGCAATCGGAAAATACTCTTCAATACGGGTCTTTCACCGGCTTGGGACGAGCCTGCAATGCTCTCTTGGCTTGCCGGAGGAGACAATCTTCTTTATTGCGATACGGTCGGGGCGCTCGGCGGAGAACATCTGCTCGGCAATGACAAAATCCATTGCATGAAAGTCTCGACAGGACGTACAATCCAGGCGTTTGACCGTCTCAGTGACAAAGTTCTCGCCAATATCGGGCATTATTTGAATTTATTGTAGTATACAAAGGGGCTGCCAAAAGCCTTATTTTAAAGAATTCACCCCTGCTACAGCTATTTGTAACAGGGGTTTTCATTATGTTCATGGGCACTTTTGTGGCGGCCCCTTTATTGTCAGAACACTATCGGTGACACGATTTTCTGAAGCACATTCACTGCAGACCAGCCGGCGATTTCCGAAGTCGCGCTGTAGATATCCACTACTGCATGAACCTGATCGTTACGGATTTCCACACGCTGTGTGTCTCCTGTGAAATACGGCGACGACTGAATGGTCACATTCATTTTGTCCGGCCCGACCGAAGCCCGCGATGCAGCCACGGTCACATTCACCTTTGTTGGGAACAGTTCTATTGCCTCCTTTGCCGTACCCTTGAACACTGTCTTCTGTCCGGCAAGCAAATTATCGTCGTAAACAGGCGTGCCCTGCAAAGCCCGTGGCCCCTTCTCATTGAAAAACTCCGCCGTGGCATTGCCCATCAGCGTTGCAGTACGAAGCACATCGAAACCTCCGGTCGCTCCGGAAGCGATATACACTTTCGCGCCTCCTTTCACGGCAGCGGCTTTTACCTCCTCATAGAAAGCATCATCCGCCAAAGCTCCGACGGACAGAGTCACGATGGAAATCCCGCGCGACAGTGCAGGTATGCATAATTCCCGCATAGCGGCAGGTGATGCGGCCTCTACAATATAATCCACATTCAGGTCGAAAAGTTCCTCCATTGACTTGCAGGCCTTGCATCCCCCGACTCTCGCCGCCAAAGCTCCGGCACTGGAAAAAGTCCTCGAATAAACTCCGACAAGTTCATACTCAGGGAGCAATCCTCCCGACAAAGCGTCCACGATAATATTCGAAAGCCGTCCGCAACCTACAATACCAAGTCTGTTCATTTTTTTTCTCCTCTTTTTTATATTTTACCCGAATAAACTGCAAAAATACGACAAAAAATGAATTCAGGATTCTTCTCTGACGGTGGCGAGGATGATGGAGATGTTGTCGGCGCCGCCGTTTTCGCAGGCGGTACGGAAGAGCTCGATGGCGGAAGCTTGGGTGTTTTGCACTTTTTCGGAAATGTCCGGCGCGCCTCCGCTTAGAATTGACTCGATGTCTTCATCGCTGACCATGTCGGAGAGACCGTCGGAGCAGATGAGCAGAATGTCGCCGGGAAGGATTTTCCCATTGATGTTTTCTATGCTGACTGTGCCGTTGCAGCCGCCGCCTATGCAGTTGAGCAGCAGTTTGCTTGCTTCCGGGTCTCCTGTAATGCCTCTTTCGTTGTCATCAGTCGTGAGCTGGCGGAGCATACCTCCACGGAAGCGGTAGGTCCTGCTGTCACCGGCATTCACAGACCAGATATTTCCGTAGTGCCAGACCACTCCGGTAAGCGTGCAGCCCATAGGATGTTCCTGCCCGAGTCCGGCGGCTTCCCTATTGAGTCCCTCACTGATTCTGCCGACGAGCTGTCTGAAGTCCTCCTCAAAACTGTCCGGGCTGATGTGCTGCATATTGAACTCTTCCTGCAATTCCGTCAGAGTGAAGCGGCTGGCTTCCTCGCCATTTTCGTGACCGCCAATACCGTCAGACACGAGAAGATAGAAAAAGCCTTCTTCCGGAGTGTTGACACTGAGTTCTATGGAGTCATCGCGAAGGAAAAGACCTCCGATGGAAAGGGCGTCCTCGTTGTTGTCGCGGACCATTCCTTTGTGGCATATTGCCTGAATATCCAGTTTCATTTCACTGTGAATTAGATGATTACTTATAATATGGATTCAGTGGCTTTTTTATTCTACGACAAAATCCAAAGTAGCAATGCGGACTCTGTCGCCGATGTTCAGCGGAGCTGCCGCTCCGGCGCTGAGCTTCTGGCCGTTGACTTGTGTGCCGTTGGTTGAACCGAGGTCGCAGATCAGCCAGCCGGAAGGGGAGGAAATGATTTTCCCGTGATTGCCGGATACGTAGATGCATGAACTTAGCTCAGGCCAAATGCCGCCTCTGCGTCCGAAGTCTCCGTCCTTCAGCACCAGTCTCCATCCGTTTCCGACCAAAGCTCCTGCTGTAGCGGGACGTGCTGCCGTGCCTTGAGGCTTCTGTGCCTGAACTTTAGGTGAAGTCTGTCCGTCTCCGGTCTGTGCCGGCTGTCCGGCTGCCGGTGCCGGTCCTTGCGCAGCAGCCTGCGATGATTCTTGCTGTGGAGCCTGCGCAGCCAGGCCCGCTAAATATTTCCTGCCCGGAACAAGGTCGCTGCCGCAGACCGGACATTGGGTCCCACGTTTCGGACGTTTGCATTCAGGACACCATTTGAGTTCCCTGCCGCATTTGTCGCAGAACGCGCTGTCGTCGGGAATCATATTTCTGCAATCGGGACACTGTATCATAATACATCCTCCATTTTAATCATTTTCCTTTCCTTCGGGTTTGCCGCAGCACCTTCTTCTGCGAGACGTGCCGCTAAATTGCTCTTCACCTCATCAAAGAGATTGCGCGCGTCCCGTCCGTTGCCGAAAGTCCGTCCGCGCTTGTTATAGAGCATAGTGAGTTTTCCGCGAACCGCATTTTCCGCCATAGGATCGAGCGAATAGCCGCCCTTATGTGCATATATCATAAAAATTCTGAACAGTTCCTCAGGATTGTAATCCTCGAAAGTGATGCGGTTGCGTTCAGGGAAGCGGGACTCAAAACCGCTGTTTGCGGCAAGAAAAGCCTGCATTTCGTGGCTGTAACCGGCAGCGATGCAGACGAATTTCCCCCTGTCGTTCTCCAGACGGTCCACAAGGGTCTGAAGGGCAGTGTTGCCGTATTGGTCCATCGAAAGCTGATATGCTTCGTCAATGAACAGAATGCCACCCATGGCGGAGTTGATGACATGGGTAGTAATGGCTTCAGTGTCACCCACATATCTTCCGACAAGCTTTGCCTTGGTGACTTCCACCACCTTAGGACTCGTAAGCGCACCCATAGAGTAGAGTATCTTTCCCATCAGGCGTGCAACTGTTGTCTTTCCCGTGCCCGGATTGCCGAGGAAAAGATAGTGTCCGAGAGGAATTTCCGGACGGCGGTTCTCGGTCTTTGCACATTCTATTTCATTGTTTATCGTATGGGCAAGCTTGGTGAGTGCCGTTTTCACCCCATCCAGACCTACGAGAGCATTGAGTTCTGCCAGGCACTCGTCAATTGAAACCTTGGCAGGCTCCTCGTATGGAATGTCCTCTAAATATGCAGTGTGGAGCATCTCGGACGTCCACTGGTCGAAAGGTACGGAGGCTATGCGGTTGTTGATATTGGTTTTGGTCTGTGCCACCATCTTCATCGCTTCGCCCGCATTGCCGAATTTGTCGTCCTTCATGGCCACCATAGCCATGAACATATTGAGCGCCTTCATTCTCACGTTTTCGTCAGCGAGAGTGAAATTGTATTTCTTTGCCTTTGCCGCATTTTCATAGATCTGGAGCAGTTCTTCGGCGCTATAGTCGTCAATGTGTATGAAATGGGAGAACCTGCGCTTGAGACCGTCATTCGAGTTCATGAAATCCGACATCTCCTTAGGGTAACCGGCGCAGATTACCACAAATTTTCCAGCCTCGTTCTCCATCCTCGTCATAAGCGTCTGCACGGCCTTTTTGCCTTCGGAGCTTGTGCTCTGTCCTGCTGCGTCCATAGGTTCGAGGTCGTAGGCCTCATCTAAGAACAGCACTCCGTCCATAGCCTCGTTGATGGCCGCGTCCATATTCTTGTCGGATTCATTGACGAATTTGCTTATGATGTCCTTTGGCACTTTCTCGATGACCCTGTCTGTTGACGTCACTCCGAGTGCCTTGAAAATCCTGCCGAAACAGCGTGCGACCGTGCTTTTGCCCGTACCGGGATTGCCTGTGAGCACGAAATTGAACTTGGTGAGCCCTTCGCTGCCTTCACCCATTTCAATCATCCTCTGCTGGACCGCTATCTCCTTGGCAATGCGCCTGACAGCATCCTTCACGCTCTGCATGCCCACGAATCCGTCAAGTTCCTTCATCACCTCCTCCACGGAAATTCCGCTCCCGGCAGTTTCCCCTGCAATGTCCTCGTATGAAAGCACGTCGTCCCCGGCCCCGCGTTTCCTATGCCTTTTCACGGCCTCGTCAAAGAGATTGCGCACCTCGCGGGCATTCCCGAAAGTATCCGAGCGTTTGAGATACATCTTTTCGAAGATTTTGGGAAGCATTTTCCCGGCATCCTCATCCAGACTGAAAATCGTCTCTTCATCATTGCGTACCAGATACATACGGAAGAGCTGCTCCAGTTCTGCGGCGCAGTAGTCCGGAAATTCTACAGTCACATTGCAGCGCGAAGGAATGCCGGAATTCAATCTTACGAATTCGCCCATCTCCTTAGTATAGCCCGCCATAATGCAGACGAAATCTCCCTTTCTGTTTTCAAGGATGTTCAGCAGGGTATTGACTGCATCTTTCCCATAGCCTGACTCTCCGTCGCTTCCGCACAGGGCGTAGGCTTCATCAATGAAAAGCACTCCTCCCATGGCCTTGTCCACGTATTTCTTGACATTTGCCTCCGTGTCACCCTGGAACTGACCTATGAAATCCTTGCCCGAAATCTCCACAAACTGACCGGTCGGAAGGGCTCCGATGGCGTTCAGCACCTCTCCGAACTTGCGGGCGAAAGTGGTCTTCCCCGTACCGGGATTACCTGTGAACAGATAATGGTCCTTGAGCAGTTTGCCCTTCACGCCCTTCTCCTTCTTCGCCTTGACATTGCGGACGATAGCCTTGATTTCATCCTTTACGCTCTGCAGGCCGACATAATTGTCCAGATCCGCAAGAATCTCCTCCTCACTTTTCGGAATAAAGCATTCTGAGATGTCAATATCTTGAGGTTCAATGGTTTTCGAGGCTCGCAAAGCTGCTTTGACCGAAAGGTTTTCAGCCACTTTTTCCGCTAAGTGTCCGTTGGTGTGTCCCAGGTCGGCCTGTCTCATATACCAGGCGAAGTGTTTGCCTATAAGTTCGCCTGTCCCATCGGCAAGACCCACCCCGTATTTCTCTTTCAGAATGAAAATGCAGAGTTCGCACAGCCCCGAAATGTCGAAGGCGTCAAGCCTGAATTCCAGCTCGAAAAGTCTGTGTACATCCTTGTTGTTCTCCAAGAATGCGTTAAGATCATTGACCAGGCCGCAGAGCAGCACAATCGGAGCGCCCTCGTTGTTCCTCATTCTTGTGAAAAGCTTGTCCAGCCGGTTGACATCAGAGGATTTGCTTGTGGGAAGCAGCTTCTGTACATTGGTTATCAGCAGGATACCGTCCTTGAGCGCGGAAAGGTTCTTGTCAAAATCCTTGGCAAATTCGTCCCAATCCGCTGCATCGACCTCCCTGCGCTGTTTTGCAACTCCCGAGGCGATAATCTTCCGGGCAATCATGTCTGCCATAAAGTTCTTGCCTGTTCCCGGGTCACCCATGATCAGACTGTCCATACCTATGCGTGTGCCGCCTTGGGCGAAGATTTTTGCGACCTGCAGTTTTTTGTCAAGTTCATCCAGGCGGGCGGCTATGTTTTCTTTGCCGATCAGTTTTTCCGCTTCGGTGGACGCTTCAAATTCTTTTCCGCAGAAACGGCAGTATTTCGCTTCGGTGCGGTTGTCTTTGCCGCAAGATTTACATTTCATTCTATTAGAAATTTTTACATTTATAAAAATTTTATGAGAGCCTGACAGCCTTTCGCTATCGCTCGCTCTCACTTTGCAGCGAGTTCGTTTATCTTTTTTATGGTTGCTTTGTCCGCAATCCCGCTTTGGGAAATGCCGTTGTCCTTCTGGAAGGCCCTGACTGCAGCTTCCGTCTGTTTCCCGTACAGTCCGGTGGTGTTCCCGCTAAAATAGCCCGCTTCCTTGAGATATTGTTGCAGTTCGACCACTTCTGCGCTTTTGTCCCCGGGATTCAGGCTCTCGAACTGCAGCAGGTCAGCTTGGCTTGCCGGTATCACCTTCTCGATTATAGGTCCGGTAAACTTTTCAAAAAACCTGCTCGAAGGAATGAAGGCACTGAAAACTGATAGAATGACAGAGGAAACGACAAACAGCAGCACATGACGACGGCGGCGTTTGATTTCCTTTTCCCATCCCTCAAGGTCGTCATCGCTGAATGCGCCGTTGAGAGAGGAATCAAAATATGAATCATTGTTGAAAGCGTAGTAGAGCGGTTCCAGTACCTCCTCATCAAAGCCCGGCTTGGTGAATTTTTTCGCGTCTTTCGCATAAATGCTCTTGAAAAACAGGGTTTTCCTGCTGAAATATATGAGTTCGGCCACCACCAATGCAAGGAAGAGGTAAAGAATGAAAGTACCTAAAATTTTCAGTACAAAAATAATGATGAATGTGGCTATGACGCCTCCAATGATGGGAACAACACAGCCGTCGCTGTCTGAGGCAAAAAATATGACGGCTGCCACAATGAGACCCAAAGGCCAGAATAACTTGTCCATCCAGTTGCCGGCTTCGGGCAGAAGAGGATTTTCAATTATGGAGAAAATCAGCATTGCCATTAAAACAATAGCCGGAAGCGCTCCCAAAAAGAATGAGAGTATGTGCTGTACCGCACTTCTTGTACTTAATGCCCGCACTTTCCCCTGACCTTCGGAGAGAATGCGGCCGGCTTCTTTCTTGGCTTCGTCGAAACGCTTTACAGGCTTGAGTTCCGGGTCAATTTTTCTGAGATCTTCGAGATAGTCATGCAGCAGTTTCTCGTAGGCGAATTGGGACGAGAGATTTGCAGAAGGGTCTTCATGGTGCTGCACGGCAAGCCATCCTCTCAGGCCTCCGCTTTCATATTCTTCCCTGAGTTCCTTTTTCTTCCTGGAAAAAATATCAGTACTTGTCCTGGCTGTCTTGCCGCTTTCCGGGAAAATGTAAGTCGGGCTATATCCGTAGCCTTTTACGATTTTCATCCATGCCATCTGGACATTGTAACGCTTGTCCTTAGGGCCTGCCTTGCGCTTGTACTCACTGCTTTCGAAATCCATACAATGCCTGAACCACGATTCCTGCCGGGCGAAACGCGTGCCTTTGGAGGCAAAGAAATCCGTGATGTAAGAACAGTCTTTTGAAGTGATGAAACTCGATGTGACATTGATGACGGTATGAATCAGAAGCCAATTGTTGACGGACGCATTTTCTTCTGAGTACCAATTGTTTACAAGCTCGTCGATGTCGATTTTGTATTTGTTCCAGAAAATATTGTAGATTGTGTCCAACAGCTCTCCCAACTTTTCCTGGGTCATTGCATAATGCTCGTCTGAGGGGTCATTTATCAGGTTGATGTCCGACATCGGATCTACGGTCTGGACTCTGAGCATAAATGTTTCCACCTCACTTTTCCTGCGAGGAAGTTCTGCAGCGAGCTTCGGATTTCTGATGCGTACCCATTCCACGAATATATCCGAACAGAGGGCACTGATAGTGTCTCCGGATGGAACGGCCTTATTGCAGAAATCTCCTATCTCTTTCAGTGTCACAGCTTTGACTGCAAACTCCTCTTTTGTCTTCCTTGTAACGCCGCTTAGTGCAAAAGGAATTGTCGGATCAAGGGTATAGACTGCCGCCATAAGCCCTGTCTTCTGGTCTTTAGGATAGCGTTTTTCTACGATTTCCTGTATTTCGAGAACAAGTTCGGGATAGGGTTTCAGCCATTTTTCCACCTGTCCGCGGTAAAGATATTTTATGGCGAGGTCCTCGTCCCGGAGCATACATTGCGCCAGTTCTTCCGGCGTATTCGCTGTCAGGTGTTTTGACGCGCTGAAAGTGATGTTGAGGTCCTCAAGGATTTCGTCCTCTTCTACAGGAATGTCTTCCCCGTTCAGCGTACGCTCGATTTCCGGCAGGTCCCAGCGTTTGGCCGGATTCTTTATCAGCAGTCCGCGGCAGATGCGTGCGAGCGGGTCCGGCATATCGGCCGGAACTGTGATCCTGCCTTTGACCTTGTCAATCGCAAGCTGGCTTTCCTTTGCCAAAAATGCGCTTTCTCCCATCCAGAGTGAAAGAATGGTCATACCCAAGGAATAGAAATCAGCCTTTGGAGTGAGTTCTATGTAGACCTTGTTGTCCAAAGTGATGCTGTCGGTATAGACTTCCGGGGCCGCATAAATTGGGGTGCGCACCTGCAGGGTGGCACACTTGCCGTCTTTGTCGAGCAGGTCGGCAATGCCGAAATCGCAAAGAACGCTGTCCCAGGATTCCTTGTCCCTGATGAGTATGTTTGCCGGTTTGATGTCCTTGTGCAGGATGCCTATGCTGTGAAGCTTGTCCAAAGCCATTGCGGTTTTGACTGCGACTGCGAGAATGGCCTGGGCATTGCCCTTGATTCCGGCTGTTGCCGCATTGCCTTCCGTTATATATTCCATCAGTTCGAAACCGTCACCATAATCAATGGTCTCGGCGATATATCCCTTTCCGTTTATGCTTTTGACGGCAGACAGAATTTTTCCGTTGCAATTACGGCCCTTGCGATAGAGTTTCAGGGCGTATTTTTTCTTTCCGTCCGCAACCACATAGAGTTCCCCTTCCGCACCGCTTCCGAGTATATCCACGATGGTGTAGTTTTTTCCTCCTATGTTTATCGTTTCGCCTTTGTAATGTGCCGGTGTGTTTTTTGTTGCATTCTGTCCGGCTTTGAGGGAATCCGAGGCTGTTTTCTGCGGTGCTGTGGCTGTCTTTTCGGGAGCCACAGCGGTCTTCTCAGGTGCAACAGCCGTCTTTTCCGGAGCCGTTGCGGTCTTTTCGGGCGCAACAGTTGTCTTTTCCGGGGCGGCTGCAGTTTTTCCCGGGGCCACTGCGGTCTTTTGCGGCTCTGTGTCGCTCTTTTGTGAGGCGGCGGCAAATTTTCCTTCCGTGAACAGTTCTTTGAGGATTTCGTCCAGATTGGTGTTGTCAGCCATGGCTTTTATTCTCTTTTATATACTTTCTTTTCGACTTTATTGATGTACATCGTAGCTCCCGACGTTCCCTCAGGCACGACCTTGCATTCAGAGCAGGTGATCCATTTTCCTCCGAACTCCCGCACCGCGCATTCCGAAGGGTTGTTGTGCAGTACATGGCACTTGTTGCATTCCCAACCCATAGTCTTCTGGATTTCAATGCCATACCAACGCTCTTCCATGACCTCCATCATGGCGACTTTTCGGGCGGTGTAGTAGTTGCGCTGCTCCTGGGGTGTGCTGCCTGCAGGCGGAAGCATTTCTTCCATCACTTTGTTGGCATCCTCCACGGCCTTGCGGTATTCCGCTAAGACCGCTTCGCGCTTTCTGTTCTGTCCGCGTTTTGCCGCTTTTGGCTTTTCCGCTGCGGTGAAACCCACTTTCGCCATCAGCTCCTGCAGACGGAGTTCTCCCTCGGTAGGCTCCTGTGGCCCGCCATCCTCCACTTCGCAGCCGTCAAGCTCTGCCTGCAGCTCGGACAAATGCACCAAGAGCCTTGCCGCCTCCAGTACTTTCGGGTCCTGTTTTGCCTTTTCAACGGCTCTTTGGGCAGCGAGCGAAAGAGGCTGGCCGCAATCCCTGCAGAAAGGTCTGAAATTGCGGGTGCCACATTTGCGGCATCTTATACCTTCCGACGGCATGCCGCATTCCGGGCAATCGACGTCGGCCGCAGACATCGCCGCACCGCAGAAAGTACAGTAATCCACGAGTTTTTCTCCGCAGACAGGGCAGAATTCATAGTCGTCGCGTTCAAGTGCCGCTCCGCAATGAGGACACTTCCCCGCCGCATTGTCAGTCCTTGTTTCCGTCCTGACTTCGGCTTTGACAGAGTTCTCTTCCCTTGATTTTTGCCGGCTCCGTACTTGTCCTTCCATAATCTATGTGGTTATATTGAAACGTATTCTGCAAAAATAATCAAATAATTTGAAAATCTATGCGAAAAGGTCGTCAAGTACCACCTGGGACTGAACGCTGTTGCTGTACATGTTTTTCTTTACACCGTATGTCGTTATCATCGTCAGATGAAGTGCCTTCCGTGTCTTTGTTTCATCCCTGAAGACTTGTATCTTGTTGCGAAGACTTTTGGCATATTCGCTGTCGATGGTGAAGTCGTTGATTGAGTATTTCATCTCACATACGTTGATGACGCGGTCTCTTCTGTCAATTAGAAGGTCTATCTGGGCACCGCGTTTGCCTTCCTCACCTTTGCTGAACCAGGCTGACGTCTCGCATTGAACGGCGTAGATTCCGATGCTCTTGCGGATCTGCTCCAGGTGATGCAGGCAGAGCTGCTCAAATGTATAACCGGCCCAACTCCTGCGAAGCGGCAGATCAGCGCTGTTGGTCCAAAAATTCTCGTCACGTCCGTAATTGTCCTTTATGTAGGAGAAATAGAACATCGTGTAGAAATCTGCCAGCTGGTAGATGGTATCGCGCTTCTTGTTGCCGAAATAGTTGTACGGACGTATGAATTCGTTGTCAACCAGGTTTTTAAGTACTTTCCCGAAGTCACCGTTGTCAGAGATGCCTATTTCCTTCACGAGCTCTTTTCTTGTCATGCCCATGCGTTTCCTGGAAAGCGCTTCAACTACGGCAATATATGTGTCGGCATTCTTGAAAAGGGTGTTGTAAAGATGGTCGAACTCGTCCCAAAGCAATCCCTTCTCTTTGAAAAACATCATATCGATATTCTTCGCAAGTGTCCATCGGGGATTCATCTGCTTCAGGTAAAATGGAATGCCGCCCATTATCATATAGCACTCCGCGATATCATATCTGGTGAGCTCGAATCCGTTGGATTTGAGATACTCCTCGGTCTCTTTTAGGGTGAATGGACGGAGGAACATGCGGGTTGCAGACCTGTTGAACAATCCTCCCTTGTCTCCAAGGAGTTTGTCGGTCATCCACGAAGTTGCGCTACCGCAAGCCACAAGGACGATATTGTCCTCGGCGGAAGCCCAACCATTCCAGAACGACTCCAGTGCCGAAACGAAGTCGGAATCCGACGTGTCGAGCCACGGCATCTCATCTATGAAAACGACTTTCTTTTCCGATTTGACAGTGCGCAGATAGGCCTTCAGCATGTCAAACGCCTTGTACCAGTTCTCTGGAACGGAAACTGCCTCGCCTGAGTAATCTTCTATAGAGGCTGCGAAGCGTTCCAGTTGTGTTCCGGTGCTTTTGTTGAACACTCCGGTATGCTTGAACGCATAAGTGTTGTTGAAGAACCTGTTAATCAGGAATGTTTTCCCCACACGCCTTCTTCCGTACACGATCACCATTTCTGATTCTCTTGACTTGATTACTTCATCAAGCAGCTCCCATTCATATTGTCTTCCAACCAGTTTCGTTTCCATATCATTCTTTCTTAAAGTCGTTACAAAGATAATCAAATTTTCTCCGATTATATCATTATCTCGATAAAATATTAGACATAATGATGAATTTACCCTACTTAAATTATCATTATCACCAATTGTCAAGAGAGATAATGACATTTCATTCCGAAAGCCACTTCATTTAAATCCAATCAGCACACCTGTAATGGTGTGACGAAGTTTTTGAAATTATTCCGCGGTTTAGCGGAAGTTATAGTTTAAAATGTCCGCTCATGAAGACTTGCAGATTGGATTTATAAAACAAAGTTAACGGGAAATAGAAGTTTTTTCTATAACTTTGCCTTTCCGTGCGTTAATTTGAAAAAACAGAATCAGAATATGGAAGAAAACAAGAAAAAAATCAGTCTGCCGGAAAACGCCGGCAGGGAATTGAAGCCGGGCGAGGAGTACAAGCCGCTTCTCGAACCCGGCAGGAATTATCCGGAAGTGACGCCTTACTCTGTCGCAATGGGTATTTTCATGACAGTGCTTTTTACGGCTGCTGCCGCATATCTCGGCTTGAAGGTAGGACAGGTCTTTGAGGCCGCAATCCCTATTGCAATCATAGCTGTGGGCCTTTCCAGCGCTATGGGACGCAAAAACGCCCTCGGAGAGAATGTGATGATACAGTCAATAGGTTCCTGCTCGGGAGCTGTGGTTGCCGGCGCGATTTTCACCCTGCCTGCGCTCTATATCCTGCAGGATAAGTATCCCGAACTGACGGTGAATTTTTCAAAAGTCTTCCTGTCTTCAGTCTTGGGAGGTATTTTAGGCATTCTTTTCCTCATCCCGTTCCGTAAATATTTTGTCAAGGAAATGCACGGCAAATATCCTTTCCCTGAGGCAACAGCCACCACCCAGGTGCTTGTGAGCGGAGAAAGCGGAGGAAAGGGCGCGAAAACCCTGCTTGTCAGCGGACTCATCGGAGGACTTTATGATTTCATCGTTTCCACTTTCGGAGTCTGGTCTGAGACCATCACCACCCGTATGTTCCATTTCGGCGAAGTCATGGCGGACAAAGCCAAAATCGTGGTGAAAAACAACACCGGAGCCGCCGTGCTCGGTCTCGGCTATATCATCGGTTTGAAATACTCTTTCATTATATGCTGCGGAAGTTTCCTTGTGTGGTTCGTGATTATTCCTTTGATGAACCTCATCTGGGGCGGTTCCGTCATTGACCTGATGAACACCGGAGTTACCCAGACCATCGGAGAGATGAGCCCTGAGACGATTTTCAAGGATTACGCCCGCCATATCGGTATCGGAGGTATCGCTATCGCAGGTATAATCGGCATTATCAAGTCTTTCGGGGTCATCAAATCCGCACTCGGCCTCGCAACCAAAGAATTCAGTAAGAAAAAATCCGATGCGCAGGAGGAAGCCATTCGTACCCAGCGCGACATTTCCATGAAAATCGTCGTTCTCGGCATCGCAGTCGCGCTTTTGGCTGTGTTCCTTTTCTTTGCTTTCGGCGTAGTGGATAACATCTGGCACGCAGTCGTCGGCGTACTCATCGTCGGCATCATCGCATTCCTGTTCACCACGGTTGCGGCCAATGCCATCGCCATCGTCGGTTCCAATCCTGTCAGCGGCATGACCCTGATGACACTTATCCTCGCATCCCTTATCTTGGCTGCCGTCGGTCTCAAAGGCCCTGCCGGCATGACCACTGCAATGATTATCGGAGGCGTTGTCTGCACTGCACTTTCCGTTGCCGGAGCATTTATTACTGACCTGAAAGTCGGCTATTGGATAGGTTCGACTCCAAAGAAACAGGAAAGCTGGAAATTCCTCGGCACACTCGTCGCTGCCGCCACTGTCGGCGGAGTCATGCTCGTGCTCAACAGGACCTACGGCTTTACCGGAGACAATGCACTCGTGGCTCCTCAGGCCAACGCAATGGCTGCCGTCATCGAACCTATGATGAACGGCGGAAGCGCTCCGTGGCTGCTCTACGGCATAGGCGGTCTGCTCGCCATTGTGCTCACCCTCTGCAAGGTACCTGCTCTGCCTTTCGCTCTCGGAATGTTCATTCCTATGGAACTCAACCTTCCGCTTCTTGTCGGAGGTGCGATTTCATGGTTTGTCAGCACACGCTCTAAAGACGCCGCGCTCAACAACGCGCGTCAGGAAAAAGGTACGCTCATCGCTTCCGGATTCATCGCCGGCGGTGCCCTCATGGGAGTTGTCAGCGCAGTGCTCCGTTTCGCCAATGTGGACTGGTTCATTCCAGAATCCGCCTGGACCGAACCCATCGCAATCATACCATATATGTTGATTATCGTTTATGTGGCATGGAGTGCGCTGAAAGCCAAAAAAGAATGTTAGCCTGTCATTCCGGGCGCCCAACGTTGTCATTCCGACCAAGTGCCCCACGCTGTCATTCCGACCAAGCGAAGCGCGTGGAGGAATCTTGTACATATTATAGTAATGTAGAATAATAAATAAAGAAAAAATGGAAAAAATATTAGACAGATTTCTGAGATATGTCGCTGTGGACACTCAGTCCGACCCTGAATCGGAATCGCAGCCCTCTGCAGCAAAAGAGCTTGACCTGCTCAGAATGCTCAACGAAGAACTGCTCGCAATGGGCGTTGAGTCCACTCTTGACGAATACGGCTATGTAATGGCTTCAATCCCGTCGAATTGTGGCTCAGACGTGCCCGCAATAGGCTTTATAGCCCATGTGGACAGTTCTCCTGACGCTTCCGGAGCGGATATTCATCCTCAGATAATCCCTGACTACGACGGCTGCGACATTCCGCTCAAAGGCGTTCCCGGACTGTCTCTCAAAGTCAGCGATTTTCCCGAACTTGCTGATTACAAGGGTCAGACCATCATCACCACCGACGGTACGACTCTCCTCGGAGCAGACGACAAAGCCGGTATTGCTGAAATCATGAACGCAGTACAATATATAGTGGAGCACCCTGAATTCAAGCACGGCGAGATTAAAATAGGCTTCACTCCTGACGAGGAAATCGGCCGCGGAGTCGTCAAATTCGATGTCGCACGTTTCGGCGCGAAATATGCCTACACCATGGACGGAGGCGCAATAGGCGAACTTGAATACGAGAATTTCAACGCAGCGGCAGCCACAGTCCGTATCCAGGGCAGCAACATCCACCCGGGTTATGCCAAGGGCAAAATGAAAAACGCCATACTCATCGGCATGGAGCTGAATGCCCTCCTTCCTGTAGAGCAGCGTCCGGAATACACCTGCGGCTATGAAGGCTTCTATCACATCTATGATTTCAAAGGCACTGTCGAGGAAGCGACTTTTACCTATATTATACGCGACCATGACATGACTCTCTATGAGGACAAAAAGGCCTTTATTCAGAAATGCGTGGCTTTCATCAACGAAAAATACGGCGAAGGCACTGCGACTGTCGAGCTGAAGCACCAGTATTACAATATGCGCAAGGAGGTCGAACCGCACTATCATATCGTAGAGAAGGCTGTCAAGGCAATGGAAATGGCCGGAATCAAACCGAAAATCCAGCCAATCCGCGGCGGCACCGACGGAGCCAACCTCAGCTTTATGGGCCTCCCATGCCCGAACATTTTCGCCGGCGGCCACAATTTCCACGGCAAACTCGAGTTCGTTCCCCTCGAAAGCATGGAAAAAGCCTCGCAGGTCATTTTGAATATTATCAGCCTCTATGCAGAATAGCCGGCTTATAGTATAGAAACCGAGTCACGGACAATGACTTCAATTGAAAGTTCGAGTTGCGGAACCGCGCCCGAACTTTTTATTTTTTCAAACAGTATCTTCGAGGCTAATTTTCCCATTTCAGCAATCGGCTGGCTTATTCGTGTTATCGGGGGAGTCATATAATCCAGGTAAATATTATTGTCAAAGGAAACCAGTGAAATATCTTCCGGTATACGCAGGGAAGCCTCTCTTATTGCCTTGATTGCTCCGAGTGCTATTGTGTTGCTCAGGGTAAAAATAGCCGTTGGACGTTCAACTTTGGTGAGCAGCAGTTTTGTTTCCATATATCCGTTTGAAACGGAAAAAGCATCTCCCACCACTTTGGCCTTGTCTGTAAGACCGGCTTTTTTCAGGGCCTGGAGATAGCCCGCAACCCGACGGCGGTTGGGAAGGGAAGAAATGTCGCCTTGAATGCAGACTATATTCTTGTGACCGTGGCTGATAAGGATGTTGGTTCCGTCCAGTCCGCCCTGAAAATTATTGCTTGTGACGTATGGTATTTTACAGCCGTCAAAATACCGGTCAATGAATACGACAGGTGCAATCTCCTGATTTATCCGTTCTATAAATCCCGGGTCTTCTCCGCAAGGTGCGATGACAAGGCCTTCGACTTTTCTTGAAATAAGCGTGTCAAGACAGTTCTTCTGACATTCTATGTCTTCTCTCGAATCCAGGACCATTGTTGTGTATCCGTGGTCTTCCGCTTCCCTGATAACTGAAGTGGCTATGTCCGCAAAATATGGATTGGAAACACTTGGCACCACCAGACCTATTGTATGGGTCTTTTTCACGTGCAGATGTTCCAGACTCTTTTCGTCGATGTATCCGCAGCGCCTGAGTTCTGCAAGAACAATTTGTTGGGTGTCTTTACTGATTCTGTGCAAATCAGCTTTTCCGTTGGCGACTCTTGATACGGTTGTCATAGATATGCCAAGTCGTTCAGCGATAGAAGATAAGGTATCTTTCATAATGTTTCCATTGTTTGTGTTTGCGCAAAAAATTACTACGTTGCGCAATTTATTTTCTGAAAATTAGTGTTTTTTGTATGAAAAAATGTAAAGAAACGATGATTTATGACTTTATTTGTTTAGAGCACTTGCGCAAATTTGCGCAGAAAAACTAATAATTCAATACCAAAATTATATGTCAAAAATCGTAGTTATCGGGAGTTCGAATGTTGACTCGTCGGTCAGACTGGATTCCATTCCGCTTAAAGGACAGACCATTATCGGTGGTGATGTGTCAACTTCTTTCGGTGGCAAAGGAGCCAACCAGGCAGTAGCTGCAAAACGTTTGGGCGGAGATGTGGCTTTCATCACGAAGTTGGGGGCGGATTCCAATGGCGTTGATGTGAAACGGCATCTGCTTGACGAAGGTCTTCCTGGGCATTTCATCATTTCCGACAATGAATCAAGGACCGGGCAGGCTTGGATAGCTGTTGAAGAAAGCGGTGACAATGCCATTATTGTGTTGCCGGGTGCCAATCTCAGGCTGAGTATTGAAGATATCAGGATGTATGAAATGGAGATACTTGAAGCGGAGTATCTGTTGCTGCAACTTGAAATTCCGATGGCTGTAGTCGAGTATGTCGCCGGTATTGCAGCTGCAAAGGGGGTGAAGGTCATACTCAATCCGGCCCCGGCCTGCAGTCTGTCTGATGAACTTCTGAAAAACCTGTATGCCATCACACCGAATGAACATGAATGTGCAATCATTTGCGGGGGCTGTGATGAGAATGTTGAACAGAATGCGGGACTGCTTGTCGGGAAGGGTGTCCGGAATGTGATTGTGACACTCGGTTCTAAAGGCTCCTGTCTGAAAACTGCCACCCGTACGGAATTCGTTCCGGCGAAATCCGTGTGTGCCGTTGACACCACTGCAGCAGGCGACACTTACAACGGTGCGCTCTGCGTTGCTCTCTCAAAAGGAAAATCCATGCTTGAGGCCATGTCTTTTGCGACAGAAGCAGCTGCCATTTCAGTCACAAGGTCCGGTGCCCAGACATCGATTCCGTATCTATCAGAACTTACAAACAACTAACTAATAATTTTATGAAAAGGTTTTTTATAACCGCAGTTTCAGTGTTGGCATTGTCAGCATTGTATTCTTGTGAACAGAAAATTGAACCTGTTCCTATCGCGCCTATCATTTTAGATGTAGTGATGCCGGCGGAAAGTCAGGCTATGCCTGGAACGGTTATTACCGTAAAAGGTCTTGGTTTCAGCAAAGAAGATGTGATTACCTGCAAATCAAAAGCGGGCGAAGAAGATTTTGTTGCGGAAATTACGGAGGTGACGAATTACGATGTTTCATTCCGCATACCTGAGTCCGCAGGTGGGGAATATGAACTTGTCGTGACACGTAACGAATTGTCGACAGTGCTCCCTGCAACGCTCAAAGTGCCTTTCGTGGTTCTTTTGAAAAATGTTGTGATGCCGTCAGGTGTCCTGAAAAGAGGCTCTGCAATTACCATTGAAGGTGAAGGGTTTGAAGAAGGGGATGTGCTGAGATTTGAGTCTGCCGCCTATCCTTCAGGTGCTTCTTTCTCTGTCAATGCGACTTGTACGGACAAAGGGTTGAGCTGCACGCTTCCGAAAGGCGTATATTCGGTCAACTCCGTTACAGTGGTAAGAGGAGAGCGAATCAACAATTTGGGTAATATCTCTGTCGCTGTGGATAAATTCAGCAAAGTGTCAGGAGGTTATGCCTTCTATCTTTCAGATAATGGAGTACATGGCCTTGTCGTGTATCCGGCGGCAATCGGTGGGGCAGCAGTGAATTGGGGGCCTTCAGTGCCTCAGGAAAAATCGGCCGGCACAAGTCCTGACATTTACAAAGGAAAGTCAAATACCGCTGCTTTGGTAAAACAGGCTGCCGATACGAGAAATGATTATTCATACGAGCATGACACTCCTGCCGAGGCTTGTGCGAAACTCAGTCTGAAAGACGGGGACCTGACCTACACCGATTGGTTCCTTCCTTCACAGAACGAACTGATTGAGCTGTTCAAAGTGAAAGCGGACGTTGCAGCTGCAGGATTTGCAATCCCGGCAAACAACTATTGGTGCTCGACTGAGTTCAATGACGGTGGCAGTTGGATATGGGCCCAATATTATGTCAATTTCTACGAGGCGACCAATGTGGTTTCCGCCGGCTGTGACCGCATCGGTTGGGCAATCGGAACCCTGGCAGTAAGACAATTCTAAAAACGATACGACAATGAAAAGGATAATAACACTTATTTCTTTGCTGCTTATTGCCAATTTGGCATTTGCGCAAAATACAGTCAAAGGTACGGTATACGACAATCTGTCGGAACCTGTTGCCGGTGTCTATGTCATAGTCAAAGGTTCGGACAACGGAACCATGACAGACAGCAAGGGCCGGTATTCCATCAATGCAAAGGCCGGAGATGTGCTTGTATTCTCATGCCTCGGTCTGGTTGACTACAGCGTGACATTAAAAGGGGAAAGCACCGTCAACGCCAAAATGATGCCCGACAATTATTCACTTGATGATGTTGTCGTAATCGGCTATGGCACGGCAAAAAAGAGTGATCTGACCGGTGCCGTGGCTTCCATCAGGACAGATGAATTGAAAAATACAAAGGTAGGTATGGCTTCAAGCGCCCTGCAGGGTATGGCTGCAGGAGTTCAGGTTACCAACGGAAACTTGAAGCCGGGAGCTGATGCAGGCATCATTATCCGTGGTGTCGGCTCGGTCAATGCCGGTAGCGGTCCTCTTTATGTCGTGGACGGCGTTCCGATGTCAGGCATGCAGGACATTTCCATGGTTGATGTCGCTTCAATTGAAGTGCTGAAAGATGCTTCTTCCGCTTCAATTTACGGTTCCAGAGGATCAAACGGTGTCGTCCTCATTACGACAAAACGTGGTGAGGGGGGGGGTAAGACCCGTATATCTCTGAACGCCCAGGGCGGTATTCAGACCATGCTGAACAAGCAGGATATGATGACCGCACAGCAGTATTATAAATTCATCAATGACAATATTACCGGCTACACCTGGACATCTGATGAACTCCGCCACATCTCCAAAGGAGAGTCCACTGACTGGCAGGATGCCGTGACTCAGATGGGGTCTTTCCAGAATTACAACGTTTCGGTTGCAAGCGGGACTCAAAAGATGAATCATTATTTGGGTATTGACTACTACAATCAGAAGGGTATCATCAAAAATTCGTCATTCGACAAGATTACCCTCCGTTACAATACCGATGCCAAGGTGACAGACTGGTTCCGTTTCGGGGCGCGTTTCAATACAGTGTATTCAAAACTGATGAATATCAATGAGGAGCAGGATTCCGGTTATGGCACCATGCACAGTGCGGTAACTGCCCAGCCTACCGCTCCTGTCTTCACTGAGGACGGCGACTACTATGACGGTTTCCTCAACACAAAGGCCAACCCTGTCGCTATGGTGAATCTGCTTGACAAGGGCACCAAAAAACTTATGGCAGTCGGTTCTGCATATTTTGAGATTGAACCGATTAAAAATCTCGTGTTGAAGACAGACAACACCCTGCATTACACCATGTTCCGTGTCAATGAATATGAAGACGGCCGTATGGGCCAGCACTATCCGGTGGAGGGAAGGGCGTCCATAATGTCAAATTTCACCCAGTACTATCAGACTGAAAACACTATTACCTACACGCTTGACAAGGCCGGTCACAAACTGACGGCTATGGCGGGTTTTTCTGCATCGAAATCGATTTATGAGACATCTACGGCACAGTCAAAAGGTCTGAATCCAATTACAAAATACAACAATCTGACCGGTGCTGCCGAACATGGACCGAACTCTTCTTACGCAAATGCGTCCACAATGGCATCTTTCTATGCCAGAGCTACTTACAATTACGATGACCGCTATCTTGCCACTCTGACCATGCGCGGTGACGGCTCTTCAAGATTTGCTCCGGGACACAGATGGGGCTTCTTCCCTTCACTCGCTTTGGCTTGGCGTGCCTCCGAGGAGTCATTCCTTAAAGGCACTCAGGTCACCAATCTGAAGCTCCGTGCAAGTATAGGCCGTCTCGGCAATCAGAACATCGGTGACTATGCATACGCGGCGCTTGTAAGCGAAGGAGGATATTTCAATGATTATGTATTCGGCACAGACAAAGCTACCGGAGCTGTATATTCTTCAATTTCAAATCCTAATCTGACCTGGGAGAAAGCCAACCAGGTGGATGTCGGTCTGGACTTCGGTTTCTTTGACAACAGACTTGCCGGTACCATCGAGGGCTACTACAAACATACCAGTGATCTTCTCTGGACCGTGCCTCTTCCGTATGAGTCCGGCTATACTTCATCGTTGACGAATGTCGGTTCTCTCGCCAACAGCGGAGTCGAATTCACCTTGAATACAATCAATATCAACACTTCCAAATTCTCTTGGAGAACTTCGTTCAATATCAGTTACAACAGAAACAAAGTCCTGTCCCTCTATGACGGAAAGCAGGATGTCGGCAAATGGATTTTCGTCGGTCATTCTCTGAATGAGTATTATCTGCTCAAAAGCGACGGCATCTGGCAGCTGGATGAGGCGAGTGAGGCGGCGACTTACGGTTGCCAGCCCGGTGACAGAAAAATCAGGGACATCAAAAAGGACGGAGTCATCAATGGTGACGACAGGACGTTCTGCGGACAGAGCACTCCGACCGTGTACGGAGGTTTTGCCAACACTTTCAACATCTGGAATTTCGATTTGACAATCTTCATGAATTACGCTGCAGGCTATAAAATCAACAATGCCCTGCTCCGTTCACAGAATGCCTACAACCGCTGGGGCAATATGAGTCAGGATTATTACAATAACTATTGGACTATCGAGCGTCCGAGCACTGTCTATCCTGCTCCGAGAGAAGCTGCTCCGTATGCCAACGGCGATGGTACTGACGCCAATCTCCAGGATGGCGGCTATCTGAGAATCAAGAATATAGAGTTGGGCTATACCCTTCCTTACAAGGCTCTCCAGAAACTCCACGTGTCCAGCCTGAGATTCTTCGTTTCCGTCCAGAACCTCTGTACTTTCACAAAGTTCACAGGTTATGACGTGGAGGCCTGGGATACGAACAACTCTTATCCGGGTGCCCGTGCCTACATTGCAGGTGTTTCATTGAATTTCTAAAATTATGATGATATGAAAAAGATATATTTGATAATAAGTGCCGTGATTTTGGCTTTCAGCCTTAATTCGTGTGAAAAATTCCTTACGGAAATTCCGCAGAGCCAGCTGACTCCCGAGAATTCCTTTACAAGTGCACAGGATTGGGAAAAGGCGTTGACAAGCAGCTATGCCATGCTTCAGCTCGTGTTCGCTGAAAAGTATACTATAACACTCAATAATTTCGGCTCGGACGAGGCTGAGCCTTTCGATTTGAGCTGGGCTGCCTATTCGGAGTTGAAGCATTACACCTTTTCAGCCCAGCATGAGTTTCTCAGGGTACACTACATCTGGAATTACGACGGTATAAAAAGGGCCAACACCATCATTGATATGCCTGAATCTGCTCCAGTGTCAGCTGAAGAGCGCAAACTGATGGTTGCACAGGCGAGATTTCTGCGCGCTGTGTTCTATTTTGAACTTGTGTCATATTACGGTGGCGTTCCGCTCTGGCTGTCCGCATCCGTTGACAAGAATGAGATCAGCAAGCCTCGTGCAAGTGTGGATGAAGTCTATGATGTCATTACGAAAGATATGGAATTTGCAGCTTTAAATCTGCCTGAATCGTGGTCTGGTGATGATTTGGGCAAGGCGACTTCAGGAGCTGCAAACGCTTTGCTCGGCAGATTTTATCTGCAGTGGGGCAAACCGGCGGATGCTTTGACAGCCTTGAACAAGGTAATTGGCAAATACCATCTATATAAAGATTTGAATGATGTTTTCCTTCCTGAGCACAAAAACGAGAACTACGAAAACATTTTTGAGGTTCAGTTCAAGCATTCAGGCAACTGGGGCCTGGAAGGCAGTATCCAGTCATCCTATTGGGGACCACGCGGAGGCGGCGGACCTACGGACAGAGGCTTCGGCTGGGGCGGAATGGGTGCAAGCCAGTACCTCTATGATTCATACGAAGCAAGCGACCTTCGAAGGGAAAAATGGTTCTGTACCGAGTACATGGGCGTGACTCAGAATCCTCCATGTATCATGAAATACAGGAGTCCTCAGTATAACACTGTTATCGAGGATGATGACCTGAATTACATTCTTATGCGTTATGCTGATGTTCTTCTGATGAAAGCAGAGGCATTGAATGAACTTGATGACAGTTCGAACGACAAGTACGACTGCATCAATGAAGTCCGCAGGAGGGCTAATGTGTCTGATTTGTCAGGCCTTTCAAAGGAAGAGTTCAAGGCTGCACTCTTGAAGGAAAGGATGTTGGAACTTTGCTGTGAGCATCACCGCCGTACGGATCTGGTAAGGTTCGGGGCTTTGAAACAGCAGGTAAAGGCTGCTCATGGTGTCGATATTCAGGAGCATCATAATCTATACCCTATTCCTCAGGCTGCGATAGACGGCAATGATGCCATGTCACAGGATGACCAGAATCCGGGATATTAAAAAATTTTTGATAGCATGAAAAGAGCAGCGATAATATTGACAGCCTGTCTCTGTGTCCTTGCCTGCAACAAGGACAGCAATTCCGGAGGCGGGACTGTCGGGACTCCGAAAGATGTCATAGTCGACGGCAATACGGTGATAGTAAATCCGTATGAATACTACAATGCAATACGCAATCCTATGAAGGGCTGGAGAGAGTTCTTCGGTCCCGGAGTAGATAAGAAACGGGCTGAATATCCCTATCCGTTCGGCTCGATTATCAAGGAGTATATGCAGTGGAACATGATGGAGGAAGTCGAGAGTGACGGAGTGGACAAGGTCATCGCATACAGCAATCACCGTTGGGAAGGTGTTGAGGATGAGAACATCAAGGTGATACCGCGTCCGTACATAGTTTGGATGGAAAAGTATGAGGGTGGTTATGAAAAGAATACCTATACTGACAATCCCGATGATCTGAACGGATGGCACTGGCCAAAGGATTTCCCGCGCGAAGTCCGTTCCGATGACAACAACACGCCGTCTACCGGAGGCTATTTCGATCCGACTTTTGCTGACAGGATGAAAAAACTTATTAAAAAGTTGGGCGAGGCCTGGGACAATGATCCGCGTGTGGCATACGTGGAAATGGGGCTTATCGGCGAATGGGGAGAGCACCACGATCCGAACATCACCACATACTGGCTGCCTCATACCCAGGACTTCCACGTGGCGAACAGGACCTATATACCGGGCATAGAGAAAGTGCTTGGAGATGCTTTCAGAGATGCTTTCAAAAACAAGAAGGTGATGGTCCGCTATGCGTATGAATTCCAGGATTATGAATATGGTATTTATTGGGATTCATTCGCTATCCGGGAGGAGGACGAGAGAGGTTTCAATGCTATGAAAAGGCTCGGCGACCGCTGGAAGACACAGGTTATGGGCGGAGAAATCACCTGGGGCTGGGGCAGTCTGTGGAATGCCGGCCATAGAAGCCTGGAGGACTGCTGCAATTCGGAATCTACTAAAAGCCTGATTGTGGACCAGATACGGGATTTGCATATCAACCATCTTGGCGGTGTCACTTGGGCTAATTTCAACAACACGCAGTTCTATGGCAATGCAAGCTATCTGCAGAAAATCATGGGTTACAGATTTCTCATAAAGGACTTCAAGTACCCTGTGAAGATTGAAGCAGGCAAGCCTTTCGATCTGGAGTTTTCAGTGGTGAACACAGGATCTTCCCCATTCTATTATGACTGGCCGGTGGAAATTTCCCTCATCAATCCTGAAACCAAGGAAGTTGTCTGGAGCAAGGTTCTGTCAACTCCTAAAGTGTCTGAATGGATGCCTGGCGACAAATGGCAGGGCGGAAGATATACGGAAGAGGCGAAGCTCAATACAATAAAGGAGACCCTGACTGTCGATACTGATATAGAAGCCGGAAAATATGCGATAGCGGTTTCTGTGCTTGATCCGGCCGGTATGCTTCCGTCGTTGAGGTTTGCAATTTTCAATTATTACAACGGCGGCCGTCATCCGATGGGGTATGTCGGTGTAAATCAGGATATTGACGAATACAAGATCCCTCTGTCTTCATTTGATGACTTACAAAAAGACCATTCATTGCACTATGTTGTTGAAAAATAAGATTTCAGTTTTGATTCTCAGTGTTTTGTGTTTGTCCTGTTCTCAAGAGCGGGGCAAACATGAAAACTCCTATTCAGCCGTGCCCAAAGGGAATAGGGTGGAAGTGACCATGGCAGAATATGAACCCGCTTTCCGCAACACGATGAAAGGCTGGCGCGAGTATTTCGACCCTACCAAGGATGTCAAGCGTGAAGAATATCCGTTTCCTTTCGGTTCCATGACCAAAGAATATATGCAGTGGAATATGATGGAGAATAAAGCCTCCGACGGTGTCGACAAGGTCATTGAATACAGCAATCACCGCTGGAAAGGCGTTGAGGATATCAATATGAAGGTGATACCGCGGGCATATATCGTTTGGGTGGAGCCTTGGCATGGCGGAGTTGCCAAAAATCCTGATGCTCCCGACAATATGGACGGTTGGCACTGGGCTTCTGATATGCCTGGCGAGACAGCCCCATACAAAAACCGTGACGGCGGCTGGGCTTGCTATATTGACCCCGCTGACTCTCTGACGCCTATAGTCGGCGGATATTTCGATCCTGCTTTTCCTGAGAGAGTGGAGGCTTTCGTCGCGAAATTGGGAGAAGCTTGGGATAATGACCCTCGCGTGGCGTACGTGGAAATGGGTATTATCGGAGAATGGGGCGAGCACCACGACCCGGACATTTCGACATTCTGGCCTCCTCATGACGAGCCAGAGCACGTAGCCGGCAGGACATGGGTGCCCGGCATAGAGAAGACTCTCGGTGATGCTTTCACCAAGGCATTCAAAAACAAGAAGGTCATGGTGCGCTATGCCTACGAATTTCAGGATTATGAATTCGGCACGTATTGGGATTCGTGGTCGATAGACCAGGAAATAGACAGAGGCTACAATGCCATGCTTGCGCGCGGAGACTTATGGAAAACACAGGTCATAGGCGGTGAAATAACGTGGAACTGGGGCAGTCTTGCCTTGAAAGGTTTCCGCAGTCTGGCGGATTGTCTGGCGGATGCCGACACAAGACAGCTTGTGATAGAGCAGGTCAGAAACCTGCACTGCAACCATTTGGGCGGCGTTACATGGTCGGATTTTAAAGATGAGGAATTCTACCGCAATGCTTCGGAAGTGCAGAAGGCGATGGGCTACCGTTTTGTTCTTGACAGAGCGGAATACCCGGCCAAGTTGAACAACGGCAGAAAATGGAAAATGTCTTTCTCCCTGACCAACACGGGATCTTCTCCTTTCTATTATGATTGGCCTGTGGAAGTCTCTCTGCTCGAAAAGGGATCGCATAGGAAAGTCTGGTCGGACACATTCTCCAATGCAGACATCACAAAGTGGTATCCCGGTGACAAATGGAGCGTGGAACAGTGGAAATATCTTGTGGCACCTGAGAAAATCAGCGTACGCGGCAAATTTTCTTTTGACAATGTTCCCGACGGGGAATATATTTTGGCCTTGGCCATACTTGACCCTGCCGGCAACCGTCCTTCGGTGAGATTTGCCAATACCAATTACATGAATGGCGGCTATACGGCACTTGGCTATGTCGGAGTCGGACAAAAAACCGCCGGTCCGCAGATTGATGCCATGGCATTTGATGATATTCAGTCTGACAAGTCTCTGCGCTATTTTATGAAGAAAGAAGGGAAAACTCCTGTCTGTATCTTCGACACCGACCTCGGCAATGATATAGATGACGTGCTTGCCCTGCAGATGATGCTCAATTATGACAAGGCCGGTCTGATAGATCTGCGGGCCGTAACAATCAGCAAGTTCAATCCGCATTCCATAGAATTTATAGACGGGTTCTGCCGCTATAACGGCTATTATGATATGCCTTTGGGCTATGCCTATAACGGCGTGTGCCCTGAAGACCATATGTATCTGGTCCCTACGTTGGAGGCGGAGTATAATGGGAAAAAACTTCTGTCTCCTGCAAGAAACATTGATTCCGCTTTGCCTGAGGGCTATGTGGAAATCAGAAAACAGCTTGCAGCCGCTCCTGACAGCTCTGTGTTACTGATAGCTGTCGGTCCTCTGACCAATATCAGCCGTCTGATTGAATCCGGTGCCGATGAATTTTCTCCTCTAAACGGCGTGGAACTGATGAAAAAGAAGGTATCATGCCTTGCAATCATGTGCGGTGAGATGACGGGAGCCTTTGCGGAGTGGAATCTGGTTTGCGATCCGGAAGCCGCCCGTGTGGTCTATGAAAAATGTCCTGTGAGACTGGTTGCAAGCGGATGGGAGGTCGGAAATAAGGTCTGCTATCCTCACCGGAGCATTCTGAATGATTTCGGAGACCCGCTTTCCAGCCCTCTTGCAGTAGCATATATGCATTACATGGATATGCCGTATGACAGACAGTGCTGGGACCTGACCACAGTGTTTGATGCAATTGACGCCGACAGAAGTGTTTTCAGGCATTCTCCGCGAGGCACCATTACTATCGACGAAAACAACATTACAAGATTTGCCGCCCATCCCGACGGACTCCACGAATATCTTATTGTGGATGACGAAGATGTCCAAAGGGCAGTGGAAGTTCTTGTGCAACGTGTAACATGGAAATAAATATTGCTTATGAAACCGAACGGCTGTCAGGCTCTCATAAATGTAAAAATTTTTGATAGAATGAAATATTTTTGGACATTATTTTTTTTGACTTTAGCGGTTTTTCCGCTTCATGCTGCGCAGAGACAGTATGTTCTGGCTTCTCCCGACGGTCAGAATGTTCTGACGGTGAGTGCGGATAAAACGGGCGTGAAGTATTCGCTGAGCAGAAACGGTGGCTTCGTACTTGAATCCGCTCCCATTTCAATGTCAGTTGGAACTGATGTCTGGGGTGTAAACGGCAGAGTAAAACGCGTGAAACGTGCTGCTGTGCGTTCCGAAGTCAATTTTGTCGTTCCACGAAAGTATAGGACTACGGCCGAAAGCTACAATGCGATGACTTTGGTCTATGGTGATTACGACATAGAATTCCGCGCGTATGACGACGGCGTGGCCTATAGGTTTGTAGGAAAGAGGAATCTTGTGCTGCCGATACGCGAAGAAACTGCCGGCTATCGTTTTGCCGGGGATTATCTTTCTTATACTCTGCTGACGGACAAGCTCCAGAACTGGTATGAAGAGAATTATACGCTGGACAGGCTTTCCGCCCTTCCGCCGGACAAATTTTCCATAGCGCCGGTGATGGTCAGGACAGAAAACGCCAACGTGCTGCTGGCGGAAGCAAATCTGTATAATTATTCCGGTTCTTATCTCAGACCGACAGGAAACGGGTTTGACTATATTTTTGCCGATTATCCTTCCGAACTGGAGTTTTTCGACGGTACAAACAAACTGTATGCGACCGAAAGATATGACTATATCGTGGAATGTAACGTCGCAAGGACTTTCCCGTGGCGTGTTGCAGGAATTTTTCAGGATGATATCTCAATGCTCGGCAGCGAACTGATATATCTTCTGAGCGACAGGACTGCTGATGATTTCTCCTGGGTGAAACCCGGCAAGGTGCTGTGGGACTGGTGGAATGACAGGAACATTTACGGGGTGGATTTCGTTTCCGGCATAAATACCGCCACCTATATGTATCTCGTGGATTATGCCGCCGCCCACGGCTTTGAGTACATTCTTATTGATGAAGGCTGGTCCGAAAGGGATGATCTGCTGACTTTGAATCCGGAGACTGACATTCCTGGAATCTGTGCCTATGCAGCGGCTCGCGGAGTCGGTGTCTGCCTGTGGGCGAAGTGGATTAATGTTGACCGTCAGATGGACGAAGCCTTTGCCTTGATGTCGTCATGGGGTGTTGCGGGCGTGAAGATTGACTTTATGGACAGGAATGATGCCATCATGGTCAATTTTTATGAGAGAGTTGCGAAAAAGGCAGCTGAATGCAAAATGCTTGTGGATTTTCACGGTTCGTATCCCAACGAAGGAATGAGGGCAAAATATCCGAACCTGATGACGCGTGAGGGCGTACTCGGGCTGGAATACAACAAATGGAGCAACCGCGCCACTCCGGAACATCAGCTGATTATTCCATATCTTCGTCAGTGGGTCGGTCCTATGGACTTTACTCCGGGTGCAATGCTGAATGTCCATTCCGACTGTTTTTTAGCAACGCAGCGCGAACCTATGGGGCAGGGAACCCGTTGCCACCATTTAGCTATGTATGTCGTTTATGAAAGCCCTCTGCAGATGCTTTCCGACAGTCCGAGCAAATATGATGAAAATCCTGACTGTCTGCCTTTCCTCGAAGCCGTTCCAAGCGTTTGGGACGAAACGATTCCGCTTTGGGGTACGGTCGGTAAGGACATCGCCCTCGCCCGCCGCTCCGGGGAAGATTATTATATTGCCGTCATGTCTTCTGGGGAAAAAAGCAAAAAAATGTTAAATTTGTCCTTTCTTCCCGACGGTAAATATGAAATGAGTTATTATGCTGACGGCATAAATGCAGGGAGAAATGCCAAGGACTATAAGCATGGAACCCGCATAGTGGAAAATAAAGACATAATATCCGTGGAACTTGAGATGGATGGCGGATATGTGGCTGTTTTGAGAAAATTATAAATTGAAGTTTTATGTTTATTGTTGACAATTATTTATTGGCAGTTGTTTTCTGCTTCGTGACAATGCTGTGTTGGGGCTCTTGGGGCAATACCCAGAAGCTTGCCGCAAAAAGTTGGCGTTATGAATTGTTTTACTGGGATTATGTCATCGGAATGGTCCTTTTTGCCTTGCTGCTCGGCTTTACAATGGGAAGTGCAGGCCACGAAGGACGTTCTTTTGTGACTGACCTTGGACAGGCGGCCGGAAGCAGTATAGCTTGGGTGATACTCGGAGGCGTTATTTTCAATGCTTCCAATATTCTTTTGTCTGCTTCCACCTCTCTTGCCGGGATGTCTGTGGCGTTCCCTCTCGGAGTGGGCATTTCTTTGGTTTTGGGCGTGATTGTCAATTATTTGGGAGAACCTTCGGGTAATCCTGTCCTGCTTTTCGCAGGTGTGACTCTCATCGTCCTTGCAATTGTCTGCAATGGAATCGCTTCGGGAAAACAGCAGAAAGGACAGACAGCGGATGCTGCGAAGAACCGCAAGGGCATCATCCTGGCCGTTGTTGCCGGCATCCTGATGTCCCTCTTCTACCGCTTTGTCGTAAAGGGAATGGATATCAATAACTTCCGTGCTCCTGCAGAAGGAATGATGACGCCTTATTCCGCTTTGTTTGTCTTTTCATTGGGTGTGTTGGCAAGTAATTTCATCTTCAACACCTTGGTTATGCGTTATCCTTTCGTGGGCGGGAGAGTTGGTTATTCCGCGTATTTCAAGGGTAATTTCAGGACACATCTTGTAGGCGTCCTCGGAGGTGCAGTGTGGTGTCTTGGTACCGCGTTCAGTTATATAGCTTCAGGGCAGGCCGGTCCGGCGGTATCATACGCTCTCGGTCAGGGTGCTCCGATGATTGCGGCAATTTGGGGCGTATTTATATGGAAAGAGTTCAAAGGGTCGTCCAAAGCGGTCAATTGGCTGCTTGGGCTGATGTTCGTGCTTTTCCTTGGAGGTCTGGCTCTTATTGTCGCCGCCGGTAATTGAGTTCGTTGTTTATTAAAATTTTTGATAGTATGAAAAGCTTAGTGTGTTTTGCCGCGGCCATGGCTGCGATGGTGGCAACGGTGGTTTCCTGTTGTGAAACTAAGGTAGATAGTTCTGTGCCGCATAAAATTAAGGACGGGCGTATTATATTGGAAACTCCGCAGAGGGCTGCCGGTCAGATTTCCGCTTTGGAATTGACTTGCGACCCGATAGATACTGTCCGCGTCGGTTTTATCGGACTTGGAATGAGAGGTCCCGATGCCGTCCGTCGTTTTACCTACATAGACGGAACGCAGATTGTTGCCTTGTGTGACCTGGAGGCGGACAGGGTGGCGAAGGCCCAGAAGATTTTGTCCGAAAAAGGCTTGCCGGAGGCCGTTCCGTATTGCGGCGACTCTGCATGGAAGGCATTGTGTGAGCGCGACGACATCGATTTGGTGTATATCTGTACTCCTTGGCAGACCCATGTCGAGATGGCCGTATATGCTATGGAACATGGCAAACATGTGGCTGTAGAAGTTCCTGCCGCCATGAGTATTGCCGAGTGCTGGCAGTTGGTGGACACTTCGGAACGTACCCGCAAACATTGCATGATGCTTGAGAATTGTGTTTACGATTTCTTTGAGATGACGGCATTGAACATGGCCCAGCACGGATTGTTCGGGGAAATTCTCCATGTGGAAGGTGCATACATCCACAATCTTGACCCTTACTGGGAAGCGTATCATGACAACTGGCGTTTGGCATACAATCAGGCTCATAGGGGCGATGTCTATCCCACCCACGGCATAGGACCTGTATGTCAGGTTCTGGATATCCACCGCGGCGACAGAATGGATTATCTTGTGTCACAGGACACTAAATCGGTTCACGGAAAGGCGGCTGCAGAGAAGATAATGGGTACTGACGAGTTTGCCAACGGCGACCATACGGTGACTTTGATACGTACTGCCAACGGCAAGCAGATTGAAATCCAACATAATGTCTACACTCGCCGTCCTTACAACAGAATGTACCAGCTTACGGGAGTCGACGGTTTCGCCTGTAAATATCCTGTTCAGGGTTTTGCTCTGAAATCTGAAAATCTGTCTGAAGACGGCGTTCACGACTATCAGTCTTTGGACGGGGAAAGTTTTGTGGATGCTGCGACTTTTGCGGAGCTGATGGAAAAATACAGACATCCGATTACTGCGGAATATGAAGCGAAGGCAAAGCAGGTCGGGGGACACGGCGGTATGGATTATATTATGGATTCCCGTCTTGTGTATTGTTTGCGCAACGGCCTGCCTTTGGATCAGGATGTATACGATGCTGCCGAATGGTCATGCCTTACCGAATTGAGCGGACTCTCGATTGCTTATGGCTCAATGCCTGTTGAAGTCCCTGATTTTACCCGTGGGGACTGGAATAAAATCAAAGGGTATCGTCATCATGTGAAACCGAACATGAAAAATTTTGATAGTATGAAATAGTATTTTTTTTGAAAAATAATTTAAATTATATAAAAGCCTGAAACATAAAGAGGTAACTCCGTTTCAGGCTTTTTTGTCCTAAGTTTTGTGAAAATTTTTACGAAAAAATGTCGAAAAAATTTGCAGAGAAAAAAAAAGTGCGTATCTTTGCAGCCCGTTTGAGAAATAACGGTAACAAAACAGCGTTCCGCAGCTGAGAAGCGGAAGTTCAATGAATTATTGAGAGAGATAACGAGGTTGGCAGACCATAGGGATTATGGTTTGCAAGAAGATTAAGAAATTAGATTAGTCTGAATGAAACGATAGAGAGTTTTTTCGAAGTTTTGTTGGGACTACAATTTCAAAGGCAACGAGTAAGACAGACAGTGTAAACAAACTACAATGTCTGTGATTCACAAAGCAACATTTTCTCAGATGTGATATAATCACACGAAAAGAAATGATTTTTGGTGAGGACAAGGCGCGTGAGCGTCTGCATCCCGGAGCAATCTTCCGA
>JBJEBQ010000004.1:0-5728 GCA_051870215.1 Candidatus Cryptobacteroides sp. | reverse complement strand
ATTGAGGAGCTGAAAGCAGTCTGCGGTGAACATAGGATGAAGGTGATATTAGAAACAGGATGCCTCAAGACTGCTGAGAATATCAAGAAGGCTTCAATAATAGCAATGTATGCCGGAGCAGACTACATAAAGACATCTACAGGTAAACAGGAACCCGCTGCCACACCAGAAGCAGCATACGTTATGTGTCAGGCCATTAAGGAATACTATGAAGAAACAGGCATACAGATTGGTTTTAAGCCCGCTGGAGGCATTAATTCCGTTATGGATGCACTCATATACTACACGATAGTAAAAGAGGTCTTAGGCGAAAAATGGCTCACTAATGAATGGTTCAGACTCGGAACAAGCAGATTGGCAAATATGCTACTGAGCGAAATAATTGGAGAAGAGACTAAATTCTTCTAAAAATTCAAGAGGCGCATCATTGTGATGCGCCTCATGAATTATTTTGTCCTTTGTATAACAAATTCAACATAATAAAATAGTGATTCCTGTATTTCCGGATCGGAAACATTATCAAAAATATACTTCTTACACTCTTCATGCAATCGCGACATAACCTTTTCTGCATATTCTATACCACCATGCTCTTTTGTGAAATTAACAAGCATTTTGATTTCATCTTGTGAAACATTACCGTCCTTTACCTTACGAGCTATATCCAACATAGTCTTATCACCAGTGGAATTAAGAGCATATATAGCAGGTAAGGTAAGCTTACCTTCTGCCATATCATTACCAGTGGGTTTACCTATTTCTTCAGAGTCGTAATAATCGAAAATATCATCTTTTATCTGAAAGATAATACCAAGATTATGTCCGAATTTCTTTGCTAATTCAATTTGTTCCTCAGAAGCATTTGCCGAGAGAGCGCCTATTGCACAACAAGACTCAAACAAGGCTGCTGTCTTCTGTTCAATCACTTGATAATAAACATCTTCTGATATTTCAGTATTATCAATATTGGATAATTGAAGAATCTCACCCTTTGCGAGCGTACGACCTAATTCTGCAAGGTTTTGTACAATTAAATTATTATGTGTTAAAGATACGTTAAGCAATGCCGTTGAAAGTAAATAATCACCGACAAGAACCGCTACCTTATTATTATATTGAGCATTGACCGACTTCTGGCCTCTACGTTCCTCACTTTCATCCACAACATCATCGTGAACGAGACTTGCTGTATGTAGCAATTCAAGTCCTACCGCAGAATGTTGTGTAACGTAAGAAATCTTACCATAGTTCTTTGCAATAAGCAAAATGAGCATAGGACGCATCTGCTTGCCCGTTCTCTTTTTGATATGTTCGAGAACAGAGGCAAGAAGTCCGTTGGAGTGTGACAATGCATCACTAAACAACTTCGAAAAGTCATTCAAATCACCCATAATAGGGCGTTTAATGATAGATATATTATCCATTTTCAGAATTTTGTCACAAAATTAGTGAAAAAATCTCAGACTTGCGAAATTTTTTAGTAATTTTACACGCAAAATAGCGAAGATTATGAATAAATTGTTTCTTTTAGACGCATATGCACTGATTTATCGTGCTTATTATGCATTAATACGCAATCCGAGGATCAACTCCAAGGGTATGAACACATCGGCGATAATGGGGTTTGTGAACACACTGAATGAAGTGCTCACAAAGGAGAATCCTACCCATATCGCAGTGGCTTTTGACCCCTCAGGCCCTACATTCAGGCATGAACAGTATCCTGAGTATAAGGCACAGAGGGAAGAATGCCCTGAAGACATAAAAAATGCCGTGCCAATTATAAAGAAAATTCTTAATGCATGGAACATAAAAACATTAGAAGTAGCGGGGTTTGAAGCCGACGATGTTATAGGAACTGTGGCAATAAAAGCAGGAGAAAATGGTATTACCACATATATGTTGACACCCGACAAAGACTACGGCCAGTTGGTTAGGGATAACGTATATATGTACAGACCAAAATTTGGTAATGCGGGATATGACATTATGGGAGTTGAAGAGGTAAAACAAAAGTATGACCTCTCTACCCCACTCCAAGTTATTGACCTTCTCGGACTAATGGGCGATGCCTCAGACAATATTCCAGGTTGTCCTGGTGTTGGTGAGAAGACTGCCATTAAACTCATAAAGGAATTCGGCAGTATAGAAAATCTTGTTGCAAACACTGAACAGCTGAAAGGGGCAATGAAGAAAAAGGTGGAAGAGAACAAGGAGAAAATAATCTTCTCCAAATATCTTGCTACTATCAAGACTGACGTTCCAATGGAACTGAATCTTGATGATTTGAAAATTCAGGAGCCAAATGAAGATGAACTGCGGAATATATTCGAGGACCTCGAATTTAAGACTCTTATTGACCGTGTGCTCAAAAAAACACAAAAAAGCCAAAAGAAGACTGACTTGCAACTCGATTTATTTGCAGAATTTACGACTGACGGGGAAGGAAGCGAAGAAAATTCAAGTTTTGCGAGCCTAAAAGATACTTCTCATGAATACAAACTCATTGATAACGAGGAAGAAATAAGCAAACTTTGTGACTTTTTAATGACATTTGAAATTCTCAGTTTAGACACGGAAACCACTTCTACTAATGCAATCGAGGCAGAATTAGTAGGAATAAGCTTCTCTGTGGAGGAAAACAAGGCTTTCTATGTACCAGTGTCTGCTAATCGTGAAGAAGCCTTGCGAACTGTTAACATATTCAAACCCCTATATGAGAACGAGAAAATCCTAAAAGTGGGACAGAATATCAAATATGACTTGGAAGTACTCGCCAACTATGGAGTTACGTTGAAGGGAAAAATGTTCGACACAATGATTGCCCATTATGTGATACAACCGGAATTGTATCACAATATGGACTATCTGGCAGAGATATACCTTAAATACAAGACTATCCATATTGACGAACTTATAGGTCCGAAGGGAAAAGGTCAAAAGAATATGAGAGACCTTAAACCGGAAGATGTTTATGAATATGCAGCTGAGGATGCAGACGTTACTCTCAAACTAAAAAATATTCTCGAAAAAGAAATCGAGAAAGCAGGAGTGGAACATCTGTTCTATGATATAGAGATGCAATTGATGCCTGTTTTGGCAGCAATGGAGATGAATGGAGTGTGCCTTGATACTGATTCTTTAAAAGAAACGTCAGAAGTTTTGACTAACAGACTAAAGGATATAGAAAACAAGATATATGAGCTTGCAGGTCAGGAATTCAATATAGCTTCACCCAAACAAGTAGGTGAGATACTTTTCGACAAATTGAAAATAGTTGAAAAAGCCAAGAAAACGAAGACAGGTCAGTATGTAACCAACGAAGAGGTACTTCAAGGATTGAAACATAAGCACGAGATAGTAGAGAAAATACTGGAACACAGAGGATTGAAGAAACTTCTCGGAACATATATAGATGCACTGCCCTCTCTTATCAACAAAAGAACAGGTCGCATTCACACATCATTCAACCAAACAATAACTTCAACAGGAAGACTGTCGTCAAGTGATCCTAACTTACAGAATATTCCTGTAAGGGGAGAAGACGGTAAGGAGATTCGCAAAGCGTTTATACCAGAAGCAGGTTGTCTGTTCTTTTCAGCAGACTACAGTCAGATAGAACTGCGTGTGATGGCTCATCTCAGCAATGACGAGAATATGATAGAGGCTTTCCGCGAGGGTTATGACATTCATGCTGCCACTGCAGCCAAGATATACAAAGAAGATATCAACGAGGTATCACGCGACCAGCGTACAAAGGCAAAGCGTGCCAACTTCGGTATCATCTATGGAATAACCGTATTCGGACTTGCAGAGAGACTCGACATCAGTCGTGACGAGGCAAAGCAACTGATAGACGGATATTTCGAGACTTTCCCCAAGGTGAAGGAATATATGGAAACAGCGAAGGAAACAGCACGTAAGAACGGTTATGTGGAAACCCTGTTCAAGCGCAGACGTTATCTTGCTGACATCAACTCACGCAACGCTACGGTTAGGGGATTCGCTGAAAGAAACGCCATCAATGCACCTATACAAGGAACTGCAGCAGACATAATTAAAGTTGCGATGATAAATATTTACAATCGCTTTAATCAGGAAGGTATTCGTTCCAAGATGATTCTGCAAGTGCATGACGAACTCAACTTTAGTGTCTATCCAGAAGAAAAGGAGAAGGTTGAGAAGATAGTTCTGGAAGAGATGCAAGGTGCATTCAGTATGAAAGTGCCATTGGTGGCAGACTGCGGTTGGGGAAAAAACTGGCTTGAGGCACACTGATTAAGAATTAAAACATTATAGAATTAAAATATTAAAACATTATAGAATTAAAAAAGTATAAATGCTTTGATATATTGCAAAAATACAGTATCTTTGCACTCAGATTATAAACGTTTATAAAAAATATGGCATTAAAATGTGGTATCGTTGGACTCCCTAACGTAGGCAAGTCCACCCTATTTAATTGTCTGTCAAGCGCAAAGGCGCAGGCAGCTAATTTCCCGTTCTGTACAATCGAGCCTAATGTAGGTGTTATTACAGTACCGGACGAAAGACTTACAAAACTGGCAGAACTGGTGCATCCCGGACGCATCGTTCCCGCCACTTGTGAGATTGTTGATATTGCCGGTCTCGTAAAGGGTGCAAGCAAGGGCGAAGGTCTTGGCAACAAGTTCCTTGGAAATATCCGTGAGACTGACGCAATCATCCACGTACTCCGTTGCTTCGAGGATGACAACATCACACATGTTGACGGCACTATCGACCCAATCCGCGACAAGGAGATCATTGATACGGAGTTGCAGTTGAAAGACCTTGAAACAATTGAGAGCCGATTGGCAAAACAACAGAAGGTGGCTCAGTTGGGCAACAAGGATGCGAAGGTGGAAGTAACTGTCCTTGAAGCATATAAGGCAGTACTGGAGCAGGGCAAGAACGCCCGCACTGTGGAATTTGACTCCAAGGAAGAGCAGGATGCAGCCCGCAACCTCTTCCTTCTGACATCAAAACCTGTACTATATGTATGCAATGTTGACGAGTCAGCAGCAAAGACAGGAAATGAGTTCACCAAGAAAATCGAGCAGTTAGCAGCAGAAGAAGGAGCGGAAGCGATGATTATAGCAGCCAAGACTGAAGAGGATATTGCAGAACTGGAGTCATACGAGGACAAGCAGATGTTCTTGGAAGAACTTGGACTCGAAGAGAGCGGTGTCAACCGACTGATAAAAAAAGCATACAACCTGCTTAATCTCGAGACATTCATCACTGCCGGCGAGATGGAAGTGAAGGCATGGACATACCACAAGGGTTGGAAGGCTCCTCAGTGCGCAGGAGTTATCCACACCGACTTCGAGAAGGGATTCATCCGTGCTGAGGTTATCAAATACGAGGACTATATCCAATTTGGCTCGGAAGCAGCTGTCAGGGATGCAGGTAAACTCGGTATCGAAGGCAAGGACTATGTTGTCCAGGACGGTGATATCATGCACTTTAGGTTTAATGTTTAAGTGTAGTTGACGAGTCAATAAAAAATTATGGAACTGTACATAAACTGGAATCCAAGTCTCACCACCATATTCGGTTTGAGATGGTATGGACTTTGCTGGCTATTAGGTTTGCTCGGAGCTTACCTAATAGTCAAAAGGCTATACAAGCAGCAAGGCATAAAAGCCGAACTGTTTGAACCTCTGTTCTTCTATTGTTTCTTTGGAGTTCTCATAGGTGCGCGTCT
>JBJEBQ010000003.1:0-5774 GCA_051870215.1 Candidatus Cryptobacteroides sp. | reverse complement strand
ATTAATATTGTTTTAATGATATTATTTTCTTTTCACAGGTCCAGCATGGAAGTTGTACTCTACACTAACCGCAAAATAGGGCACAAATTTACGATTTTTTTCTTATAAACGAACTTTCTGCAAATATTTCTTATTTTTGCATCTTGAAATAGTGAGAAGGAAAACATAAATGCGAGAGAAAATGATGAACAGCAAAGCCATCTGTTCCTTATATATATTATTGGCGGCATTTTTTTGCTCTTTCGAATCCCCGGCAGCGGTCCACGATGCTGACAGTCTTGTCCGTGTGGGGGATTCTCTTCGCTTGCGTTACCGTTTCGAGGCTTCTCTTGAAGCTTACAATCAGGCTCTTGAAACACTTAAGGATTCAACAGGCGCATATACCGATTCCGCTTCGGTATCCGTGATAAGTGACAGGATACTGCTGTCGGAAAACGGGAAAAACATGTCTTCATTTGTGGGAAATCCGCATGTGGTTTCAAGACACAGATTCTCCATCGAGGATTTCTATCTCTATTACCCTCTGCCTGACAGGAGCTGGAGGATTCTTCCGAACCAGCTTGATTCTATTGCCTCACACCCATTCTCCAAGGCCCTTTATGCACCGGAGGATGCCGGAACGATATATTTTTCATCTGTTGATCAGGAAGGTATAAGGAACATAAGCAAGACAGAGTTAAAGGATACGATATGGACTTATCCATCCCTTATAAACGAGCAGATGACATCTGTGGCGGATGACATATATCCTATGCTTTCACCGGACGGCAGGTCATTGTATTTTGCTTCCGCAGGGCTTTACGGAGTAGGTGGATATGACCTTTATGTGTCGCAGTGGGACGATGAAACGGCCGATTGGTCATCTCCTGTCAACCTCGGTTTTCCGTTCTCCTCTCCTGCAGATGATTTCCTGCTCGTCAACTCCGATGACGGCCAATATACGATTTTCGCATCCAACAGGGACTGCGGCAGCGACAGCGTGTATGTATATGTAATTGAATATGACAGCATGCCGGTGAGGAAGATTGTTGACGACCCTGATGAACTTCTGCAGATTTCACATCTCTTTCCGGTGGAGACTTCCAGTGATGAATCCAGGACAGTGAACGCCGATATTCCGGAGAATGTCGATACCAAGCGATATATGGACAAGATGGCGGAAGTCAGAGCCCTACGCGACTCACTTTCCGTTTATGAGGCTGCCCTTGAAGAGGACAGGAACCTGTATGTGATGAGTTCCGACGCTGATGAAAGGATAGCGCTGACCAACAGGATTCTTGAATTGGAATCACTCATGCCATCAATACAGGATTCACTTGCCAGAGCCACTGATATCCTGCGCAAGATCGAGATGGAATTCCTTTTCAGCGGTGTCGTCATAGATCCGGACAAACTCATGGCTGCGGCAGACATGGAAGTGGTTGGAGAAGCTACCAGCTACACTTTCACCAAGATGAATCCCGGGGAAGCACTGTCCCTGAACATGATGCCTCCTCCTGTGGTGTTCGACTATACTTTCAAGGTTCTTGAAGAAGGGCAGTTCGCCCTGGACAATACGCTTCCGGAAGGTATTGTGTATCAGATTCAGCTGTTCACTCTCTCCAACAAGGCCACGGTCAGGAGCCTGAAAGGTCTGAGCCCTGTTTTTGAGCATAGGACGGCCAATGGAAGATTCACCTACAGGGCCGGTCTGTTCAGGACATACAAGGATGTCCTTGCAAACCTCAACACCGTGAAGAAAGTCGGTTTCAAGAGTGCTTTCATAGTTGCGTTCAATGACGGCAAGGAAACAAGTGTGTCCAAGGCACGTTCAATCGAGGCGCAGATGAAAGCCAAGCCTGTTTTCTATGAGGTGAGGATAGTTCCAAAGTCCGGAGAACTGGATGATGCATCCCTTTCAGGTATCAACCAGCAGGCCTCAGGAAAGGATATTGCAAAGGTGGAAGGTGAGGAGGGGAGGACGGTCTATGTCGTAGGACCGTACTCTGACAAGGCTGCGGCTGAGTCTCTTGTTTCTTTTGCAAATGCGATGGGAATAGGCAATGTGGAATTGAAAACAATCAACAAATAATTATGGGTCTGATTATCGTACTGAGTCTTCTTGGACTCGTTCTCGTGTGTGCAGAGGTCATTCTTGTCCCTGGAGTCGGCATTGCCGGAATTCTTGGAATCGGCTCGATGGCAGGTTCATGCTATCTGGCGTTTTCCGGTTACGGGACTGTGGCCGGTGCAATAGTCACTTCGGTGGATGTCGTTCTTGTAGTGGTGCTTACCATATATATGTTGAGGGCCAAGACATGGCGCAAACTGGCTCTCAGGACGAACATAGACTCCAAGGCCGTGCCTCAAGGCAAGGTGGAGGTCGTAGTCGGGGATGTCGGAAAGACAGCCACAAGGCTTGCCCCTATGGGAACCGCGAGGATAAACGGCGTTGCTTTGGAGGTCAAGAGTCTTGAAGGCATGATAGACCCGGGGATGATCGTGGAGGTTGTGATGATTGAAGACGGGAAGATTTATGTCAAACCGGTAGGTGAGGATTGTTAGTGATAATCAATAAAACATTATATTTATGGCAATGACAATTGTATGGGTGGCGCTTGCGATAGTGGCGCTTATCGTTTTCCTGTGGTTCTTCCCTGTGACGTTGTGGTTCCAGGCTCTCATTTCAGGAGTGAGGATTTCACTTATCCAGCTTGTGCTGATGCGCTGGAGAGGCGTATCTCCAAACACAATCGTGATGGCCATGGTGACGGGTACCAAAGCAGGTCTGACTCTCTATGCCAATGAACTGGAGGCACACTATCTTGCAAAGGGAAATGTTCCCAAAGTGGTAAATGCCTTGATATCAGCAGACAAGGCTAACATTTCACTTGATTTCAAGATGGCGGCTGCCATCGACCTTGCTGGGCGTGATGTGTTCGAGGCCGTGCAGATGTCGGTTAATCCGAAGGTTATCAACACTCCTCCTGTGACGGCTGTGGCAAAGGACGGAATCCAGCTCATCGCCAAGGCAAGGGTTACTGTCCGTGCTAACATCAAGCAGCTTGTCGGAGGAGCAGGTGAGGAGACCGTTCTTGCCCGTGTTGGTGAGGGTATAGTTTCCAGCATCGGTTCTGCAGAGAGCCACAAGTCAGTTCTTGAGAATCCTGACAGCATTTCCAAGGTGGTTCTGAACAAGGGTCTGGATGCAGGTACGGCATTTGAGATTCTTTCAATCGACATTGCCGACATCGACATAGGAAAGAACATCGGTGCATTTCTGCAGATGGACCAGGCTGAGGCAGACAAGAACATTGCTCAGGCAAGGGCAGAGGAGAGGCGTGCAATGGCAGTTGCTCTCGAACAGGAAATGAAGGCAAAGGCTCAGGAAGCCCGTGCAAGGGTTATTGAGGCGGAGGCAGAGGTGCCTCTTGCCATGGCAGAAGCTTTCCGCAACGGAAATCTCGGTATCATGGATTATTACAAGATGAAAAATATCCAGGCCGACACCGAAATGAGGGAAAATATTGCAAAACAATAAAAAAGTTGTATATTTGCAGTCCCAATTGACAAAAGCGGTCAGTGAAGGGTTTGGTGAGATGGGTGAGTGGCTGAAACCACCAGTTTGCTAAACTGACGTACGGGATTACCGTACCGGGGGTTCGAATCCCCCTCTCACCGCAAATGAAAGAGAGAGAGTCGCAACAAGCTTGCTTGATTGCGACTCTCTCTCTTTCATTTGCAAAGCCCCGCCGCAGGCATGGCGGGGATGTGTGCCAACGGCACAAATCCCCTGGTGAGAGGGGGATGTCGAGCGCAGCGACAAATCCCAATTGAATAGCATTTTAATGCATCTAAAACAACAGCATTAAGAGATTGTAAATACGTTGTGTAAATAGTTTTCAGCAATTGATAATCTCAGAGACTGACTGAACCAAATTAATCCGTAGGATACCTCAAATATACTTTGTTGGTTTGTTGAAATATTTTTGCAATAATTAGTTTTATAATGTATTGATTATTAGAGGTAAATCTAAAGAATATGAATATGGATATATTTGGAGATGAAACTTTCAATAAGTATCTTTACACCGTCAGAAATCATAATTACCAATTTACAATGAAACTTTCTATTGTTTGTAAGTATGTCGTTGCGATATTGCTTATAAATACATCTTGTTCCACTTATAGGACAGAACTTGAAGATGTTGAATCATATATCAATGAACGTCCGGATAGTGCGTTAGCTTTCTTGCAATCTATTGATGTATCTTCAGTGAAGGGGAAAGCTGACAAAAATCACTATTACTTACTATTGGCTCAAGCGAAGGATAAATGTTTCATAGATGAAACAGACGACTCGCTTATGCTGTCTGTTGTGGATTATTATTCTAAACGGAATGATTTCGGCAAACTATTCAAAGCATATTATTATCTTGGAAGAATACAGCAGAATGACCATAGGTATATGGATGCTATGTATTCGTACACAGAAGCAGAGCAATTATTGAATCATATAGAAGATGATTATGCAAAAGGCCTTTTATATGCTCAATTGGGAGCGTTATATCATAGTAGCTTGGATTTTCTTAAAGCATTGAATTCGTTTGAAATAGCCTATGATTTTTATGACAAAGCTGAAAAAATAGCACATAAAAACTATATAAATTTAGACATTGGTAATGCTTATTACAAATTAAATAGATTTGATCAAGCGGAGAAGTCTCTTTCTGGGGTTTTGTCATGGGCGTTGGATAATGAGTATTATCTTCTATGCCAAGATGTGGCAGAACTCTTATGTCTTGTCTATGAAGCGGATGATGATATCGAAGCGTTACGTAATTTGCTGAATCATAAAGCTTGTTGTATGCAGAATGAGGAGACTCTTATCATAAATAGGGCAAAGGCCTATGTGTCTGCTTTAAGTGGCAATTACCATGAAGCCGATAGGTTGATTGAATCATCTTGGCGTCTGATACAGAATCCTGTAGATAGCTGTATGCTATACCATATGGGTTACATTGTGAACAAGATGAAGGGGGATTATATGGAATCTTTGAAAATGCATGAAACTCTTTTTGCTCTTCAGGATTCGCTTGTGCATGATGCCCTTCAGAAACCCCTTCAATCAGTTCAGAATGATTATTTTAAGACAAAGGCGTCATATAATGAACAGTTGCTCAAAAGTAGCAAATATAGATTGTACTTGGCAATAATCATAGCAATATGTGCTATAATATCTTTGATGTTGTTATACCGCCGCCGTATAGAGAGTAAGGAAACGAAGATAAGTGCCTATATTGACTTGGCAGATGAATTGCGGACTTCTTTAGAGGTGGCTCAAAATAAGTTAGATGCGGCCTCTTCAGAAAAGGATTATCAGAATGTATTGCTAAAAGAAATGTCAAGTCAAATCGCAGTATTGTTCTCAAAACAATACGAAATGCTTGATAAATTGAGTAATACATATTATGAGACTCACGGAAGTCATAGAGATAAGGAGGCAATATACCAGCAGGTCAAAGGTGAGATTGAAAATTTTTCAACCAATAAAAAGTATCTCATTCAATTAGAAAAAATAGTGAATGAGTATAAGGGTAATGTAATGGCAATACTCCGTGGAGAAATGAAAGAACTCAAGGAAATGGATTTCAGGTTTCTTTGCTTCTTGTTTGCAGGTTTTTCCGCGAAGGCAATAAGTGCTTTCACTGGTGATTCTACAGCAAATATTTACATGAAAAACAATAGTTCGTTAATAATTTCCAGACCCTAAGCGGCTCTGGCAGTAAATAAAA
>JBJEBQ010000002.1:0-5824 GCA_051870215.1 Candidatus Cryptobacteroides sp. | reverse complement strand
TGCCCACCGGGCAACGCTTCAAATCGGTTGTGTTCATGGTCTCCTCCTTTGCTTTTTGTTACGATGAGGCGAAGATAGGCTTTTCCCGCCAAAGGTGCAACAGACGGTGATTGTAGAATATCGGATAGACAGCAAGATTTGCCAAACGAGTAAATACTGTCGAACAGAGGCATGACGCTATAGAAACGATTCAAGGAAACGCAGTGACCGGCGTAGAGCCATGTTGCCATCTCATAAGTGCTTGTAAATAGGGACTTTGCTGATATGAGAATACAATTTGCTGATATGAGAATGCATTTTCTGCTGATGTAGTACGAAATATCGGACCGATATTCTTATGTTTGAAGAAATATTCAGAAGGCGAATGCGTGATGCCATGACAAAGGCCGAAGCGGTTCAAGTGCCCTCGGTTTTTTCAACCTCAAGAAAAGGTGCATTTATATGAACCCTGTCCGTTTTTAGTGGAAATGATTAAAACAATTATAAGACAATGAAGACAAGTAGATTATTTATTTTGCTGCTCCTTTGGCTGCCGGCTGCGGGAACATGGGCACAGAATGTCATTGCTGTCTGGCAATATGACGGGACAGTGGCTAAGTTTGCCTTTACGGAGAAACCCGTAGTGACGTATTCGGCCAATGAGCTGGTGTTGACTACCACAAAGACTTCGGTGAGGTATCCCATAAACCGGCTGCAGAAAGTCGTCTTCGACGTGGACGAAAACGTCAGCAGTTTGGAGGATGTCAAGAGTTCGCCGTTAGGGGATGTGCAGTTCTCTTTCCGCGATGGTTCCCTTGTAGTCAGCGGTGGCAACGCCGGTGCCATTGTGAATCTCTATCAGTCCAACGGTGTTTTCGCCGGACAGTTCCGTCTTGACGGTGATGGCAGTGTCACCATCCCCACAAGCAATCTGAGCAGTGGGGTATATATCGTGAATACCCAGAAAATGTCATTTAAATTCTATAAGCCATGAACATGAAGAAGATTTTATCGATATTCATCCTCGCCTTGATGGCGACAGGCAGTGCGTTGGCCGATGATATCAGCGCAGAACAAGCCCTGCAGATTGCCGGCCGGTTTGTCAACGATCCGACAGTAGCCAAGGCACGCAGCCTCCGTGCGCCGACAGCACAGCCTGCTCCGACGTTGGCACATAGCGTGAAGTCGCGCATTTCGGAAGGCAAGGACAACGTCTATGTCATCAATCTGGGCACCGACCAAGGTTTTGTTGTCGTTTCAGGAGAAGACGGTGCCGTTTCCGAAGTCCTCGGCTATTGCGACCACGGTTCATTCAATTATGCCGATGCGCCGGTACAGTTTCTCGAGTTGCTCAACGAATACTCGAATGGTATTGACAGCCTCCGCCAGACTCCGTCAATGGCAAAGTCCAAGTCCGTGCAGGGCCTTTCCAGGGTGACTTCCGCCGGTAGCAGTTATCCTTCCTACCTCGGCGAAGTTGTCGTAGCACCTTTGCTCACAACCAAATGGAACCAGTTGGCTCCATACAACAACTTGGTTCCCCAGCAGAGTCCCACGGGTTGTGTGCCTACGGCAGTTGTCCAAGTGATGAATTATTGGAAATGGCCTAAGCAAAGCAATGGGCAGATGTTTGGCGGTTGGTCGGAAACAGGCGAGACGATATACGAGGATTTTCCGGTGCATACCTACGACTGGGATAATATGGTTGACGACTACGAACACTCTTCTACATCGTGGGAGCAACAACAAGCGGTGGCGCAGCTGATGGCAGATATAGGCAAGGCGATGGGTACACAATATGGACAGCCGGACGGCAGTTCGACGGTCTTTCATAATCTGCCACTCATAGTCACCTTCGGCTACCAACCCAATGTAGTGACGGTGGGTGGCAATACTCCACTTGATGTGGAGGAAACATTGAAAGGTGAGTTGGATCTAAAACGTCCTGTGCTTTATAGTGGTGATCCCGGTGATGGTAGTGTTGGTCATGCTATGGTGTGTGATGGTTATACAAAGAATGACTATTTCCACTTCAACTACGGCTGGGGTGGTCAGAATGATGGTTTCTACCGCCTGACGGCAGTGCCCAAATACTGTTACAATGTAGAAGTGTGGAAAAATTTCCGTCCGTATGATGCCGTAAAAAAATCAATAGACGGCTTCAGGTATGGCCTGAAAGCGGACGGAACCGCCGAAATCCTGGATTATCTGGACGGTGGAACGAATATGGTGGACGGCACCTTGGTCATCCCGGACTCCGTGACCGACGATGAAACAGGCAATCAATATGCCGTGACCCACATCGGCAGTTCGGCATTCTTTATGAAAGGAAGTTTCAGTAAAATCATCTTAGGAAACAATATCCAATCCATTGCCCCCTATTCGTTCGTATATAGCACCATTGACACCTTGGTGCTGAGCGACAAGATGGAGGTTGTGCCTGAAAAGGCATTCGCAACAACTGGTATCAAACACCTGACCATCGGCGAGAATGTCAAGCTAATCGGCAAGAACGCTTTCTATACCTGTCCGTTGACGGAAATAGTTTGCAAGAGCAAGCAAGTGGAACTGGATTCATACTCATTTGGCCAAACTAGTCTAAATCCCGGTGATTGGGAAAAATCCATTGTCAAGATTAACAAGAGAGCCTTCTCCGGTGCCAGTTATAATGGAAATATGCCGTATTTCGAGAACCTGGAAGTTCTTGGCGACTCTGCCCTAATTGGATTCGTTAAGTATGCATTCCGTATAGGTCCCAAAGTGCGGGAGATATCGAAATCTGCCTTTGACGGAGTATCCTATCCCATTATTAGTGTAGATTCGCTGAATCCGTATTTTGCACACGATGATATTTGGCCTATCATCTACAATAAGAACAAGACATCTGTCGTCATAGCTTACCGTTCTCCTGCTGAAGGCTGGCCAGAGACCGTCATTAAGATGGAACCCGGATCGGTTAGAAAAGTTAGTGGTTTTATATTTCCGCCAACTATCATTGATATGGAGGGCGCATGCAAAGATTGCTCTGCTCCCAATGACGATTACTCCACAGTGACATGCCCGCTTCTTGTGCCGCCGGTCATTTCGGATGCCACTTTCAGCAAAGCCATGTTCTCTGATGAGAGCAAATACTATAGGCTGCAGGTGCCGCCTGGTACGGAGGAACTATATGCCGAGGCACCAGGATGGCGCAAGTTCGGTCCTTATTGCATTGAAACTATCTACGACTATGAGAACCAGTTCTCTCCGCTACCTCCACAAGACCTCAACTATCAGATGGTGGTGCGTGGCGACACGCTGAAAGCGACCATTGAGACAGGCAAGGTGAATGCCATCCGCATGAGCGAGAACGAGAATGGCGAAGCGATGGTGACGATGAGTCTGAACGGACGCGACGACATTACCATCAAGGCAGCCGACATCGACAGCATCACATTCAAGCCGGGCTTCGTCTATGAAGATGCGGAGGTGTTTGAACTCAACGACTCCTGCTTCACCGTCAATGCGAAGAAATGTTCCATCGAGTTCTCGCCGACCACGATTGACGAAGACGCGCAGGTATGCGTGCGTAACTCCGTCCTTATCCCCCGTCCGTTTGCAGGCGTGACAGGCGGTGTGGGTATTGACATCAGTATGCTGGACGAGAATGGCAACGAAGTGCACGAATTGAGTGGGGTGGCAAAAATCACCATTCCTCTGCAAGCAGAGCCGGACCAAGCCGTGAGTGCAGTCTATTTCAATGAGCAGTCAGGCGAATGGGAACCCGTCTATATGGAATATGACCGTGATGCAGGCGTGGCAACCATCCTTACTGACCACCTCTCATACTTCGGCCTTGTCTGGGCCATAGACGAGCATACAAGGATGGAATGGTTCGATGCGGAGGAATACAATATGGATAGGTTATATACCTTTGATGAAGGTGCGCAAAAGTTGTTGAAACTTTTGGAGTCTGACGACCCGGAAGTAGAGGCGGCCTTGGCATTCAAGGATGAGATGGGACTGTGGCAGTCGCTCGGCTTGGATGTTTTCTATCAGGGAGCCGTTGCCGCCACCGAACCGCTGTTCAATTTCAAGCCCGAAGCGATAGACAATGCAGTGAGTATCATGGGTGAGATAGGAACGGCTTTGACTATTCTCGACGTAGTGCGCGCCGACCTGAAAGGCGATAATGTCGCTGTGGCTTCCAATACCCTCAAAGTGCTGATGGCAAAAACCGTAGGAGCTGCGGCTTCGTGGATTGGTACGCCTGTCATGGCAGCGTCAATGTCTCTCGCGGCGTTCGTCGGTGTGGCACTCGAAAAATTCGGCACAATGGTGGCACAATATAAATTAGACCGACTTCGTGAAGCGTACCGCATTTATTATAGAAAAGAAGGTGCGACTTACACAGGAAAACAGATGTACCGTTCCGCTAAAGACTGGTATGAAATTTTCCAACCCGCTTTTGTCGAAGCGAACATGGACGAGACACAACTCAAAGCGTACATTGAACAAACAGTACGCCAGTATTGCAACTTGTATTGGGACGACACTGATGCACAAACATGGATTAAAGCAGAAGTAATTAAACGTGGCATCACTACTGTTCTGGATGACAATTCGTCGAACAGAAAAATAATTTCTGATGAGTTCTTTGCGGAACTGATGAACGGCAAACTTGTCAGCGTCTTTGTTGCGCTGCGCAACTATCAAATCGCACAGGCACATAAACGCGCAGCTGCGAAAGTGAACCGCATGGCAAAAATGATGAATCAGAAAGTAGGTTTTGTGATTACCGATTCATCTGTCAAGGAAGGCGAACCCTCCAAGTTCGCAGGACGAAAGATAGGCTTTGCTGCTGTTCCTGACGATGTAACTGACCCGGAGGATTGGGTAGCCAATATCAACGAAGAAGGAAAGACCAAATTAGGATGGTTCACTGCTTATGCACTTGTGCGCAACTCGGTGCCGTTCAGAATCACACTGTTCGACGAAAATGGCGAGCCTGAGAAAACCTTCGACTTCGCGCTGGATGGTGTTTCAGAGAGTACTGTCATCAATATTGATCTCGCGAAAGACGGCGTCAAAGACGACACGAAACATCTCGACAACCTCAAACTGGAATACACGCCTGAGAGTGTCGTCCTCGAGCTAGATCTCTTCATAATTCAACGTTACGAAGGAACAAATCCGGAGGAGAAGCACTGGACGTGGTCAGATAAAATAACTATGGACGACGATACGGATTTTTACGCACTTCTCTATGGAAAGCGCAAGTGTACTGAGTTGGAGCGTTTCTTTAATAGACATGACTTCATTATCGTAGATTCTCTCTCGGGCAACTTCACCATCGGCGATGACATTGTCGGCAAACTGGTGGGCGACTCTGCTTCTGGTACATTTAACATCAATACCGACTATAAGTATATCGTTAAAACAGCGAAACAGTGGGTTGACTACTGGAACAATGATGATGGCGACTGGGCTATTAAGCTTCGTACACTGCTTGACGGTTCTGTCAAACACCAGATTGCTTGCAGATACACCCTCAGGCGCAAACAGGTCGATGATCATTTTGAGTATGAAATTACCTACACCGGAGAAGGCGTGTGGGATCATACAATGAGATATGTTAGCAGTATCAACAAATCACTGGGGTACAACGGTTTTGATGAGTATAATTTACCGTACTTAACAACTGACGATATCGATATCGATCTCGAATCTCAAGGCGGAGACGTCACACTCGAATACACCACGACGTTGAAGTAAACAAATTGCAGGAGACGTCACTCTCTAAAGACTCGCGAGGCTGTGTCAAAACTTCCAATTTTGGCACAGCCTCAAAGGTGCGTCAGAATGG
>JBJEBQ010000001.1:0-5866 GCA_051870215.1 Candidatus Cryptobacteroides sp. | reverse complement strand
GTAACAGACTGCGTGGTCGTATGTTATAGATTGCCCTTGACTCTGTGAGAGCCGACAGACTGGAGTATAAATACGACTTGCGGTTGAGCAGATTGTCGCATGACAGCGTAAAGCTGAAACGCTTTATGGTGTACTTCGCCTCTGCATTGAGAAGGAGGAACGAACGGTCGCCGTCGTTGAAGTTGTTGTAATAATGGTAAAGTGAAGCTGTCAGAGTAACACCTCCGGGAAATGTAAAATCAAGAGTGCCCTTATTGGTTACTGTGCGTAGCCACGGGAACCGCTCTTGTCCTTTCTGTTGCGTAGCAGATTGCGAATAATTTCCCTGATACGACACCGAAAGCCATTTGAACGGTGTCAGGCTGATGTCGGCGTTGACACCAAAGCTGTTGCCGGTGTAGCGCACTACCGCGTCCTGGACAAGTAGCGGACTGTCATAATAGGAGTATGTAACCGAAGCTCCGATTTTAAGACGGCGCCAGTCGAATCCCTGGCTCGCATGAACCTTTGCCGAAAGCATATCGCTGTTCTCCGATGTGTGCCGGCTTATGGTATGCTGCACTATGCCATCATAGTAAGAACCGTAAAGAACTTCGGGCGACTGCCTGTACCATGAAACTTCCGCTCCGGCGAAGCTCATTGAGAGGATGTTTTTGAAATCATACTTCAACGCATAGTGTTGATTCATGCCCTCATATAGTCCGGCAACATCGTAAGCCGAAATTTGGCGGTACGAGGTTAGGATGTAGCCTGAATATAATGTCTCGATGGAAGGAGTCATATAATTCAACGAAGCGGAAGCGTTAAGATTATGGCTGCTGTTGATTTTATATGTCAGGTTTAATAACGGTTCCACGCGGAAACGGTTTTTATCGGTAATGATACCGTCAAGTCTGTTGTTAAGCCGGAATAATCTGTATTTCATCGGCAAATAGAGCGAAGCATGGAACTTCCGGGTAGTGAACATTATCTCGGCTCCGATACCGGCATCGAGATAGTCAAGCGTAAGGTCATTGCGCATCGCGTCAAGGCTGCTTTCGAGCGTATTGTGATGATAGTTGACTATCGCCGAGGGGTGCAGGGTGAAGTTGCCGACTTTAAGAGCCGACAATAATCCCACGCTGTTTTCAGCGGATATATTTCGGAAATCTACGTGCTGATATAACATATCGTCTGTTATCATTTCCGGGAACAGATTCGGGATGACGGAAAGGCTATGAGGCCGTTTTTCCATGTTGACAAGTGATGAAATCTCAAATCCACGGTCCTCCGAATTACGGTGCGTCATGTGGAATTTATTGAGCAGTCTGTATGTGTCTGTTCTCCCTATCTGCACTATGCCATCGTTTCCGGCAAGAATACGGCTGTAAGCGTCAGTTTTGCTCCAGTCAAATTTCAGTTGCTCCTTGAGATAATTCTCATCGCCATTGTTCAGATATGTAAGGTCGCCGTATGCTTTCTGCATACGTGCGGTGCCCTGCATGACCTCGTCCACAATATTCTGGCCTCCGTCAGGAAGAAAATTTGTGGTCGATGAACTGTTACTACGAGTATCGCGGTCGTTGAGATAAGCGGCGTTTATTCCGAACTCTCCTGACTTTCCTACACGATAAACATTGTTGAATGTGGCGTTGTGGGAGTGGTTGAAATAATAGAAGCGTTTGTCAATGCCTGGAGCCGACGGCATGGAGATTGAAGAGATATTGCTTGTACGAGAAAAATCATTGTCGAAAGAATAAAGTTCCTGCGACAAATCTTCGCCTGTGTTGTTGCCCTTGTAGGTGGCGAGGAATTGACTGCTGCGTCGGAAATATGTGGCGATTGCCGAGTTGTTCCACAACCCTTCGTCGCCATAGCCGCCTCCAATTGTGGCTATGAGGTTGAACACGCCCTTGACACCCTCTTTGAGACGCAGGTTTATAGATGCCTGTTCCTCGGGGCGCAGCCCTTTGAGAGCTTTGATGTCCTGATGGTTTTCCAACACCTGCACGGTGGCTATATTGTTCGGGTCAATGTTGTTGGTGGCTATGCCGTAATGTCCTTTCATAAGGTCAAGGCCCTCGATATAAAAGTTCTTTATTGGCTTGCCTTGATATGAGATTTGTCCTGCGTCCGATACAGTAATTCCCGGCATCTTTCTAAGGACGTCGGCTACGGACTGGTCGGATGATGAGAGAAAAGATGCTACGTTATAATTGATTGTGTCGCCTTGCGAATAGATTTTCTTGGACTTTACGACAACCTCTTTCAGCTCGACAGTCCGTGGGTCCACAATAATGTCATAGTTGCCGGAACGATTGGGAACGACGATCTGAGTAGGCTCGATTTCCAGACTTGATACTTTAAGAATGAGGCTGTCACAGTCGCTCTTTACTGACATCCTGAAGTGGCCGGTCTCATCAGTAAAAGCTGAGGCCAGTATAGTCTTTGGCGCATCACAGGGCGAGGCTATTACGCTGGCATAATCTAATGGCTCACCATGATTATTACTGACCGCACCGGTCAGTATAGTTTCAGCGTACAAGCTGCTACATACTGACAGTGCCATCAGAATAGTTGTATATATTTTTATCATAACCATAGTTGCTTTTTACTCTGCAAAATTAGCCGTGGAAATCCGGGCAGGCAAAAATCTTCCCTTATTTAGTCTTAACTGCCACAGATTTATGGCTGAAAATTGCTAATTTTGCGATATGAAACGCTTCCTGATAACAACATCAATAATCATCACGGCAATCCTTATGACGTTTGCCCTCAATGTGATATATCTTGTAACGCTCTATCGGTCTATTGAAAAAGATGTACGGCGCGATATTCATTCGGCAATGATCGATATGGATGTCGATGAACTTTGGCTAAGGACATTGAACAGTGTCAGCAAGGAAGATGCGTATACTTTATATATGGTAGATGTTGCCAACTTTAACCGCGATTCGTTAGAGCAGCTTAACAACCGCGTTGAAGGCAGGCTTATTGACACAAAAAATGCAAACGGCAACCAAGTGCTAAAGGAGATGAGCCGACAGATGCATGCAGATATAGACATACGCTCAAACGTTAATTTGGCTCTCAATGACAGTCTTTTGAGCGAACATTTGGCTATAAGGGGCATCCGTCCGGCTTTTGTAGGAGTTGAAATATGTGATACGCTTGGGAATGTATTAGTCCATAATCCCGGCATCAAAGCTGACTTGAACAGTTATGATATATTTGAATTGCCGGTATACGGTTTTGTTTACCGGGCATATATATCCTCGCTGACAAGCCAAATTTTCCATAAGATGCAAGGAGTGATTATCACATCGTTCATTTTGATTGTTTTATTTGCAATAGGATTCTGGTATCTGCTGAACACAATCCGAAAGATGAGAACAATAGAAGATATGAAAGATGATTTTGTCAACAATATGACCCATGAACTGAAAACACCTATTGCCGTGGCTTACGCGGCTAATGATTCACTCCTTAACTTCAATACGGCAAACGATGCCGAGAAGCGAAAGGCATATCTCGGAATAGCTCAGAAGCAATTGCGTAAACTTCAGGAACTTGTTGAGAGTATTCTGTCAATAAGTATGGAACGGCGAAAGTCCATAAAACTGAATATTGAGAATATTGACCTGCTCCCTCTCGTTCATGAAATAGTCGAGACCCAGCAACTCCGCAAAGAGAAACTTGTCAGAATATCGGTCAGCGGACCGACAAACATTCCTGTAACTGTCAAGGTTGACAGGACACATTTTGCCAATGTTCTGAACACAATTATCGACAACGCAATCAAATATTCTGGCGACAGTGTCGATATAGGGATTGAATGTCTGAAGGACAGGATTAAGATAAGTGACAACGGCATTGGCATACCGTCAAAATCGTTGCCATATATCTTCGACCGTTTCTATCGTGTTCCTCATGGTAACATTCAGGACGTACATGGATATGGTATTGGATTGTATTATGCCCGACAGATGCTCGATAAGATGGGATGCAGTATAAAAGCGGAAAGCAAAGTCGGGCATGGGACGATATTCACAATTATATTCGGCGAAGATGAAAAATAAAATTTTGTTAGTCGAGGATGAACTCGATATGTCTCTGATTGTAGCCGATACGCTTTGCGCAGAAGGCTATGATGTCGCTACGGCTGCCGACGGAGCTTCGGGTCTGAATAAGTTTATAACCGAGGGTGCGGATCTTGTTATTGCGGATGTGATGATGCCAAAGATGGATGGTTTCGAGATGGCACGGCTCATCCGTCGTAAGTCAGTCGATATACCGATAATTTTTCTGACGGCGAAAAGCGGCATCGATGATGTGGAAAAAGGGTTTGACCTTGGTGCAAACGATTATCTCCGTAAGCCATTTGAATTGCGCGAACTTATCGCACGTGTGAAAGCATTGCTGCGTTCGACTACACAATTTTCAGTTCCGGTATATCAGATAGGCCGCTATACTTTTGATACAACTACTCAGAAACTCATAATCGATAATCACGAAATTGAATTATCCAATATCGAAGCCCGGCTGCTGGAACTACTTGCCGCCAATATCGGACGAACTGTTGACGCTTCCGCGATGATGACCGCAATATGGCAAAGAGATGAACCATCCAATCGCAATTCAATGCATGGATATATCCACAAACTTCGTCAGGCATTGCGCCTCGATTCCAACATTGCAATTGTCAATCAGAGAGCATACGGCTATATGCTCACAGTTGCAATATAGTACGTTACGATACTCCCGACACGGAGAGGGAGAAAGTATCGAGGTCGCCGTTGCCGGAACGATACCGTATATAAAAGCGAGCTTAGATCCAACGGATAGTTGGTGCCTAAGCTCGCTGTATGAGTCGAGTTATGCGATTCTTCCTGCGAAAGTGCTAAAGCGATAAGAAGCCGAACGGCGGAGATTATAAGCTCCGGGGCAGTTCTTTGGCTGAACGCCAAAGCGACCCTGTGGGGCGATGACACAAAAGCGCGGCGGCGGTGCCGCAACTCCATAAGAAAACCCCGACATCACTGCCGAGGTTATTATATGGGAGGACCTGCTTTATAAGTTGTCGAAGTGTATGGGTGGAATCGTGAGGTCGTCGCGGCGGATAAATTTCTTAACTTCTTCGGGCAAACCTGTCTGATAACGTTTCAGCCACATTTCCGTCGGTGTCAGTTTTACTACGATATAATATTCCGTGGCATCCCATAGATTGTCACTGTCGGTAGCGTCATACCAAGTGAGTTCCAGACGCGGATTCCCGTCTTCTTCATTCGCAGGATCTGAAACGTGCCAGGTATATCGTTTATAGAAATCGGCTGTTCCGTCCGGCAAAAGGTAATATGTGACGAGTCCGCCCCAAGACCAGGTGTTTTCGCCGTCGGTAGTAAAACGGTAAATAAGCGGATTGTCATTGCTCCCGCCCTCTACTAATTGCCATTGCCCTTTGATCAGTTTGGTGTCGGGATAGTCCGTGGTGTCATTATCGCAGGCACTGAACGTAAGTGCAAGGAGAGGAAGTAAAAACAGAAGTAGTTTCATCATCTAATAGGGTTTGAGATTATTTCATAATTGCTGAACTTGCGCCGGATTGTTCTCCGACTTCGTTGCCGCGCTTAACTTTCTTTCCGTATCCGAAGGTGTAGGTTACCGAAAGGTTCAATCTGGCATGGGAATTTGTGCCATAGGTTGTTCGATGTTCTGCATATAGTGGAGACTGAATATAGCGGTCTGAGGTGCTCCAGTTGGAATTGAAGATATTGTATGCCGTCAGGCTTATGTTCCAGTCGGAGTTTGACCATCCGGCAGACAAAGAATAGAAATCTCGTGACCTATATGTTGTAGGAGAACCGGTGAACATCATTTTTTGATGCGA